>JAFYYI010000086.1 GCA_017557665.1 Muribaculaceae bacterium | reverse complement strand
ATCGCTGATAGTCTTGAATTAATCAAATTACTATCAGCGATTTAATCTTGGGTGGGTGCTGACGGATTCGAACCGCCGACCCTCTGCTTGTAAGGCAGATGCTCTGAACCAGCTGAGCTAAGCACCCGTGCTTTTTGGAAAAGCGATGCAAAGGTAATGCAAGTTTTTGAGATGTGCAAGAGTTTTGAGATTTTTCTTTGAAAAATCGGGGAACGGGATTGTGAACGTGATCGTGAACGGGAACGTGATCGGGAACGGTTCTCTTGGCGCGGCTGTGTCAAAGCACAGATTTTAATATAAACAACTGAATTATCTGAATTTTCTGATTTTTCAAAACCATGATTGACAGAATTATGCCCCCCTTCTATAATTCTTCCCTTTTCGGACGAGGCAGGCCTCGTCCCTACAAATTCTTCACTCTCGTTCCTACAAATCCTTCGGACATGTCATTACAAAGGAATGCCGTTTTCGATGATGGGGAGGATGTCTTTTGGCTTGTTGATGATGACGTTGGCGTGGTATTCTTTGAGCTCTTTCTCAGGCCGGAATCCCCATGTTACGCCAATCGAATCAACGCATGCACGTCGGGCAGCCTCCATGTCGAGACCAGAGTCGCCAATGTAGATGGTGTCGCTCTTGGCAATGGCGGCTTTGGCGAGAATCATAAAGAGAATTGACGGGTCGGGCTTGACGGGAACGCCTTCTTGCTGCCCTTCAATGGCGAGCCACTCGATGTCGGGGAAGAAGTGGTTGATGATGGTGGTTGTGGCGCTCTGGTATTTGTTGCTAGCCACGGCGAGCTTCACGCCGCGCTCTTGCAACTCGAGCAGAAGTTCGTGGATGCCGTCATAGGGTTTGGTGCGCTTGGTGTTATTCTGGTCGTAGTACTCCTTGAAGTCTTTGAGCATGGTCTCGACCACCGAATCTTTTTTGCGCGCGTCCTCGGGGAGCACTCGTTCGATGAGTCGCCTCACACCATTGCCTACGAAGAAAGGGTAGGAGGCAATGCTGTGGGTGTGAAACCCATTGCGGTCGAGGGCGTAGTTAGCCGCTTCTCCCAGGTCTTTGACGGTGTTGAGCAGCGTGCCGTCAAGGTCGAATATTGCTAGTTGTTTCATATTAGTTCATAGTTTATTGTTTATAGTTTGCCGCTTCGCTAGTCTCTTTTTTCTTTTTAGAACGGATATCCTATCGAGAAGTGGAACTCGGCGTCGCGTTTGAACTGTGGCGAGAAGAGTGGCCAGTGTTCTTGACCTGAGGCAGGGTTGTGTGCTTTCATTCCCACATCGAAGCGCATGAGGAAGTAGCTGAAATCCATGCGCAGACCAAGTCCGTAGGATAGTGCGAGTTGTTCGTAGAACTTATCGATTTTGAACACTCCGCCCGGCTGGTTCTCATACTCACGAATGGTCCACACATTGCCGCAGTCGATGAATGCGCCAAGCTCGAGCACCCAGAAGAGCTTGCATCGGTACTCGATGTTGAGGTCGAGCCTGATGTCGCCGCACTGGTAGATGAAGCTGTTTTGCGACTTCTTGCCATCGAAGCTACCAGGACCGAGGGTGCGCACACCCCATCCCCTGACGCTGTTGGCGCCACCCGAGTAGAACCTCTTCTCGAAAGGCAGCACAGTGCTGTTGCCGTAGGGTATGGCGATACCAAAGCCCGCGTGCATCGCCACCGAGCTGCGATGGTTGAAGTAGTGAGTGAGGGCGAAGTCGCCGTCGAGTTTTATGTATTGCGAATATCGTGTTCCAAATACTTTGTAACTATCATCTTCCTCGCGTTTCTGCCCTATGAGATGCGAGATGCCATAAAGCAGGTTGCCAGCAATCTCACCCGTAGCGCGGATGGTGTAGATGTCGTTCTGGAACACCGTGGTGAGGGGGTTCACCATGCGCTTGTTGGTCTTGTAGAATGTGTAACCCATGCGCATGATAAGGTGGTTCTCGTAGGAGTAACGCAGCAGCGGGTTGGTGATGCTGTCGAGGAAGTTTATCTTGCTCTTGGGCAGATACACATAGCTGATGTCGATGAGGTTGAAGGTGTGTCGCATCTGGTTGTTGCGCTCGCTCCAGATGTATTTCCACCCCGCACCGGCGATGATGCGTGTGTATTCGGGTCGCTCCTGATAGTTGAAGCTGGTCATGAACTCGGTTGACGCCTGAATGCGTCGCTTGTAACTCTCGGGCAGGAACGGCATCTTGAACTTTGGGAAAGTGATGCCCACGTCGCCCGAGTACTCGCTGTAGTTGTCGTTGATAAGACCGCTGAGGTCGCCCGAGAGGCTCTCGTAGGAGGCTTTGAACTTGACGTTGAGAATCTCTGAGCCCTTGAAGATGTTGCGATGCTGATAGTCGGCTCCGATGCCAAAACCCAGGTCACCCTCGCTGTTGGTTCCCTCGAGCGAGAAGGAGATGGTTTGTGACTTGTCGCGGTTGAGGAGTATGTAGGCATCAACCCACAGGTCACCTGCAACGTCCATAAAGGGCCTCATGTCGATGTTTATGAACTTGATGATGCCCAGCCTTCCCAGGGCTTTGTAGGTGCGGTCCACATCGCTAGCGTTGTAGAGCTGCATAGGCCTGATGAAGCAGCTTTCGTAGAGGACATCTTTGTCAATATACTTGTCGTCGCCATATAGCATAATGATGCCATTGTAGGAAACGGTGTCGCCGTAGAAGCCGTTCTGCATAGTCACCGCGTCGTAGTTGGTGACAAACACCACGTTACGCACATAGAACTGGCGGTGAGTGTCGGTCATAGGGATGCGAGGCAACTCTTGAATGTTCTCGCTCAGAGTCAATGTGAGGTCCACCTCGCGAGAGCCGGCAGCGGTGTCGGCAAGGAAGGTGATATAGTTCTTGTTGAAGGCGTAATATCCGTTGTTTCGCATCCGTTGCACAATGAGCTCGCGCTCGGAGTCGAGCTTATTGTGGTCGAGCAACGAATTGGTCTTGATGGGGAAGTCGGTGGTGTCGCTCAGGATGATGCTGCGCAGACTGTCGCTCTTGATGTCGTATTTGATGGAGCGAATGGTATATGGCTTGTTGAGGGTGACGTTGTAGGTCACCTGTGCCTTCTTTTTCTCGGGGAGGAGTTTGACTTCGCTTGCGACATCGCTTTTGAGGAATCCCTTGTTGATAAGTGCCCGCTGCAGCTGGTTAACGCTCGCCATGGTAAGTGTGGAGTCGTAGATAACAGGCGGCGAGCCCACGCGCTGAATCCATCGGTTGAACCACTTGGTGGAGTCTTTGCCCGAGAGGTTGTAGATGGCGAGCTGCATCTTGAAACCGCCCAGCACCTTGTGGTTCTCGGTCTGACGCAAGTAGTTGACAAGCTCGTTAGCATTTATGTCCTCTCCGTTCTCCTTGTCAAGGATGTTGATCTTTGTCTTGTCGAGGAGCAGCTGTCCGTCGGGCACGTGTTTTATTGAGGAGCACGACACAACCGCCAGCACCGCAATGAGCGCCAGAAAAAAGATAAGAAATAATCGTGTGGTCCTCGCCATTAATTCTATTTTAAATAAAGTGCAAAGTTAGATAAAAGTTTTCAGTTGTCAGTTATCAGCAATCAGATTTTTTGAAATCGCTGGTTTTTTTGTTGATGGTTGACAGAAGACAGTGTTGAGGTTTAGGGCAGTATGATATTTCTTGTGATTGAGAACGGTTATTACCTTTAACCGAAAACCAATAACACACAACCAGCGAAAAAATAGTTCAATAATGCTGTAAAAATGTGTTATAGAACAGCATTTTCACGGGTTTTTCGTTAAAAGAGGTTAAAATATAGCGATTTCTGCTTGAAAATTATGTTTTATAACACAAAATGCTATACCTTTGCATCAGTTTTCATGGTATTAGTTTTTTAAGGTTATGAAATCTTTGTCGTCGTGAGACGATACTTTTCATTGTTTTAAGGTTTATGTTAATGGTATTAGAAAGTTAATTAGTTAAGCAATCCCCGACGATGAGTCAGGGATTTCTTTTTGAAAAGGAGTAAATGAATTAAACCCAAATCCTAATGACAGATTCGGGTTTTAAAAAAACAAGGAGGAGATGCTTTGAGCACTTCCTCCTTTTTTCTTTGTGTTTCTTTCATTTATTTCAAGTAATCCTCAAAATAGCGGGTGATGCGTTCGTGGAGGTGCACGCTTTGGTGACCTCGCATGTTGTGGCCCTGACCAGGATAAACATAGAAGTCGGGTTGAGTGTCGGCAGCGATGCAGGCCTTGAGGAAGGAGTAGGCGTGCTGTGGCACTACGGTGGGATCGTTGAGACCAATGATGATCTGCAGTCTGCCTTTCAAGTCTTTGGCCTTGTGGATGAGGCTTGCTTGAGCATATCCCTCGGGGTTGCTTTGTGGGGTGTCCATATAGCGCTCGCCATACATCACCTCATACCATTTCCAATCGATTACCGGTCCGCCAGCAACGCCAACTTTGAATACATCGGGGTAGTTGGTCATCAGGCTGATGGTCATGAAGCCTCCGTAGCTCCATCCATGCACGCCCAGGCGTTCCATATCGACGTAGGGCAGTGAGCGCAGGTAATCGACGCCGCACATCTGGTCTTTCATCTCTTCCTGTCCAAGATGACGGAAAGTGGCTTGCTCAAAGTCGCGACCTCGATTCTCGCTGCCACGGTTGTCGAGGATGAATAGCAGATAGCCTTTCTGCGCCATATAGGTCTCCCAACTGCGGCTGCAGTAGTTCCATCGCGCGTCAACATTGTGGGCGTGAGGTCCACCATAGACGTAAACCACTGTGGGATATTTCTTTGCAGGGTCGAAGTCGATGGGCTTGACCATGCGGTAGTAGAGATCGGTGACGCCGTCGGCAGCCTTAATGGTGCCACAGCTATACTCAGGCACATTATAACCCTCCCAGGGGTTAGGTGCTGTAAAATAGCGTATTGCCTTGCCAGTGGCGGTGTTCACGATAGCGATGTTGCGAGGCACATCGGGCTCGGAGTAGTAGTCGGCGAGCCAGGTGCCGTTGTTGTTAAGGATTGCGCCGTGCCAACCTTTGCCTCCCTCGTCAACCCGATTGCGCTTGCCAGTGGCAACATCCACGCTGAAGATGTTCTTCTGGATAGGGCTGAGCTCGTTGCTGGAGATAATGATAGCCTTGTTCTCGGTGTCGAAGCCCAGCATTTCCATAACCACCCATTCGCCACTTGTGAGCTGCTTGATGAGCGAGCCGTCGGCGTTGTACAGGTAGAGGTGGTTGTAGCCGTCCTTCTGGCTTTGCATAACAAATTTATTGTTATCCCACGGGAGAAATACTATGGGGGTGCTTGGCTCCACATATTTGTCACTGGTCTCGCGGTAGATTTCGGCAACTTTGGCGCCTGTCGATGCGTTGTAGCTCACGAGACGGCAGTCGTTCTGGTCACGGTTGAGCTCAAACATATAAATCAGTTTGTCGTCGGGACTCCATGCTATGTTGGTGAAATATCGGTCGGTGGGGTCGCCAGTATCGAGGTATATGATTTTGCCCGAAGCGATGTCGAGTACGCCCACCTGCACCTTATGAGAGGTTTGGCCCGCCATGGGATATTTCTCGGGTGCGGGAGTGGCTTCCACTTGTGTGGAGTCGTCAATCTCGGGGACAGTGATGAGGGGATAGTCGGTAACCATCGACTGGTCCATGCGGTAGAAGGCTAGCTTGTCGCCGTTGTTGCTCCAAAATGTGCCCTTCTCAATGCCAAACTCGTTGCGGTGCACAGACTGGGCATAAACGATGTCGCGTGAGCCATCGCTGGTGATTTGCCGGTATCCTCCGTTGGCGGTTGTTATCCAGAGGTTGTCGTTCTTGACATATGCCACATTGCGGCTGTTCTTGTTCCAGTCGGCTTCTGACTCATCATTAATGATTTGGTCCCACTCAACCTTGTGGTTCTTTACATCCACGAGCATACGTTTGTTGTTGCCATAAATCAACATGAGTGGTTTGTCGGGGTAGGGGAACGATGCCCATTTGAGGTTTGGCGCTTTGTCAAGCCCTGCCCAGTCTTTGATTTGCTGCGAGGTGAACGCCAGTTTTTCCTTGCCTGTCTTTGTGTCGACAGTCCAGATGGAGTCTTTTTCCATGTGGTATAGCAAGTTGCCGTGCCAGGCGAGGTTTCGGTTTTGAGGAACCATGTTCTGGTAGTTCTTGCCACCAAAGTTGAGGTCTTCGAGAGTGAATTGTTTTTGTGCGCTGGTCGATAGCGAACCGACGAGAATTAACGCCAGAATAACTATCGCAGTGCGAAGGTTTAGTTGTTTCATTTTATAAATGTGTTATTGGTTATCGGAAAAAAGTTAGAACCGTTCACGATCACGTTCCCATTCCTCGAACTTATTTCGGTTTATCGAAGTCGCCGGAGTCTTGGGTTTGGATGGTGTATATCTCTCGGTAGATGTCGTTGGTCTTGAGCAGGTTCTCGTGGGTGTCGAAGCCAGTGATGTGGCCGTTGTCCATGACTATGATGCGATTGGCGTTCATCACGCTGTGCACACGTTGTGCCACTATTACCTTTGTGACGTCGGGCATATAATCGCTCAGAGCTTTGCTGATGCTCGCAGCGGTAGCGGTGTCGCAGGCGCTGGTGGAGTCGTCGAGGACTAGCACCTTAGGATTCTTGAGCAGAGCGCGTGCGATGCACAGACGCTGCTTCTGACCTCCCGACACGTTGGCACCGCCTTGCTCGATGACGGTGTCGTAGCCGTTAGGCATTTCCTCTATGAACTCATCGGCACATGCCAGCTTGCATGCGTGCTTGCACTCTTCGAGAGTGGCGTCGGTCTTTCCCCAGCGCAGGTTGTCGAGTACTGTGCCGCTGAATAGCACGTTCTTTTGCAACACCATCGACACGTTGTTTCTCAAAGTCTCGAGGTCGTAGTCGCGCACGTCAACGCCACCAACCTTGATGCTGCCCTCAGAGACATCATACATGCGGCTGATGAGCATTGCGAGCGTGGATTTGCCGCAACCAGTGCCGCCAATGATGCCAATAGTCTCGCCGCTGGCGATGTGCAGGTTAATGTCGCTGATAGCGTATTCGTATTCTCTGACGGCATTAAACACATCGGTTATACTAACACCTGCAATCTCTATTTTAGAGGGCGAGCAAGACGCAGTTTTCTGATATGAGAACTTCACATCCTCAAAGTCGATGCTTCCGTCGGCTACGGTCATTACAGGATTCTCGGGGTTGGTGATGTCGGCTTTCTCGTTGATGACTTCTGCTACGCGTTTGCCACTTGCGGCACTCATTGTGAGCTGCACAAATATCATTGAGAGCATCATCAGCGCAGAGAGGATGGTCATTACGTAGGTGAAGAGCGAGGTGAGCTGGCCAGTGGTAAGGTTGTCGCTCACGATTTGTTTTGCTCCAAACCACGATAGTGCAATAATGCAGCCATATACAACAACCATCATCACAGGGTGGTTTAATGCCATCAGGCTCTCGGTCTTGACAAAGAGTTTGTAGAGACCTCGTGCTGCTTTACTGAACTTTTTGTTCTCGTAGTCCTCGCGCACAAAGGCTTTCACTACACGAATTGCCGAGACATTTTCCTGCACCACGTTGTTCAAGTCATCATATTTCTTGAATACTTGCGTGAAAAGTTTCACAGTGCGACTGATAATAAGGTAAAGTACTGTGCCGAGAATAACTAACGCGATAACGAAGATGAGGCTCATCTTGGTGTTGATGAACACACACATGAAAATGCTGAATATCAGGTTTAACGGCGCTCTTACCGATACCCTGAGCAGCATCTGGAACGCGTTCTGGAGGTTGTTGACATCGGTAGTCATGCGGGTCACCAGTCCCGACGAGCTGAACTTGTCGATGTTGGAGAACGAGAACGTTTGGATGTTGCGGAACATAGCATCGCGCAAGTTGCGGGCAAAGCCCGACGATGCCATTGCCGAGAACCGTCCGGCGAGTATGCCGAAAATCATACTCATAGCCGCCAGCACCAGCATTATGGCGCCATATTTATACACGTCTCCAAGGTCATTATCAGCGATTCCCTCATCGATGATCCAAGAAGTCACATATGGTATTAGCACACCCATCACCACTTCAAGAGCGATGAAGATTGGGGTGAGAATCGAGGCAGTCTTAAACGTGCCTATCTGTTTTAATAAAGTCTTAAGCAATTTTGTGTAGGATTATTATTAATGTGTGGCAAAGGTAAGACTTTTTGACTAATTATCCAAAAATAGTTTAGAGTATGCTCAATACTAAAAATTTACACTTAAAAATCATATCCGTCTTCCCAGCCTTCGTCGTAATCTTCATTCTCATCGTCGTAATCGTCTTCTTTTTGTTTTTATAAGCATTCCAAATGATAATAAAAGGACAAATGTTGCGTTATAATTGAAAACCATTTTTAATAAACAAACTTAATTCAAAAAACAAAATGAAGAAAATTTTCAGTATTTTGGCCATTGTGGCTTTGACAACATGGACTTTGGCATCTTGTGACACAAAGAAAGAGACATCAGAAGACTCATCGGTTTCGGAAGAGCAGGTTTCGGAAGCAACAGAATCGGAAGAATCAGAAGATGAAGTGAAGATTGAGGACCAGAAGGAACTCACTTGTGACAACTACACAATCACTGTTCCTGAAGGTTGGAAGGCTAGTAGCCGTATGGTACGCAGCTCATGTAACCTGACTATGAAGGAGAATCCATACAGTGAAGCCATGCTTAACTATACTCTTGAGAATGAGAATGATGTTGTTGAGTACATCAAAAAACGTGGTGGCAAAGCTGTTGACGACATCACAGTGGGTGACAAATCCTATAAGGTTTTTGAAAACGAGAAAGATGGTCGTTACGAGTATGAGGCCTATGTTCCTAACGGTGAAGGCTTTGTAACCTTCAGAATTATGCCTGGTGGCACTAACATGAAAGGTGCCGAGCTCAAAGAAGTGTTGGTGAAGAATCTCAATGACATCATCAACGCAACCGCTCTCAAATAAGAGATAATTACCCCACAAATATCACACCCACCGAGGTTTTTCAACTTTTGGTGGGTGCTTTTATTATGTATTATTTACTACAGGAAGAGACATGCGTCACCATAGCTTAGGAATCGGAAGCCATGGTTGAGCGCGTATTCGTAAATGGTGCGCCAGTTGTCGTTACCCACGAAGGCGGCCACAAGAAGCAGCAGTGTGCTTTGTGGCTGGTGGAAATTGGTGATCATTCCTTTAACGATGCGGTAGCGATAGCCTGGGGCTATCATCAGTTGGGTGCTGCCCAGGTAGTCGCTGGCATTGTGGCAGTCGAGGTAATCAACGATGTTTTGAAGAGCTTGCTGAGGGGTTATTTCACACGGGGTTGTATAGGGCATCCATTGGGTGACACGCAATTCTTCCTCGGTGGCTTCAGGGTTGGCCTCAAGAATTTGACCTATGTAATATAGACTCTCAAGGGTGCGGACGCTTGTGGTTCCCACGGCAATCACTGGTCGGTTAGTGGTTGCGAGCTCGGCGAGCAGGTCGCGTGGCACGCTAATGAACTCGGTGTGCATGGCATGGTCGCCAATATTGTCGCTCTTTACGGGCTGGAAAGTGCCAGCGCCAACATGGAGAGTGAGTTCGCGGCGCTCAATGCCTCGGCGGTCGCATTCGGCAAGGAGCTCATCGGTGAAGTGCAGTCCTGCTGTGGGAGCCGCCACGCTGCCGTCGATGTGGCTATATACCGTCTGGTAGTCGGTGAGGTCGCTCTTCTCAGTGTCACGGTTGAGGTAGGGTGGGATAGGGATTTCGCCCAAAGCTTCCAAAACCGATGCAAAGGTCACGTCTTCGCCGTCCCAAGAGAATATTATCTCAAAGGCGTTGCCACGTCGCTCGCCACGGGTGGCATTGATGGTGATGGCGTTACCGTCCACGTCAATCTGTTGGGTAAGAGGCCCGCTTTTCCAACGCTTGCTGTTTCCCACCAAACACAGCCATGTGCACTCGTGTGTAGTCTGGAAGATGAGCTGGTAGTCGCGCGGCGCCACTGGTTCTAGGCAGAAAATTTCTATCTGACTGCCAGTGGCTTTGCGGAATCGCAAGCGGGCGTTGATTACACGCGTGTTGTTGTATACGAGCAAAGCATTGCTGGGCAGCAGCGCAGGCACTTCGTGAAAGATGTGCTGCTCGATTGCGTTGTCCTTGAACATAAGTACCTTGCACTGCTCACGCTGTGCGAGAGGGTGCTTGGCGATGCGCTCATCGGGGAGCGGATAATTATAGTCGGCTATGCGCAAATTGCGCACTTGGTTTAGAATGTTCATTCTTAAGTTGTTTTTTGCTACTCCTAGCTGGAGTGGAAATAAGAGTGCTTCGTACTAAAGGTATTTATATCTATGACGTTTGTTTTGTGGTGCAAAATTACAACATTTATTTCACAAATTTTGCCTTTTCAGAAAAATGTATTACCTTTGCACCGCTTTTTGAGGCGCTGAGGTCTCAAAAAAGCTGGATCGGTAGCTCAGCTGGATAGAGCAACAGCCTTCTAAGCTGTGGGTCCTGGGTTCGAATCCCAGCCGATTCACGATAAAATCCGACAATGTGCATGACAATGCATCGTATGTCGGATTTTTGTTTTAAATAAAGAAAAAGTCACATCTGTGAAGCCCCAAACTATCAACAAATGACTATGTATTTTATGAAGAAACTGGTTTTGGCGTTGCTTGCTTTAATGCCTTTTTTGACATTTGCCGAGGAAACGGCGCCTATGGAGACCGAGAAGAAAAGTTTGAAAGTTAGTGTTTCTACTCTAAACACCAGCGACAGTGCTATCATGGCTACCCGTCCACAAGATGGTGAGAAACCTGTGCAGCCGCTGAATATTCACATTGGACCGAGCAAACTAACGTTATTTGGTTATGCCCAGACTCAGTTTGACATGACGAAAACAGGTCCTGAGACCAATAACTCGTTCAGCATGACACGTGTTATCTTGATGGCTAACGCTGAGTTGACACGCAAACTGAGTTTCTTCCTGATGGTAGACGTGGCTAGCACTCAGGCGCCGAAGCATCTGCATGAGTATTATGCCCAGTATGCTTTCCTGCCCGAGCTTAAGGTTAGGGTAGGTCAGTTCAAGACCCCTTACACGCTTGAGAACATCATCTCGCCCACATTGCTTGGTACAGTAAACCTCAACGAGGGCACGCGCTATATGGCGGGCATCGCTGGCGATCCGCTCTATGGCAATTATGTAGGGCGTGATTTGGGCGCGATGATTACTGGTGATGCTATCAAGGCACGTGACGGACACTATTACCTTAATTATAGTGTTGGGGTGTTTAACGGTGCTGGCATGAATCTGCGCGACAATAACAAGCACAAGGATGTAGTGGCAATGCTCAATGTGCTTCCAACGAAAGATATAACCCTGTCGGGGTCATTCATCATTGGCAAAGGTAATGCCCAAGCCGATGACATGTTTGGCACCTTTGCACAAGGCAACGATTACACCCGCAACCGATGGAGTGTGGGTGCCGAGGTGAATTGGAAACCTTTGAAAATGCGCACCGAGTATATGGGCGGCAAGAATGGCGACATCAAAAACCGCGCCTTTTATGCCGAGTTGTGGTGCCGCTTGTTCCGCAATTTTGACCTGGTGCTCGACTATGACCATCTTGATAAGAACACTTCGCTGAGCAAGGAAGCTCGAGACGCTTTCCCCGCTTGGACACGCACCAATAACTACCTCGTGGGCCTTCAGTATTGGGTATACAAAGCCTGCCGCATCAGCACTCAGTACATCTATAGTGACCGCAACATTGGCCCCGACACCAAAGCGTGGCTGACGCAATTTCAGATAGCGTTTTAGTTAATGCATAAATAAGTAAAAGTATAAAGTACAATGGACTAAGGGGCGACTCCCGAACATCGATAAACGAAGATTATGAACGCGACAATTTTTATAGTAATCCCCATTCTCACGCTGTTGATGTTTGAATTGGGCTTGAACCTGAAATTGCAGGATTTCAAGTTGTTTAAAGACCGTCCCAAACCTGTGTTGGCAGGCTTGGTAGGACAGATAGTGGTGCTGCCGGCACTGGCTTGGCTCATAGGGTGGGCATTGCATCTGGAGCCAATTTTTCTTATAGGCTTTGTGCTGATTGCGTGCTGTCCAGGCGGGAGTTCGTCGAATGTGTTTTCGATGCTAGCTCGTGGTGATGTGGCATTGTCGGTGTCGCTCACGGCTTGCAGCAGCATTATTACCTTGTTTACAGTGCCACTGATTTTGGAATGGGTGACTACTGCGGCAAGCAGTACGGTTAACGTTCATCTGCCAGTGGGAAATCTCGTGATACAGAACATTGTGCTCATGCTTGTTCCCATTATTGTGGGCATTGCCGTAAGGAAGAAGTGGGAGAGTGCTGCCGAGAGAATCCACAAGGTGCTGTCGAAGGTTGCCTTTCCTGCGCTGATTTTCCTTGCAACAGTATTTTTTATCAAGAATCGAGAGGCGATAATCGCCAATTTCGGCCAACTGGGAATATCTATAACCGTGCTTATTCTACTTGCAATGGCAAGTGGAGTGGCGCTTGCGTGGGGTATGCGCCTGAATACCAAGGAGCGTCGCACCATCGTCATTGAGATAGGAATGCAAAATGCAGCTCAGGCTATCACTATCGCCAGTAGTCCGCTCGTGTTTGGCGATGACAGGTATGCCATCCCCGCCATAATCTATGCTTTGATGATGAATGTGATTCTCATCATCTATGTGGCAGTGGTGAAGAACCGCTAAAAAAGAATTAAAAGATTTTGATTTGCTGTTTTTTTATTGAGAATATTTTTTTATCTTTGCGGTGTGAAAGGAGAAATGCCGCTTAAAAGACTGGCGGCTCAATTTTCACAGGCGATTAACTACTTAATAACTAAATTATTAACTAAACTCGTTTTTTATGAAAAAAGTATTATCTCTCATGATGATGCTCATGCTCGCAATTGGAGCTTGGGCAGAGACAGTAACTTTCGCAGATGAGGGTTACTCTAATGGTGAGGCGGTTGAATCTTATGAGGGAACCGACTTTTCTGTTACTTTTGACAAGGGCACAAATAGCAATGCTCCCAAGTATTACACTACTGGTGCTGCTATTCGTGTTTATGGTGGAAATTATTTCACTGTATCTTCCTCAACAAAGACCATATCTAAGATTGAGTTCACATTTGCCTCGGGTGGAGGAACTAATGTGCTTACTAGTGATGTGGAAGCCTATGAAGATGGAATATGGGAGGGAAGTTCTTCTGCTGTAACATTTACTGTTAGTGGCACTAGTGGTCACCTTCGACTGGCTGCTATCGCAGTAACTTTTGATGATGGCACAGAACCTCCTGTAACTGTTACACCTCCCACTTTCAGCCCTGCAGCTGGTGAAGTAGAGGCTGGTACCGAAGTTACTATCAGTGCTCCTGATGCAGAGATGATTATTTACACTATCGATGGCACAGATCCTTCTTACGAGGAAGACAATGGTGAGATCTACACCGAGCCTATCGTAGTTAATGAGGCAATGACTATCAAAGCTATTGCTGTTGATGCTGACGATAACGTAAGTTCTGTAGCTTCGGCTGCTTACACCATCAAGCAAGAAGGTGTTACTTGCGCTACAGTAGCCGAAATTAAAGCTCTTGCTGATGACACTGAGTTTACCTTTACAGGTCAATTAGTAGTAAGCGGACATGCACATGCAGCTAGTGGTACAAACAATTGGTTGTTTGCACAAGATGAAACCGGTGGCTTGCAACTGTTCAAAGCAACTCAAGACTACCAAAAGGATGACGTTATTCCCTCTGGCTTTACTGCAATCAAGAAAACTTATGGCGGTGCTGCTCAACTACAGAGTATGGCCAACATGCAAGCCGCTACTGAGACCCAAGAGCTCGTTGCCGAGGAATTAACACCTGCTCAAGTAGGTCTTGATAATGTATTTAAGTATGCCGTTATTAAGGGCGCTACAATTGCTAATAACAACATTACAGTTGGTGAGGAGAGCGTTGTGATTTACAACAACCGCTTTAATACTACTATTCCAACCGATGCCAACACCTATGATGTTTATGGTATCACAAGCTATTACAATGGAACTCCACAGTTTATGCCTCTCGAGTTTGTAGCTCAGGGTGTTACCGTTGCTACTCCAGTTATCGAGGGTGAGACTCCATTCACAGAGAGCACTCAGGTAACTATTACTTGTGAGACTGAGGGTGCAAGTATCTATTACACTATAGATGGTACAGAGCCAACAAATCAGTCCACAGCTTATGAGGCTCCATTCGAGCTCACTGAGAGCGCTACCGTTAAGGCTATTGCCTATGACGTTTCTGGTGCTGCTTCAGCTGTCGCTTCTAAGGAATTCGTGAAAGAGGCAGGTCCTGTAACTTGCGCTACCGTAGCCGATATTCTTGCCCTTGAGTTGAGCACTGATTTCACTTTCACTGGCAACTTGATTGCAATTGCACAAGCTGGCACAAATCTCTATGCACAGGATGAGGCAGGTGTTGGTATGTATTTCTATGGCTCAGTTCCCGGCTATGAGATGGGCGATGTTATCCCTGGTGGCTGGAGTGGTAGATACGTTGAGTTCAAGGGTGCTCCTGAGATTTCGAATATAACTGGCATGGTAGCATCTACCGAGACTGCTGAGCTTGTTCCTGCAGAAATGACTCCTGCTCAGGTTACCAAAGATCCTTACAACCTGTATCACTATGCCGTTATTAAGGGCGCTTCTTTAGGCGAGAATGGCGCTATAGTTGCTGGCGAGGAGAGCGTTGCAGGTTACTACGGCCGCTTCGGTGTTACCTTCCCCGAGGACAATGAGGGCAAGACCTATGATGTATATGGTATCCCAAGCTGGTACAACTACAATGCACAATTCATTCCTCTGGAGATTGTAGAGGTTGTTGAGCCAGTTGTTACTGAAATCGAGCAGCTATATGTTGTTGGTACCTTCAACGATTGGAGCCAAGTAAATGGTATGGTTGAACTCACTGATAACGGAAATTACGAGCTTGCTGGTGATGTAGAGTTCGATGCTGGCGCTGAGTTCAAGCTCATCACTCCTGTTGGAGATGGCTGGAAGTGGTTCGGTGGTGAAGACGCCAACGGTGTTGGTTACTTCTTGATCAACAATGAATTGCTTGAGTCACCTATCTCACTCGTTGACGGTGCAAACTTCCGCATAGAAGAGGCTGGCAACTACAAAATTACTGTTTCGACAGCCGAGACTAAGGGCCTCCCATTGCCTCTCGTGATGACAATCAAGAAGAATGTGCCCGAGGCTATTGATGCTATCAACATGGAGAACGTTAAGGCTGTTCGCTACTACAACGTTGCTGGCGTTGAGAGCGCAACTCCATTCCAGGGAGTTAACATCGTTGTTCGCGAGATGAACGATGGTAGCAAGAGCGTTATAAAAGTAGTTAAATAAGAGATAAATCTTTTTTCAAACATTAAAAATGCTTGGTGTTGAGCCAAGCATTTTTTTTGTGAGCATTAACCCAAATCGGTCATTCGGCGACGGAAGGTAATAATTGTATGTCTATTTATGCTATAACAGCTTTATTTTGGCATTTTGTTGCAGATATTGTCTTGCCATAGTCCGCTATGTCTTCAACAATCTCTTTACAACCTGCTCAAAATAAATTCTGTTCTAACATAAATCCTAATGACCGAATTGGGTTTAAGATATTTTAGTGTTGACGTGCTCGATTTTTGCCCACATGATATATAATTTTGCGTCGTAATCAAAATTATACAGCTATGAAAAAAACAGATAACATCAACTCTTGTGTGCTGGGCAACAGCGAGTTTGTCAACGTGCGCCGACTTGTAAACACTACATTTAACGTGTTTGGCATCATGTTCTTTGTAACATTCTTGGGCTACATTGCGATGCATTGCTTTTGATGACGCAGCAACTAATTAGGAAAAATCAATGAGCAAGAACCTGCGATGGGGTTCTTGCTCATTGTCATTAAAGCTAAGGGTAAGCATTATTTTGTCATGCTGCGCTTGCCTTTGCCTTTTTTGTTCTTGCCCTTGCTGTTGGTTTGCTTGGGACTACTTTCCTTTGCTTGCTGCAAGCCCATCTTGATGTTTTTGATAAGGGCTTCGCTTGAATAGGTTGCGCCAGTTGCAACATCGGCTTTGAGGTTCAGAGCCTCGTCAACAGTCTTGCCAATAAACTGACTAAACACCTTTTCCTTGGCCTTTTTGAAATAGGCTGGGGTTTCCTTGTTGTCGAGGGCTGTGATGTTGGTTATGCGTCCGTTAGTGATGCTGATGCTCACAGGTGTGGTGCTATTATAACCAATCACTTTCTTGGCAATCTCGCCTGTGTAGATGACCTGTGGTGTGCTGGTCTTGCCTTTGGCCAAAGCACTTGGGGCCAAAGCAACTGTAGCAACTAAAGCCACTGCTAGAAATGCAAATTTGAATTTTGTCATAATAGTATATTTGTCTAATTTTGTTCTACTTCTCAATTAGACTGCAAACTTAGCGAAAATATTAACTTGAGTGTTCAAAAAAAGTGGATTTTAACAATTTTAGAGAAAAAAAAGACGGAAAAATGTGATTTTTACTTTTTTTATCGCAAAGATTGCACTACCTTTGTTTTTTGATTTGAGAAGATCGCATGAAGCAGTGATTTAAGAAATGAAGTTAGACTAATGACAATTGACGAAGATATACAAGCTTGCATTGAGGTCTTGAGCCGTGGTGGGGTGATATTGTATCCTACCGATACGATATGGGGTATTGGCTGTGATGCGACTAATGCCGCTGCTGTGAAGAAGGTGTATGACCTCAAGAGGCGCGACGACAGTAAGGCGCTTATCGTGCTTCTGGGCAGTGCAGAGCATCTCGACCACTATGTGGTGAGTGTGCCCGAGATGGCTCGAGAGTTGCTTGACGTGGCAGTGAAACCACTGACAATTATATATGATGGAGCTTATAATGTGGCTCCTAATCTGCTTGGAGAGAACGACTCACTGGGGATTCGCATCCCTCATGAGGAGTTCTCGCAGCGACTCTGCTCCGAGTTTGGCAAGCCATTAGTATCGACTTCAGCTAACGTGAGCGGCGAGCCCAGCGCCAAGACTTTTGCCGACATAAGCGACGAGATAAAGCAGCGTGTTGACTATGTGGTGAAATACCGGCAGGATGATACTAAGCCTCGCTCGGCATCAAACATTATCATGCTTCATAGCGATGGAACGTTTAAAATAATTAGATAAGCTTTAAGAGTAAAATATTAAGTTCTAGGCAGATACTAAGAATACTGAAAAACTGATTACTATAAAATGACTGGCGAACAGCGGCAACGGCTAAGATATGTCCTCGGTGACTTTGTGTCATCGAATGTGGCTTGGTTCCTTTTCAACCTGATGCGTTATCACTTCGGGTTTGTGAAGGGCGGCTGGCTGTCGTTGAGTTCGTTCCTTGTGTCAGAGAATGTGATAGTTGGGCAGGTGGTGTTCCCGTTGCTCATGATGTTTATCTACTATCTCTCGGGTTATTACAATGTTCCTTACCGCAAGTCACGATTGCAGGAGTTCATCATAACGCTGCTGAGTGCCGTGTGCAACAGTTTTCTGATTATTCTCATTGCGCTCATCAACGATATGGTTGAGAGCCGCACCGAGAACTATGAGGTGATATTCCTACTTGTGGGCACGCTGTTCTTCGTAGTGTATTTAGTGAGGTTGTTGATTACCAATGCCGTCACACGCCGCATCAGGAACGGCCAGTTGCAGTTCAAGGCATTGATAGTGGGTAGTGGCGCTTCGGGATTCTCGTTCTATCAGCGCTTGAAGAAAAACATCAACACCTTTGGTTACGACGTGGTGGGCTTTGTTGAGCTGCCAGGAGAGAATAGGGTAAAGGATATAGCCCTTCCAATCTATGATTGGGACGATATAGTGGACGTGTGCAAGGAGCAGCAGGTAAGCGAGGTGATAGTTGTGCCCACTAAGCAGAACATGGAGCAGATGCTGGCGATTATCGACCGCCTCTATGCCTTGAATCTGCCAATCAAGATGACGCCCGACAAGAAGAATGTGTTCATGTCGCGTGCCCGATTCAGCAACCTCTATGGTGACCCGCTAGTTGACGTGGGCGGCAGCACTATGAGCGAGGGTGGCAAGAACATCAAGCGTGTGATGGATATTGTCGTCTCGGCTATACTGATGGTGCTACTCTTGCCGGTATATTTAATTGTGGCGATACTTATAAAACTAGATTCAGAAGGTCCCGTCATCTTCGCGCAGGAGCGTGTGGGATATCACAATAAACGATTCAAAATCTACAAGTTCCGTTCTATGGTTGCCGATGCCGAGAAAGACAACACGCCTCAGCTTTCGAGCACCGATGACCCTCGCATCACACGCTTAGGTCATGTGCTGCGCAAGTTCCGCATCGATGAGCTGCCGCAGTTTTGGAACGTGTTCAAGGGTGATATGTCGCTCGTGGGACCGCGTCCCGAACGCCAGTATTATATCGACCAGATTGTCGCCCGCAAACCTGCTTATCTGCTTGTGCACCAAGTTCGTCCTGGCATCACATCGATGGGTCAGGTGAAGTTTGGCTATGCCCGCAATGTAGATGAGATGCTCGAGCGTCTCGACTACGACTTGCTTTATATAGAGAATATGTCGCTCCTTAACGACATCAAGATTCTGGCTTATACCATAAAAATCGTTGTTACCGGCAAGGGAGTGTGATGAACAGTTACGGCAAGGTAAATAAGACATCTGAAGAGCCCGTGGAGCAAGGTGTGTCGCGATGGATTGCGGCAGTGCGCCGTTGGCGTGAGAATCACATCAAGGAGAAGACCTTTGTAGTGATGCTCGCTCTCGTGGTAGGTGCCGTATCTGGTCTCGCCGCAGTACTGCTTAAGTTCCTTATAGGCTTCATCGCTGGCATTCTCACCAAGCATGTGCGCATTGCTGGTGGCAACTACGAGTATCTGGTGTTCCCTGTAGTGGGCATCCTGCTCGCGGGTATGTATGTTCGCTATGTCATCAAGGACGATATCTATCACGGCGTTACGCGCGTGCTCTATGCTATTGCCCAGCGCAAGAGCCGATTAAAGACTCACAATATGTATGCCTCGCTGGTATCGTCATCGGTAACTATAGGTTTTGGTGGTTCGGTGGGAGCCGAGGGACCTATCGTCTTCACAGGCGCCGCCATAGGATCTAATTTAGGGCAGTTTTTCAGACTTTCCCCGCAAACCCTCATGCTTCTTGTGGGCTGTGGCGCGGCGGCAGGTATAGCAGGAATCTTCAAGGCGCCGATTGCCGGTGTGCTGTTTACCATCGAGGTGCTTCTTATCGACCTGAACTCCAAGTCGGTTGTGCCGCTGATTATCGCCTCGGTGACTGGTGCCACTGTCGCCTATGCTTTCACGGGCTATAACATGGAGTTCTTCTTCTCGCAGAGTGAGCCATTTTTCACATCTCGCATCCCGTTTGTGATTTTGCTTGGCCTGTTCTGTGGCTTTGTCTCTTTCTATTTCAACAAGACAATAGAAATGATGGAGAACATGTTTGCCCGCATCACCAACCACTGGGTGCGCTTTGCTATTGGTGCGGTGATTCTTAGTTCGCTCATCTTCCTCTTCCCTGCGCTCTATGGCGAGGGTTACGGTGCAATCAACAGCCTGCTAAATGGCGATGTGAAACCATTGTTTGAAAATAGTCTGTTCTATGACCACCATGGCAGCGTTTGGTGGGCAGTGGCGCTTGTTGGGTGCTTGTGTTTCACAAAGGTGTTTGCTACCAGTGCAACCAACGGCGGTGGCGGAGTGGGTGGTACGTTTGCCCCCTCGCTCTATGTTGGGTGTATGGCGGGCTTCTTCTTCGCCTTCCTGCTCAATTCGCTGGGGGTGGTGGATCAGGCCCTGCCGCTATCGCACAAAAACTTCGCCTTACTAGGCATGGCGGCTGTGATGGCTGGCGTTATGCACGCTCCGCTTATGGCAATCTTCCTCACTGCCGAGATGACGGGTGGCTATGAATTGTTCCTGCCTCTGCTTATCGTTTCGGTGGTGTCTTACCTTACATCTCGTATCCTCTTGCCATACGGTATCTATTCTCGCCGCTTGGCAAAGCGTGGACAACTGTTGACGCACCACAAGGACAAGTCGGTGCTTACCCTGCTCAAGATTGACAGTGTGATAGAGACCGATTTCATTCCTGTCAATCCCAAAATGAGCCTCAAGGAGATGGTTGACGTGATAGCTCAGAGTAAGCGCAACCTCTTCCCCGTGACCGATGAGGAAGGGCGTTTGCTAGGTGTGGTGCTGCTCGATGACATCCGCAACATTATGTTCCGTCCAGATTTATATAGGAGAATCTACGTGGAGCGCTTTATGTCGTCGCCGCCAGCGCTGATAGAGGTTGGCACTCCCATGGAGCAGGTAATGAAGACTTTTGATGAAACCAAGGCATGGAACCTCCCCGTGGTAGAGGACGGAAAATATGTGGGCTTCGTTTCCAAGTCAAAGATTTTCAATTCCTACCGCGAATTGCTTAAACATTATAGCTATGATTAAAGCGCTTTACGCTGATTATGGATTAGTTGTGCTTCGCACGATTAGAGATTAGAATTCTCGACGGACAACTTATAACTGACATTTTATGACTAAAGAAGACTTAAGAATAGTATTTTTTGGCACTCCCGATTTTGCTGTCGAGAGCCTGAGGCGCCTTGTGGAGGGCGGTTATAACATTGTGGGTGTGGTGACTATGCCCGACAAGATTGCCGGACGAGGGCATAAGATGATACAGTCGGCTGTGAAGCAATATGCCGTTGAGCAGGGCTTACATCTCATGCAGCCCGAGCGATTGAAGGATGAGGCGTTTGTTGATGAACTGCGCTCACTCAATGCCCAGCTTCACATAGTCATAGCTTTCCGTATGCTCCCCGAGGTGGTGTGGGCAATGCCACCGCTGGGAACGTTTAACCTTCACGCTTCGCTACTGCCCAAATACCGTGGCGCTGCACCCATCAATTGGGCAGTGATGAATGGCGACACCACTACAGGCGTGACCACATTTTTCCTTAAACATGAGATTGACACTGGCGACGTGATACAACAGCAAGCCATTGAGATAGGGCGCACCGACAATGTGGAGACCATACACGACCGCCTGATGATGCTCGGCGCAGGCATGGTGATTGATACCGTTGATGCAATAATCGCCGGTACTGTGAAACCTATTCCGCAAGACCAGCTGCTTACCGCAGGCGAGGAGCCTACACCGGCACCAAAAATCTTTACTGAGACGTGTCGCATTGACTGGAATCGTCCTGCTGAGCAACTCTACAACCACATTCGCGGCCTCTCTCCTTATCCCGCAGCATGGAGCGAGATAATTGACGCCGATGGCAACGCTCTACATGTCAAAATTTTCGCCACTAGCGAACCTTTCTACAATGCACAATGCACAATGCACAATGCACATTGTGGAATAAGCCAAAATCCTGTTCCTGGCACCATCACAGCCGATGGCAAGCACCTGGTGGTAGATTGTGGCGATGGCGCTCTCGAAATCCTGTCGTTGCAGCTCTCGGGCAAGCGTCGCATGCCCGCTGCCGACTTTATGCGAGGCTTCAATCTTAATGGTTGCCGATTCGTATAAGCCTAAAAGCACCCCCTTTTGCATTTTTTTTGAAAAAAAGGAAATAATTTTCGCTTTTTATCGCTGCTATTGGGAAATTTATATCTATCTTTGTAGATTGCATAGCAGGTGTGCCTTGTTGTGCAGGTGATTTTTGTAGAATAATTTACATATCGGAGGCATTCTATATTGGTGCTAAACGATTTAAAATAAAACGATTATAGTTATGTTGAAAAAATTCTTCTTGATAGTTTGCGGGTCATTTGTTGGCAGTTTCCTGGCCTTGATATTTTTCACGATTACCGCAGTTCTTATGAGTTTTGTGATTTTTAGTTCAATGTCCAGTTCAGTGGGCGTAAAGCTAGAGAAAAACTCCATTCTCTATCTGCGTCTTGATGGTGAGCTCAATGAGCGTCCCAACGAGATGAGCCAGATGATGGCAATGATTAAGGACGATGAAGGGGGACAGGACCTGAACACTCTTATCAAGAGTTTGAAGTTGGCAAAAGATAACGAGAATATCGATGGCGTGTATCTTGACTGCCGCGGAATGGTGTCGGGGATGTCGTCGCTTTATGAGCTCAGGAATGCCCTCGTTGATTTCAAGAAGAGTCAGAAGTTTGTATATGCCTTTGGCGACGAGGGTATTATGCAGAGCGATTATTACCTGGCTTCGGTTGCCGACAGCATCTTCCTCAATCCTGAGGGGGCGGTTGACGTGCATGGACTTGGCGCCTCTACACCCTATTTCAAGAATCTCCTTGACAAGGTGGGAGTTGAGATGCAGATAGTGCGCGTGGGTACCTTCAAGAGTGCCGTGGAGCCTTTTATGCTGAGCGAGATGAGCGATGCCAACCGTGAGCAGCAAGAGCATTACCTCGGCAGTTTATGGGGTGTGCTCTCAAAGGATATGGCAGAGTCGAGAAAAATTGCTCCAGAGACATTCAAACAGCTTACCGATAGCGTGATGCTGACAATGGGCACCGATGAATTATTGCAAAACAAGATTGTTGACCATCTGTGCTACCGCACTGAGATGGAAGACAAGCTGCGCCGCAAGACCGATGTGGAAATGAAAGATGACCTGAGGCTTATCACTCCAAGCCAGTTGGTACTTACCGACACCAAGAAGGGTGATGAGGGCAAGCAAATTGCAGTTGTCTATGCTACTGGAGAGATTGACTCTTCAACTAGTGTGCCTGGCATGTCCGAGGATGGCATCGACAGCGAGTCGCTGGCGGCATTGTTAAGGGAACTGCAGTATGACGATAATGTTAAGGGGCTTGTGTTGCGTGTCAACTCGCCTGGCGGTAGTGCTTTTGGTAGCGAGGTGATATGGAAGGCTATCGAGGACTTCAAGAAGAGCGGCAAACCTGTGGCTGTGTCGATGAGCGACTATGCCGCTTCAGGAGGATATTATATCTCAGCGGGGGCACAGCGCATCTTTGCCGAGCCCACTACTATCACGGGTAGTATAGGTATCTTTGGAATGGTGCCTAATGCCAGCAATTTAATAAACAACACTCTGGGAGTGAAGTTTGAGGAGGTGTCAACTAACAAGAACGCCATCGCCGGAGCGATTTATAAACCTCTCACTGAGCAGCAGAAGGCCGCTTTGCAGCGCATGGTGGAACATGGCTATGACCTCTTCACCCATCGCTGTGCAGTAGGGCGCAACGTGTCGCAAGACTCGATCAAATCAATTGCCGAGGGACGTGTGTGGGATGGCATCACGGCCAAGAACATTGGCCTCGTAGATGAGTTCGGCGGTCTGCAGGCAGCTATCGATTGGGTGGCAAAGAAGGCCAACTTGGGTGATGACTACTCTATCACCAACCTGCCCGAAATGGAGATGTCATTCAAATCTATGTTAGGGCAAATGACCCGCTCAAAGGTTGAGGAAGACATGCAGCGCCGCATGGGAATATTCTACACCTACTATGAGCAACTGCAGGCAATCTTGAGTCGAGATCATGTACAGTGCTTGATGGAGCCTGTAGAGATTGACTTCTAAACCCTTGAATGACGCGAGTGTAGTAACATCAAAAAACACCAAGATCATCAGTTATAATAGATGGATTTTGACAACATGAAACGAATAAGCCGCAAGGCGCTTCTCGGTACCGAGAAAGTGCTTCTCACACCATTGTCATGGGGCTATGGCGCTGGGGTGTGGATGAGAAATGCGGCGTTCAATATGGGACTGCTCAAGGAGGAGTCGTTTGAGGTGCCAGTGGTATCGATAGGAAATGTTACCGTGGGGGGGACTGGAAAGACTCCTCATGTGGAATATATTGTCTCGAGGCTGTGCAGACGTTATAACATCGCCGTCTTGAGCCGTGGCTACAAGCGTCGCACCAAAGGATTTGTGATGGCTAGCGACAACCTTACTCCTGTTGACTTGGGTGATGAACCCTATCAGATTTACCACAAGTTCCGTGGCCTCATCGATGTGGCGGTGTGTGAGAACCGTCGCAAGGGCATTGAGATGCTGTTGAAAATCAACCCCGACATTGACCTTATTCTCCTTGACGACGCGTTGCAGCATCGTTATGTGAAACCCAAGGTGAATGTTGTGATGATTGACTATAACCGTCCACCTTTTGAAGACAAGTTGCTGCCGCTTGGGCAACTACGCGAGCCATCGGACCGCATTCTCAAATGCGATATGGTGGTTGTTACCAAGTGTCCCGATGACGTGAAACCAGTGGACCTGCGCATGTTTAAGGAGCATCTGGAGCTTTTCAAGTACCAGCAGCTGTATTTCTCAAAGATACGCTATGGCGCACCTGAACCGGTGTTCCCAATTGGCAATCCCGAGCTCACTTCACTTAACTGGCTTGACAAGGACGATTTGTTGCTGGGCATTGCCGGCATTGCAAATCCACGGCCCTTCACCAAGTATCTTAAGCAGTTTGGCACCCGCCTCAAGGTTATTCACTACGATGACCACCACACCTACACTCGCAACGACTTCCGCTACATTTTCAAGGTGCTTCAGGAACTTGAGGGCCGCCGCAAATATATCATTACTACCGAGAAAGATGCGGTGCGCATTCTCAACAGTCCTTATTTCCCTCCCACACGTCGTGACATGGTCTATTTCATACCTATCCAGGCTGACTTTCTCAATTATGAGGATCGCGACTTCATCTATGAGCTTCAGACACTGATTTCGGCAAATAACGACTAAAATTATTATTTACCATAACATAAAGACATTATGACAAAAGAAATTAACTGGTTAGAAAAAATCCAAGAGACCGCAACTTTCCTCAAAGAGAAAGTGGGCGGAGAGATGCCTAAAGTGGCTATCGTGCTTGGCTCGGGACTGGGAAACCTCGCCGAGAAAATCGATGTCAAAATTGCTATTCCATACAGTGAGATACCTAACTTCCCAGTTTCCACCGTTGAGGGCCACAAGGGCCAGCTCATCTTTGGTAAACTTGGCAAGAAGTATGTCATGGCGATGCAGGGACGCTTCCACTACTATGAAGGTTACTCGATGAAGGAGGCCACCTTCCCCATCCGCGTGATGAAGGCTATTGGAGTGAAAGTGCTGTGCGTTAGCAATGCCGCTGGTGGCATGAATCCTGACTTCCGCGTGGGCGACGTGATGCTTATCACCGACCACATTAACCTCTTCCCTGACCATCCTTTGCGCGGGAAGAACTATAACGAGCTTGGTCCACGCTTCCCCGCTATGAACGAGGCCTACAGCCACCGCATTCTTGACTTGGCACGCAAGATAGCTAAAAAGAATAAAGTGCGACTGATGGAAGGTGTATATGTGGGTACTCAAGGCCCCACTTTCGAGACTCCATCGGAGTACCGATACTTCTATCGCATTGGCGGTGACGCAGTGGGCATGAGCACTGTTCCCGAGGTGATTGTGGCTCGCCACGCCGATATGGATGTATTTGGCTTGAGCGTTATCACCGACCTTGGCGGTGAGGGCATCTTTGTTGATGTGTCGCACGAAGAAGTGCAACAAGCAGCCACTAAGGCCGAGCCCATCATGACTCTTATGGTTACAGAGGTGATTAACAACCTCGACGAGGTGTAATTCCTAGTCAAAATGTTGTAATTAACTGCAGATTATTCTGATTTTTTCTTCTTAGATATTTCAGAATAATCTGTGGTTTTTGAATTGTCAAAAAAGATATAAAGATAAAAAGCTATGAGTGAGACAGAGATTTCCACTTTGGGAGAGTTTGGGCTTATAGAGAGCCTCACACGTGATTTTAAGGTAAAAAACGCATCTACGCTGCGCGGTGTGGGTGATGACTGTGCTGTGCTCAACTATGACGGCAAGCGCGTTCTTGTCACCACCGATTTGCTGCTGGAAGGCATACACTTCGACCTTACCTACACTCCTCTCAAGCACTTGGGATACAAGGCGGTGGCAGTGAATTTGAGCGATATCTATGCAATGAACGGCACACCACGGCAAATCACTGTGTCGCTGGGAATCTCGAAACGTTTCACTGTGGAGCATATCAACGAGCTTTACTCAGGTATCTATGCCGCGTGTGATAAATATGGGGTAGATCTCGTTGGTGGTGACACCTCGGCATCGGTCACTGGACTTCTCATCAGCATTACGTGCATTGGCGAGGCCACCGAGGAAGAGATTGTCTATCGCAGCGGTGCGCACGACACCGACTTGATATGTGTGAGTGGCGACCTCGGCGCTGCATATATGGGATTGCAACTTCTTGAGCGTGAACGAGTGGCAGGAGCAGGGCAGAAAGATTTTCAGCCTGACTTCGCTGGCCGTGAGTATCTGCTTGAGCGACAACTGAAACCCGAGCCACGCGCCGATGTCATTGCCGAACTGCGAGACTTGGGTATCAAACCTACAGCCATGATGGATGTGAGCGACGGACTCTCAAGCGAACTGCTTCACATCTGCAAAGAAAGCGGGGTAGGGTGCCGTGTCTATGAAGACCGCATTCCAATAGATTACCAAACTGCAGTAATGGCCGAGGAATTGAATATGAACCTCGTTACCGCAGCCATGAATGGAGGCGAGGACTATGAGCTGCTATTCACTGTGCCTCTAACTCAGCATGAGAAGGTGGAGCAGATGAAGACCGCACGCCTGATAGGCCGCATCACCAAGCCTGAGCTAGGTGCCTATATGATAGCACGCGATGACACCGAGCTCGAAATCCGAGCACAAGGCTGGAACGCTTTTGATAATGCATAATTCACAATGCATAATGCATTAAGAATCAAGTAATGTCTGTTGACTAAAAATACTAACAATCATGAAACATCTGAGATTATTTTCCGTGATTATGGTGCTTGCGCTGTGTTTTGGTGTGGCGCAGGGCGTTGACGCTAAAAAGAAGAAACAACGAAATACTCACAAAAAAGAGAAATTTCAATCTTTAAAGCGAGTAGAAGAGTGTAATCGTGTAATTGGGGCGGTCGATGAAGACTGTGGGGGTGGTGAAATTTTGACTCCAAAATCGGATGATGAAGAAGTGTTCAAAAGTTCAGCTTACATGCCCAAATTCCTTGGTGGCGATTACGCTATGATGCGCTTTATCAACAACAATATCCGTTATCCTCAAACTGCTGCCGACAATCATATTGAAGGCAAGGTCATCGTTCAATTTGTTGTGGAGAAGGACGGTTCAATAGGTGAAGTGAAAGTCGCCAGAGGTGTCCATGAGGACATTGACCAAGAAGCTGTGCGTGTAATCAAAATGTTGCCAAAATTCTATGAACCAGGTCGCAACGCTATTGGAGAGCCTGTGCGAGTGTGGTACACAATGCCCATTAATTTTAAGTTGCAATGCGCGGTTGAAGCTGGTCCTACTGGTGATTACGCCTACGACGCCAAGCAAGTTGGAGAAGAAGTGATAAAAATCCTAATGCGAGACATAAACTCTGAGGATGATATTAACCAGATGGAGAAAGACACTGAGGCTCTTCAGAAGAAATATGAAGATTTCTATAAAGCAAGAGGTGGAGAAAAAGAATGGAAGAAATTCAATGAGGAACTCGAAAAGTTGGGAACAGACCCAGTGTTCAGCAAAAGGTTTGAAGGGGCTAAGAAAAGCTTAGAGGATAAGGCACACAAATTATTTGAATAATAAAAGCTTTAACGATTAAGACCGCATTGCCGAAGTTGGTAATGTGGTCTTAATGTGTTGAATTGTGTTACCTATGGTGGTGTTTGTTTCGCGATGAACGATAGTGGCGGTAATGCTTCCTTGAGTTACTTTTCCTTTGTAATTGTTTCGTAGTTGTAACCTTTTTACTGCTGATGATTGAAGTGGAGTCTAGGGATGTCGCATTCTGGTCGGCAGCTTTTACTTCTTTAGAGAGCTTCAATGCTTCGGCATAGGCATGTTTAATGCTCTGCTTGCTGTCGCTGTTGATGCCATATTTCTCGGCAGGTGGAATCACGAGCACGGTACCGCTCTTGATTTTGCGATAGTCGGGGTATTGTGATTGGTTCTCACGGGCGATATAAACCCAGAATGCCTGGTCGCCGTAGTGCTTCTTAGCCATTGTGAATAGGACGTTGCCGTTTCCAATAGTATCGGTGACAATAGGCTGTGTTTTGGCGTTTTTGACATCGGTTGAATCGCTTTTGGCAACTTGTGTTGTCTCGATTGCCTTATCGTTATGGTCTTTGTCGCGGTGTGTATAGAAATACCATACAGCGATAATTGCGGCAGCCGCAGCAGCTGCTATGAGCCATTTGCGAGCATTTCTCGACTCGGTGTCCTGATGTTCTTCATCATGCGATGGGGTGGATAGAGCAGTTGCCTTATCTGCATCTTGAGCGCTCTCTTCGGACAAGGCGCTCCTTGTCCCTTCATCTACTGTGATATCTTCGGACGAGCTCGTTCCTACATCCTCTGTATTTTCTTCAGACAAGACAGGTTTCGTAGCTACATTCTCATTCTTAGCTGGTAGTTCCATGCTGGAGTCAATCTCGCTCAGCATATCATCGGTGACCTCGTCGCAGAGTTCAACAGGCACAAATTGCGAGAATGGGGCATTCACTGTCTCAGCGAGGTCTTTGTCGGGGGTAAAGACAACATCTTTTCTAGACTCAACCTTTGTGGTCTTAAAAGTGCCCAAGCCCTTTATTGTAACCGATTTGCCTTCAGCAAGTTCTTGTGTGACGACGGCAAACAGTTCCTGCAGGAACAATTCGCTCATTCGCTCGGTGGTGCTTGCCTTTTCGGCCAACAACTCAACCAGTTGTGGGAATGCTATCTTCTCTTTCATGGCTGGTTGAGGCGTTTTTTAAGTACATTACTTGCGGTAAACTGCATCTCCACGCGTGGCGGCAGCAACGTGCGCTTGCCGGTCTCGCCGTCAACCTCCACTGTCTCATTATGCTTCACAGCCTCGATAGTTCCAAGTCGTGGCACAGTTATGCTGTCAAGCTCTGAGCAACGTTCAACAATGACGTTACCCAGAGCCTCAAGCAGTTTATTGATGTCACTCTTGTTACGACCGAGTGATTTAGACAGTTTATCTACTAATTCCTTGTGAAGCATGTGTGCTTGATGGGAAATCGGACGAGACAGGTCTCGTCCCAACATTAATTCTTCTGTGCCTTTGCCCAGCTGTCTTTGAGCGTGATTGTGCGGTTGAAGACTAGGTGATCGGGAGTGCTGTCGAGGTCAACGCAGAAGTAGCCAATGCGCTGGAACTGGAACTTGTCCTCGGGTTTAGCAATCTCGGCCAGGTAAGGTTCAACCTTAGCGTTGGTGACAACTTTGAGAGAGTCGGGGTTAAGGAGTTCGCGGAAGTCCTTCTCAGCCTCTGCCGATGGATTCTCAACGGCAAAAAGTCGGTCATAGAGACGCACCTCAGCATCCTTGCAGTGACGTGCCGATACCCAATGCAGCGTGCCCTTAACCTTGCGCATACTACCAGGTGTGCCACTAAGTGTGTCAGGATCGTAGGTGCAGTGAATCTCGGTGATGTTGCCATCGGCGTCTTTTACTACGTCGTTGCACATAATGATATATCCACCTTTCAGGCGCACTTCCTTGCCAGGAGTGAGGCGGAAGAACTTCTTGGGAGGTTCCTCCATGAAGTCGTCGCGCTCGATGTAAATCTCGCGGCAGAACGGCATCTCGTGAGTGCCGGCGTTCTCCTGCTCGGGGTTGTTGTCCATAGCGAGCATCTCCACCTTATCCTCGGGATAGTTGGTTATAACCACCTTCACTGGGTTGATGACGGCGCACACACGGTTGGCGTTTTTGTTCAAATCCTCGCGGATGTTATGCTCCAGCAGTTCGATGTCGTTAAGAGCCTCATATTTGGTGTAGCCAATGTCATCGAGGAAGTTCTTGATAGATTGTGGAGTGTAACCACGGCGACGCAGACCGCAGATGGTTGGCATGCGTGGGTCGTCCCATCCAGCCACCAAACCTTCCTTAACCAGTTGCAGGAGTTTGCGCTTGCTCATCACAGTGTAGGTGAGGTTCAGGCGGTTAAATTCAATCTGGCGGGGGCAATATTGGTCAACTGTGTCGCCAGCAAGCAGGTGGGCAAAGTAGTCGTAGAGAGGACGATGAGGCACGAACTCAAGAGTGCATATTGAGTGTGTCACGCCCTCGAAATAGTCGCTTTGGCCATGCGCAAAGTCATACATGGGGTATACTTTCCACTTAGTGCCTGTGCGCCAGTGAGGAGTCTTGATGATGCGGTACATGATTGGGTCGCGGAAATGCATATTGCTCGACGCCATGTCAATTTTGGCGCGTAGCACGCGTGCACCCTCGTCAAACTCACCAGCGTTCATACGCTCAAAGAGGTCAAGATTATCCTCTACTGAACGGTTGCGGTAAGGGCTCTCGGTACCTGGTTGGGTGGGAGTGCCTTTTTGCTCGGCAATCTGCTCGCTAGTCTGGTCATCAACGTAGGCGAGTCCTCTCTTGATAAGGTCAATGGCAAAGTCGTAGAGCTTCTCGAAATAGTCGCTGGCATAGTAGAGACGGTCCCCCCAGTCATATCCCAGCCAGTGGATGTCGCGCATGATAGACTCTACATACTCGGTGTCCTCCTTCTGTGGGTTGGTGTCGTCAAAGCGCAGGTTGCAAGTGCCGCCAAACATCTCAGCTACACCGAAGTCCATGCAGATAGCCTTAGCATGGCCAATGTGGAGGTATCCGTTAGGCTCGGGTGGGAAACGTGTGTTAAGGCGTCCGCCGTTTTTACCTGCTGCCAAGTCGTCGGCAACGATTTGCTGCACGAAATTGAGGACTTTCTTTTCCTCTACGGGTTTTATTTCGTTGTTCTCTGCCATAATAGATTGAGATATAAATATGTTATTCAATGATTTAGAGTTAAAAACACCACATTTGGTATTTTTCAAACTGCAAAGATACAAAAATTAATTCATAATGCACAATGCACAAAGCATAATAAAGCAAGTTACATTAAAAAACAATAAAAACATTGTTGATTTAAAAAAACATACTATATTTGCAACAGAATAATTATTTAAATTTTTAATTCAATGAAAAACAAGATTACATTTGCTTCATTAATCGCTTTAATGGCGATAATGTTTTGCTCTTGCAGCGACGTGAATGTTGCTCCAGGAGAGGTTCCAGGACAAATTCAGACTTTCGTTCAGCAAAATTTTCCTGGCCAAAATATCACATTTGCCCAGAAAGACTGGTCGTTTTTCGCCTATGAGTATGATGTGACTCTTGCCGATGGCACTCACATTGAGTTTAACCGCAATAACGAATGGACCAAGATCGAAAGTGTAGCTAGTGGTGTGCCTGTTGCCCTTCTGCCAGCTCCCATCGCCACTTACCTCAACACTAACAATCCAGGTGTCGCTATCAAGAAGATAGATATAGACAACGGAGAGATTGAAGTTGAATTAGCCAACGACCTAGAGCTTAAGTTCAATGAGCAGGGAGCATTGATGGAAATGGATGACTAATAAAAGTTTAGTGTTTAGTGTTTAGAGGTTTTTCTGTCACTTTCCGTAGGTTCTGTGACCTCCCATTCTAACCTAAAACCTAAACAACTTTCACTGACAATTATCTAAAAACTATAACAATGAGAAAATTATTACTATTTGTGGCTGGAGCCATTGTTGCGCTCGCAGCCGAGGCGGTGCCTGCGCTGCCTACCCCCATCCAGGTCATTCAGCCTGATGGAACAAAGCTGACGATTCGCATCGTTGGTGATGAGTTTTTTAACTACCAGACTACAGCTGATGGCTACACAATTGTGCGCAATGAGGCTGGATATTTCGTTTATGCTCAAAGTCAGAACGATGATCTAGTGCCTAGCAATGTCATTGCCCACAATGAGGCAGAGCGTTCGGCAAGCGAGGCACAGTTTGTAAATACCCTTGAGAAAGGCATTATCAGCAAGGTAGACGCCCGTAACGGCAAGCTGAAGCGTGCCCCAGTTGATGCTGCCACGCAGGCTGCATCACTCAAGAACTATGATTATAACAACTTCCGCGGACTTATCATCCTCGTGGACTATTATGACTGTCAATTCTCGAGGAGCGATATGCAGGACTTCTACTATCGCATGGCCAATGAGGTAAACTATACTGGTTTTACTAACGAAGACGGCACCCCCAACAATTATGGAGCCTGCACTGGTAGTCTCCGTGACTATTACACCGATAACAGCCAGGGACGCTTCATTCCAACCTTTGATGTGGTAGGTCCAATAACATTAGCGAATTATTCGGTTGATTATCACGAAAAGTGGAATCACACTGGCGAGATTTGGGCAGCCGCCCTGAATCAAATCAACCCTCAGGTAGATTTCAGCCAGTATGACACTGATAACGACGGCAATATCGACATGATATACTTCATTGGCGCCGGCAGTGGCTCTAACAGTGACGGTAGCCAGACACACCTATGGCCGCACAAGAGCGACCTCTACTGGGAAAATGTGGTGCTCGACGGCAAGCGTGCTCGCACTTATGCCTGCTCTACCGAGTATGTTTATCCTGTATATTATGGAGTGCTTGACGGCATCGGCACCATCTGCCACGAGTTTAGCCATGTTCTGGGCTTGCCCGACCTCTATGATACCGACTACGAAGATAATGGTGGCCAGAGCCAGCATCCAGGCGATTGGGATATCATGGCTGGCGGCAGCTATCAGAATAACTCGCGCACGCCAGTGGCATATAGCCTTTATGACCGCTACTCTTTGGGCTTTGCAAACGCACAGGTTATCAATGCGACAGGCACTTATTCTCTCAACCAGATTGGCTCTACAGGCGAAGGTTATATCATCAACAGCCCAGAGCCACAGGTTAAGTTCTATATCGAGAACCGCCAGAACACTCGTTGGGATGCCTATGCACCAGGACATGGTATGATTATTTGCCGCGTCGATTCCACTAACGCTTCGATATGGGACAGCAACGAAGTGAACTGCTATCCAGCCCACAACTACTACGTGTTGCTTCGTGCAGGAAATGGCACTGAAACCGCGCAGGCCAGCGATGCATTCCCAGCAGGAGCTAGTCTTATTACCAACTCTACCACTCCAAACCTCTTAACTTGGAACGGCAACCCATGCCAGTATAATATCACCAGCATTCAGGAGAATAACGGAGTCATCATTTTCAACGTGGGTGATGACAACTCGCTGCACAGCATTGTTGAAGACTTTGAGGAAATGGCGGTGACATCTGCCGCACCTGAAGATGACGTGCAAGGCGTTTACTCCAAGTGGAAATTTGTGAACTGTTATGTCACCAATCCAGGTAGCACCTACTGCAATGGCGAGCATGCCGCAGCCATGAAGAGGCCCTCATCGCTCACCATGACGCAAGACGTGCGCTATATGAGTTACATGGTTAGTTTCAAGGCTTACAACAATTCGGGCACTACCGCTAAACTCATACTCTATTGCTCTACCGATAAGGGTAATACTTGGAATGCTATCGCTAACATTAATGGCGATACCAATTCCTCAGTTGGTGGAAATACCGATGCCACCTTCAACTATACATTCGACATGACAGAACCTGCACGCTACCGCATCAGCATGTCGGCTGGTCCCAATACAAACAAGGTATATATCGATGACTTCACAATTTATTACACCGACATCATTCCATATACTGGCACTCCGCTGGCTACAATCCTGAACGAAGGTGTAGACGGCAACGAATACCTTGTCGCCGACGATCTCTCAGTTGTTGAAGTTGTGCCAAGCGATGGTCTGGCATTCCTCAGTGATGGCCTCGACAATTGGATAAAGGTGGATGCTGGCAGCTATTACAACACTTTGGCCTCAATGAACACAGTAGCTTGTGGCACTCTCAAGGGCGTCTTCACTGGCAAGGAATTCATCCCGACCATCACTCTTGCAGAGGCGCCAGAGGCAGCACCTTATGAATTTATCATAACTCCAAAGACTTATAACCTTGCTGAACCCTTTGCTCCAAAGGTTAACGAGGTGATTAACGTGGGTGGATATTATAATGCAAACGACAACGCTTTGCGTGCTTATTCAGTCTATCCACAGGGTCAGAGCGTGTCGCTTGATTGCTCTTGGATGTCGGGCTGGACACCTGTTGATGGCACATATTACAACATGTTTGGTATAGTCCAGATTAAGGAACCTTGGAGTAGTGCAGCTCCAATGCTTATGGAATATGACTATCCTTTCCAGAACTACGTACTTTATGCTCTGTCGTCATCAATTCCTACAGCCGTTGAGTCTTTGAATATGGATAAAAACGACGCCCTTGTCAATGTCTATAACATGCAGGGCCAGCTTATCAAGCAAGGCGTGAACGCAAATATCGCTACCCAAGGCCTCCGTCCAGGTATTTACCTCATTGGCGGCAAGAAAGTGGTAGTGAAATAAAATTTATTGGTAAAACGTGATCGGGAACGTGATTGGAAACAACCGTTCCCGTTCTCGTTTCTTGTACTCATAAAAAACTATGTCCTCAATTCTCATTTTCGTCATAGCCATCCTGATAATGGTAGTAGCCATCGCGCGGTGGAAGATTCATCCGTTTATTGCCATTATTGCCACAGCGTTGCTGCTGGCGATTGTGCTTGGTGTGCCGCTAAAGTCTGTCCCTGACACTATTGGCAAGGGTTTCTCGAGCATCTTCACAGGCATTGGTTTAGTGATAATCTTTGGCACCATCATAGGCACTGTGCTTGAGAAGACCGGTGCCGCACTGTCGATGGCGCGAGCCGTGGAGAGGGTAGTGGGGCAGCGCTTTCCGCGCCTGGCGATGATGCTAATTGGCTGGATAGTGTCGATACCCGTGTTCTGCGATAGTGGCTTTGTGCTTGTGAGTCCGATAGGCCGATCGCTTGCGCAGCGCACCGCTCATCCGCAGGCGAGTCTTATGCTTGCATTAGGAGCTGGTCTTTTTGCCTCACATGTGTTCATTCCACCTACGCCAGGTCCCGTTGCAGCCGCCGGTATGATGGGTCTTGACGATAGCCTGCTCTTGGTTATCGCTGTGGGTGTTGTGATTTCGCTTATCTCGCTCGTGCCTGCCTATTTCTTTGCTGGTAAGATTGGCAAGAATATAAAGACAGTGGGAGTAGACCTCGACGAGGACAAAAATGCTGAAGATTCCAAAAATGCACCTTCGGCAACACTCTCTTTCCTTCCAATTATCGTACCAGTGTTGCTTATGGCAATGGGTAGCGTGGTATCGCTCGTAGCTATGCCTGAGTGGCTTGCCACAATTTTTGCCTTCCTGGGCAAGCCCGTTATCGCCCTTATGGTGGCGTTCCTGTGTTGCTTGCCGCTGCTCGCTAAGCGCAAGTTGCTTAAGTCTTCCTACGGCATCATCAACGACTCACTCATGACAGCTGGCCCTATCATCTTTATCACTGCTGCTGGTGCAGTGCTTGGCGCAGTGATAATGGAAAGCGGTTTTGTCGAGATTATCAAGCAGTATGCAGGCTCGTTATCGGTGCTCGGAGTGGTCTTCCCATTCATCATCGCAGCTATCCTAAAGTCGGCTCAAGGCTCGTCAACTGTGGCGATTACCACCACGGCAAGCCTGATGGGAATGTTCAGCGACACAGGTTCGATGATGCACGCCTTAGGCTTTACTTCGCCGCTTGCAGCCACCCTCGTTGTTATGGCGATTGGCGCAGGCGCCATGACAGTGTCGCATGCCAACGACAGCTACTTCTGGGTGGTTACCGGTTTCGGCGGTATTCGTGCTACCGACGGTTACCGTTCTTTTACCTTGATGACCCTCATTATGGGCGTGACCGCCATCATCGCCATTGCTCTTGCGGCGCTGATATTGATTTAATAAAGTTTTAGGGGCTGAGGACGTCTCCGCAGTGGGGGAATACAAGCCAAAAATAAACATAATCAACAATTATGAGACATTTCGCCTTATTCTTTTTTATTGTCACATTACTTGCGTCGAGTGCCGTAGCGCAAAAAAAGTATGTACCGCAGCGCAGTGATTATACATTCCGCACACAAGTTTTCACGACTCCCGATGAAGAGGGCGGCGCAGTGGCCGATTCAATCATCACTTATGTCACCAACAAGCAAGGAACCTACACCCTGGTGAGCTACACCCAACCACTTGATCCAGAATACTGGCGTGGATTCGGAGATATAGTAGAAGATGACATTAACTTTGACGGAATTTCTGACCTGATGATTTGCCTAGGCCCTACCAACGCTTTTGGCGGTTTCACCTATGACGGTTATGCGTGGGATAAAAAACGCCACACTTTTGTCAAGATTGAAAATTTCGATGAAATCATGGATCCCACATTTGTCAAAAAGAACAAGACCATTATAGGAACTTTCAGAGTTGACAATGAATATGATGTTTCAACCTATAAACTGAAGAATAACAAAGCTGTGCTCATCAAAAAAGAACATATAACTTGGGACGAAATCGAGTAAAGTGGAAATATTACAAAGGATAAAAGCGGTTCTCGTTAATAGCGGGAGCCGCTTTTTTGTTTCGAGGCTCTTATTAAAACAACTGAATAATCTGAAATTTCTGACTATAACACATTGGTTAGTAAGCGTTTAAATGTTTGTGGAAATTCAGATAATTTAGATAAATCAGTTGTTTATTTAATATTGCAACACCCTACTAGTGGAATTGTGCATTATGCATTGTGCATTTTTTGAAGTTGTTGAAAAATTCTTCCCTAAAAATAGTGATAAATTGTAAGAAGTTTTGTACCTTTGCGAGACTTAACTAAACACTTTAAAATATTATGGCAAAAATTAATGGAGCAGTAACGGTCAACACCGAGCGCTGCAAGGGCTGCAACCTGTGCGTTGTGGCCTGCCCCAGTGGTGTGCTTGACCTAAAGAAAAATGAAGTTAACAACCGAGGTTACCACTATGCCTATATGGCAGTGCCTGAGAAGTGCATTGGCTGCTCGAGCTGCGCGCTCGTGTGTCCTGACGCTTGCATCGAGGTATATCGCGTTGTGGAGAAGTAAACAAGTAATGAACTTTTAAAAAACAAAACCGTAGAAACGATGAACGATAAAGTAACATTAATGAAGGGTAATGAGGCTCTCGCTGTCGCTGCTATTCGCTATGGTGCCGACGGTTATTTTGGTTATCCTATTACCCCGCAGTCGGAGGTTCTCGAAAAACTTGAAGAAGAAATGCCTTGGGAGACTACCGGTATGGTAGTGCTGCAAGCCGAGAGTGAAGTGGCTGCAATCAACATGGTGTATGCTGGTGCTTCGTGCGGCAAGACAGTGCTCACTTCTACCTCGAGTCCAGGTTTCAGCCTGATGCAGGAGGGAATGAGCTACATGGCAGCAAGCGAGGTTCCCGCATTGGTGATTAACGTAATGCGTGGTGGCCCAGGTCTGGGTACTATCCACCCCTCACAGGCCGACTATTTCCAGGCCGTTAAGGGTGGTGGTCATGGCGACTACCGCTTGATTACATTGGCTCCCGCCTCGGTGCAGGAGATGGTAGATTTTGTGGCACTCGGCTGGGACTTGGCATTCAAGTATCGCGCAGTGTCGATGATTCTCGCCGATGGCGTTATTGGCCAGATGATGGAGAAAGTGGTGCTCCCCGAGCAGCGTCCACGCCACACCGAGGAATGGATTCGTGAGAACTGCCCATGGGCTGTTAACGGCCGCAAGGGTATGCGTCCCAAGAACATCATCACCTCGCTTGAGCTTGATGATGACAAGATGGAGGAGAACAACCACCGCTTCCAAGCTACCTACCGTGAGATTGAGAAGAACGAGCAACGCTGCGAGTTGATCAACACCGACGACTGCGACTACCTGATTGTGGCATTCGGCAGTATGGCACGCATAAGCCAGAAGGCTATGGAGCTTGCCGCCGAGGAAGGCATCAAGGTGGGCATCGCCCGTCCAATCACTCTGTGGCCATTCCCAGTAGATGCTATCCGCAAGGCAGCCGAGGGCGTTAAGGGCATCCTTAGCGTAGAGCTCAGCGCAGGCCAGCTCATCGAGGATATCAAGCTCGCTACCGAGTGCAAATATCCTGTTGACATCTTCCACCGCTTGGGTGGCAATGTACCTGCTCCCGACGAGATTCTCAACGCTCTCAAAGAGAAACTGATTAACAAATTAGGATAATCACCATTAAATCATTACAAGAACCATTATGGAACTTAACGATATAATTCGCCCTGAAAATAGGGTTTATAAGAGACCGAGCCTTCTCAACGACGCACACATGCACTACTGCCCTGGCTGCAGCCATGGTGTTGTGCACAAACTCGTTGCTGAGGTGATCGAAGAAATGGGACTCCAAGAGGTAGCTATCGGCGTTTCGCCAGTAGGTTGCGCCGTGTTTGCCTACAACTACATCGACATCGACTGGCTTGAGGCCGCTCACGGACGTGCTCCAGCAATGGCAACCGCTACCAAGCGACTGATGCCCGACAAACTCGTCTTCACATATCAAGGCGACGGCGACCTCTCGGCCATTGGTACTGCCGAGACAATCCATGCCGCTAACCGTGGCGAGAACATCACCATCATCTTCATCAACAATGCTATCTATGGTATGACTGGTGGACAGATGGCGCCTACCACACTGCTCGGTCAGAAGACCGCTACTTGCCCTTACGGCCGTCGCGCCGACCTCAACGGCTATCCTTTGGCAATCAGCAACCTGCTGGCACAGCTCGACGGTACTTGCTATGTAACACGCCAGACCGTTTACAGCCCAGCTGCAGTGCGCAAGACTAAAGCCGCCCTTAAGAAAGCTTTCCAGAACAGCATGGACGGCAAGGGATGCTCGGTTGTTGAAGTTGTCAGCACCTGCAACACTGGTTGGAAGCTTACTCCAGTGAAAGCCAACGAGTGGCTACAAGAGAACATGTTTGCTAAGTACCCATTGGGTGATTTAAAAAATAACGAATAATCATGAAAGAAGAAATAGTAATAGCAGGCTTTGGAGGACAGGGTGTCCTCTCAATGGGTAAGATTCTCGCTTACTCTGGATTGATGGAAGACAAGGAAGTGACTTGGATGCCATCTTACGGTCCCGAACAGCGTGGTGGTACTGCCAACGTTACCGTAATCGTGAGCGACGAGCGCATCAGCTCGCCTATCCTCAACATGTATGACACTGCAGTGGTACTCAACCAGCAGTCGCTCGACAAGTTTGAGAAGATGGTGAAACCTGGCGGCGTGCTCATCTACGACAGCTACGGCATCAACACTCCTCCAACTCGCACCGATATCAAGATTTATCGCATCGAGGCTACAGAGGCTACCATCGAGATCAACAACAGCAAGGCGTTCAATATGATCGTGCTCGGCGCTTACCTCAAGGTTAAGCCCATCGTGACCATCGACAACGTGCTCAAGGGCCTCAAGAAGACTCTTCCAGAGCGCCACTGGCACCTCCTGCCAATGAATGAGGAAGCCCTCAAGAAAGGCGCAACCCTCATCAAGGAGTAAGATTGATATCAACTTATAACCAATAAAAAGAGTGCTGAGCATCAAAACTCAGCACTCTTTATTTTTTGTTGTTACGGGGCGATTCCTTTCACGTTCACGAACCCCGTTCCTTGCGCCGCAGGCGCTTATTTTGTCAGTGGCGAGTAGTCACGGCCGTAGCGGAGCATTTGGTCGATGTAGTTCTCGTCGTAGCTGATGGTGATGTCCTTAATGTCGCCGCTGGCGTCCTTAATCACATGGTATACGGGGTTAACAAAGCCCTTGTAAGGAGCGATATTAAGCGACTCGTAACGCTTGAGCACTTCGGCATGGATTTTGGGGTCAACTTTCACTCCGTAGGTCTCTACGAGTTTGCGTCCAGCCTCGAAGTCGCCTTCGCTCTTGATGCGCTGAATCTCTGCGAGCAGCTCGGCGAAGAGTCCGCGCAGCTTCTCATAGTTGTTAACCTTGATGTAGGTCTTGCCAGTCTTCTTGTCCTTTACATACTCAATCACTTTGGCCTTTTTGCCCTTTTGGTAGCACCACTCGCTGATGAGCTTGCGGTTGCGCATGTGAGCCTCCTCGATGTCCTTGCCTGGCTCAATGCGGGTGAGCTGTGTCATAAGGCCGTTCATGATGTACTTGTAATACTCGGCCTTATAGGTGTCGGGATCGGTGAAGATTCCAAGCTCAATGAGTTTGGGGTCGGCGAGGTAGTAGAGCGCGAAGAGGTCGGCGCGAGCCTCTTCGAGAGTGGATCCGTAGGCCTTGAGGGCATCAGGATCAACGCCTGGCAGCAGCTGTCCGCTGGCGTGGCCCAGACACTCGTGAAGGTCGGTGTGCAGCTTGTCGGCAATGGTCAAGTTCTTCTTCATGAGCTGAACTTCAACATCGCTGTAGGCAAACTCCTCGTTGAAACCTGTCCCACTTGCCACTTCATCATAGGCATCGGTAATGTTCTCAATAGATACCGACTTCGAGCCGTGAGCAGCGCGAATCCAGTTGCTGTTTGGCAAATTGATACCAATGGGAGTAGATGGATAGCTGTCGCCAGCAAGAATTGCAGCAGTGATAGCCTTGGCACTCACGCCTTTCACGTTCTGTTTTTTGAAGCGTGGATCAACTGGTGAATGGTCCTCAAACCACTGTGCGTTGTCACTGATGAGCGTGGTGCGAATTGATGCGTCTTTGTTCTTGAAGTTGACGATGCTCTCCCAGTTACCTGTCATGCCCAGTGGGTCGCCGTAGCTCTCAATGAAGCCGTTGATAAAGTCAACGGTGCCCTGAGTCTCCTCGGCCCACATGATGCTGTAATCGTCAAAGGCCTTGAGGTCGCCAGTAGTGTAGTACTCGATGAGTTTGGCGATATAAGCCTTCTGAGCGCTGTTCTCGGCAACGCTAGCGGCTTTTTGGAGCCAATACACGATATTGACGATAGCCTTGCTGTAGAGCCCGCCAATCTTATACTGCTTCTCCACAACTTTGCCGTCCTCTTTAACAACCTTACAGTTAAGGCCGTAAGAGATAGGAGTCTCGTCGTTGGGGTCTTTCATCGCGTTGTAGAAATCCTCAACCTCTTGTTGGGTAACGCCCTCATAGAGGTTGTTGGCGCTGGTGACAATAAGGTCCTCGCCATCGGCCTGGTTCACGCGTTTTGCCATGTAAGTGGGTTCGAAAATAACCTTGTCGAGGATTTCGAGCAACTTGTCGGCTTGTTCGCATTTTCTCTCCTTTGCGCATTTGTCGCATGTTTGGATGGGAAGTGCTTCAAATGGCAATGCCTTGTACTGGGCGTCAAACCACTCCTGCGAGAACTCGGGTACGAACTTGTCCTGAGAGTAGTGGTGATGGATTCCGTTTCCAAACCACACCTGCTTCAGATACTTCTCAAGGCCTTTGAAATCGGCGCTCGAGCGGTCTCCCTTGTAGTTGGTATATATCGCCTCAAGCACTTGGCGAATAACCAGATTGTACTTGCCATTCTGGTCGAAGAGGATGTCGCGGCCCTGCTGGGCTGCCTCGGTGAGGTAATAGACATACTTCTTCTGCTGAAGTGTCAAGTCGTCAAAACCTGGGACCTGATAGCGCAACACCTCGATGTCGGCAAAGCGGTCCACATTGTAGTTGAAATTGCTGTTCTGTGCCATAGCAATACTTGTTGATGCCAATGCCACAACAGCAGCGGCAATTAATGTTTTCTTCATAAAACGGTTTATAAAATTAGTATTTGTAGTTTTCAAGATAATTGCTTTTGTGGCGCAAATTTAATACTTTTCTCTAAAACCACAATTCAAAAGGCATGAAAAGTGTCAATGTCTGTAAAAAACGAAAGTTCAAATTCTCTTGTTTTTTAGCAAAAAGTGATGTGTTTTTTGGGAGTTTCGGTCAAATTGCGTTATCTTTGCGTGATTAACAAATGGATATATAATAAGATTTATAATTTATTGCTAATAAAATGAGAAACAGCATAATAACACTTCTGTTGTCATTTTTAATGGTGTTTGCGGCCAATGCTGGTGAGTGGATTCGTGTCAATCAGCTCGGATATTTGCCGCATGCCACTAAGGTAGCTGTATTTATGAGCAATGACCTGACAACGGTTGATGGTTTTGAATTGGTTGATGCTTTTACTGGAAAGGTGGCATATAAGTCACGACAAGTGCGTGTTACGGCGCCTTTGCAACACATGAAATACACCTGCAGGCTGAATTTTAGTGACTTCAAACGGCAAGGCTCTTATTTCATACGTGTGGGAAATACCACGTCACCCACTTTTGCCATCAATGGAGCTGTATATAACGGCACTGCCGACTTTTTGCTCAATTACATGAGGCAACAGCAGTGTGGCTATAATCCGTTCCAGCAAGACAGCTGTCATACCAAAGACGCCTATGTGCGCTATCATCCCACTAAGGAAGGGCAGCGTATAGATGTGCGCGGTGGTTGGCATGATGCCGCCGACCTGCTGCAATACACCACAACCAGTGCTAATGCTATCTATCAAATGATGTTTGCCTATCAGCAGAACCCATTGGCATTTACCGACCATTTTGACGCCAATGGTGATAAAGGCGCCAATGACGTACCCGACATCGTGGATCAAATCAAGTGGGGACTTGACTGGCTTGACCGAATGAACCCTGAAAAGGGCGAACTCTATAACCAGATTGCCGACGATCGAGACCATATCGGCACAAAGATGCCGAAGGACGATCCTGCCGATTATGGTTGGGGAGCTAACAATGGCCGTCCAGTATATTTCGTGAACGGCAATCCTCAGCAGCGTGGAAAGTTTCTTAATGCCACTATGGGCGGAGCTAGCACGGCAGGAAAATTTGCAAGTGACTTTGCCTTGGGAAGCCGGGTGTTGAAACCTTTCTATCCTGACTTTGCACAAAAAATCGAAGGTAAGGCTGCCGATGCGTTTCAGGTGGGTATCGATATGCCTGGAAATGCGCAGACAGTGAGCGTTGTGTCACCCTATATTTATGAGGAAGACAACTGGGTAGATGACATGGAGCTCGGCGCCATTGAGTTGTATCGACTTACTGGTGATAGAAAATATCTTGCACAGGCAGTGGAGTATGGGCGACGTGAGCCGATAACTCCGTGGATGGGTGCCGACAGCGCAAGTCACTATCAGTGGTATCCGTTCATGAATATGGGACACTATCAAGTGGCTGCAATGGCGGGTGGTGACCAAAGGCTTCGCGATGAGTTTATCCGCAACCTCAAGACAGGAATTGAGCGTGTAGAGCAGAGGGCACGTGCTCTTGACCATCCGTTCTACTGGGGTGTGCCGGGAATTTGGTGCAGCAACAACCTCACCACGGCAATGCTAACTCAGTGTATACTCTACCGCCAGTTGACAAGTGACCGTCAGTTTGAAGAAATGGAGGGCTCTCTACGCGACTGGCTCTTCGGATGCAACCCCTGGGGCACGAGTATGATTGTTGAACTGCCAAAGGGTGGAGTCTATCCTCATGCCACACACAGCAACTGGGTGTTTCAAAATGTGGGATTTCCCACAGGGGGCATGGTTGATGGACCAGTATATGCCACTATCTTTAACAGTCTCAAAGGTGTGAATCTTAACGAGGATATGCCACATGTGATAGCTAATGCCTACGTTGAGTTCCAACCTGGAGATGTGGTATATCACGACAATACCCATGACTACAGCACAAACGAACCCACCATGGATGGTACGGCATCGCTCACATTCCCATTGTCAACCTATGAGATGGAAGGGCGAGGTGAGACAACGTCTGAAATTGATGAGAACATCTATGACGAGGGTGGTATAGTGCAGGGAAATCCACACGTGAAAAACATCTGCCTTGTGTTTACCGCCGATAGTCTTGTGACGGGTGCAGAGACAATAATCTCAACGTTGAAGAAAAACAATGTAAAGGGGGCATTCTTCTTCACTGGACACTTTTTCTCGACGTTTCCCGACATTGTAAAACGCCTTGTTGGCGACGGCCACTATGTGTCGTGTCATGGATATAAGCATCAGGTGTTGTGCCCATGGGAAAACCGTGATTCATCCCTTGTGACTCATGACGAATTCATTGCCGACCTTAAGCAGGCCTATGCCACAATGGCGCCTTTTGGTATCACTCCCGAGAACTCTCCATATTTTATTCCGCCATATGAGTGGTATAATGATTGTCATGCATCATGGGCAAGAGAACTGGGTCTACAAGTGATAAATTACACTCCTGGCACTTATAGCAATAATGATTATACATGGATAGGACATAAATACTACTGCGACAATAAATGGCTTTGGAACAGTATTATGAATTGGGAAAAGCAGCATTCGCTCAACGGGCATTTCCTGATGATTCACTTCGGGAAAGACAGCCGTCGTCCCGAGGGCTTTTATGATATGTTGCCACAACTTATCAAGACCCTGAAAAAGCGTGGATACAATTTCGTTACTCCCGAGCAGATGGTTAGACTTCAGCTAGCACACTGAAATGCGCTTATTTATGCATAAATTATATAATTCTTATTTGTCTTAATAATCTATAATTAGGGTGCAAAGTTTTTGCCGTGTGGGTGGTTTTGCGTAATTTTGCACGTTTTTATAGGTCGCTGAGTGCTGCGATTGGCACTAAACGACTGCAAATTAAAAGAGTAAAATACTAACAAATAACAAATAAAGATTCTATGAGTTTGAATATCGTTGTGCTGGCAAAACAAGTGCCAGACACTCGTAATGTGGGTAAAGATGCGATGAAGGCCGATGGCACTATCAACCGTGCCGCCTTGCCCGCCATCTTCAACCCCGAGGACCTGAATGCGCTCGAACAGGCGCTTCAGCTCAAGGATGCTCATCCTGGTTCAAAAATCACGCTCGTGACGATGGGTCTTCCCCGCAGCGCCGAGATGGTGCGTGAGAGCCTCTATCGTGGCGGCGACGACGGCGTGGTGCTAACCGACCGTCCATTGGGTGGTGCCGACACCCTCGCTACCAGTTATTCGTTGGCTCAGACTATCCGTCATCTTGACAAGGTGGATATCATCGTTGGGGGTCGTCAGGCTATCGACGGCGACACCGCTCAAGTGGGTCCACAGATTGCCGAGAAGCTCGGTCTTCCACAGGTCACTTACGCCGAAAGCGTTAAAGTGGAAGACGGTATCGCAACCATTAAGCGCCGCATTGAGAACGGTTTTGAGACCGTTACCTGCCCGCTGCCACTGGTTGTTACCGTAAACGGCAGCGCCGACGCTTGCCGTCCACGCAACGCAAAGTTGATTCAGAAGTACAAATATGCCGTCACTCCAAGTGAGAAGGCTCAGCTGAACGAGGATCGTCAAAAACTCGTCGAGGCTCGTCCTTACCTCAACATACGCGAGTGGGGCGTTGCTGATATCGAGGCCGATTCCAACCAGATTGGTATGAAAGGCTCGCCCACTAAGGTTAAGACAGTAGTAAACGTTGTGTTCCAAGCTAAGGAGAGTAAGACCATCGAGGGCGGTGACGAAGTCCAACTCGAAGGTCTCGTGCAAGAGCTCATAGCCGACCACATCATTGGTTAACGCTTTAATATAGAAGACTATGAACGATTTGAATAATTTAGTAGTTTACTGCGAGTTTGATGACGGCAAGGTTGCCGACGTCAGTCTGGAGTTGTTAACCAAAGGCCGCACACTTGCCACTCGTTTAGGTGTAAAGCTTGAGGCTCTTATCATTGGCGACAAGCTCGATGGAATAGAGGAGCAAGTGTTCCCTTACGGCGTTGACGTGGTTTATAAGGTTGAGGATGAGCGCCTCTATCCTTACACTTCGCTGCCACACTCTTCGATAGTTATCAACCTCTTCAAGGAAATAAAACCACAAATCTGCCTGATGGGCGCAACTGTGATTGGCCGCGACCTTGGTCCACGCGTTTCGTCGTGCCTGACTAGCGGTCTTACCGCCGACTGCACCGCGCTTGAGATTGGCGACCACACCGACCCCATCAGCAAGACCGAATATAAGGACTTGCTTTATCAGATTCGTCCAGCCTTTGGCGGCAACATTGTGGCTACCATTGTTAACCCCGAGCATCGTCCTCAGATGGCTACCGTGCGCGAGGGTGTGATGAAGAAGGAGATTTTCGATACTAACTATAAGGGCGAGGTCATCAACCTTGACGCAGACAAATATGTTGATCCTGCTAGCTTTATCGTTAAGATTATTGACCGCGAGGTGGAGAAATCGAAAATCAACATCAAAAACTCACCAATCATCGTGGCTGGAGGCTACGGTGTTGGTAGCAAGGAAAACTTCGACCTAATCTTCCAACTCGCCGACGTGCTTGGCGGAGAGGTTGGCGCAAGCCGCGCCGCTGTTGATGCCGGTTTCTGTGAGCATGAGCGTCAAATTGGTCAGACTGGTGTCACCGTTCGCCCCAAGCTCTATATCGCTTGTGGTATCTCTGGACAGATTCAGCACGTGGCTGGCATGAACGAGAGCTCAATTATCATTTCTATCAACAACGATCCAGCAGCTCCAATCAACGCCATTGCCGACTATGTTATCACTGGCAATCTTGAGGAGATTATCCCAAAACTAATCAAGTATTACAAGAAAAATTCAAAATAAGTCATAAGTGATAAGTGTTAAGTTTTATTTTCTTTGAAAATTTTGCATTGCAACACTTAACACTAAGCGCTTGACACTTAATATTTTACATTTTACACTTAGATATTTATGGCAAATTTCTATAAAGACAATAAAGCTCTGCAGTATCATCTGCGTCATCCCTTGATGGAGAAAATCGTGGGTATGAAAGAGCGTGACTACACTCAGAGCCAGGAGTTTGACTATGCACCTGTTGACTACGAGGATGCTATCGACTCCTACGACAAGATTCTCGAGATTACAGGCGAGATTACTGCCGAGACTATCGCCCCAAACGCCGAGAGCGTTGACAAGGAAGGTCCACACCACGCCAATGGTCGTGTGGCTTACGCCAGCAAGACTCAGGAGAACCTTGACGTAACTCGCAAAGCAGGTCTATATGGTGTTTCTATGCCACGCAAGTACGGTGGCTTGAACCTGCCCAACGTCACCTTTTCGATGATGAGCGAGATGATTGCTCAGGCCGATGCAGGTTTCCAGAACATTTGGAGCCTCCAGAGCTGTATTGATACCCTCTTTGAGGCTGGTGATGAGGACCAGTTTGAACGTTACATCCCACGCGTGTGCAACGGCGAGACCATGTCGATGGACCTCACCGAGCCCGACGCTGGCAGTGACCTCCAGAGCGTGATGCTCAAGGCCACTCAAGATGAGGATGGCACTTGGCGCCTTAATGGAGTGAAGCGCTTTATCACCAATGGCGACAGCGACATCCACTTGGTGCTCGCGCGCAGTGAGGAGGGTAGTAAGGACGGTCGCGGCCTGTCGATGTTCATCTACGACAAGCGCAACGGTGGCGTCACTGTGCGCCGCATTGAGGACAAGATGGGTATCCATGGCAGCCCCACTTGCGAATTGGTGTTCAAGAACGCCAAAGCTGAGTTGTGTGGCTCGCGCCGTTTGGGCCTTATCAAGTATGTGATGTCGCTTATGAACGGTGCACGCTTGGGTATCACCGCCCAGAGTGTAGGTCTGTGCCAGGCAGCTTATAACGAGGCTATCGACTATGCTCGCAGCCGTGAGCAGTTTGGTGTAGCAATTATCAACTTCCCTGCCGTTGCCGAGATGCTGAGCAATATCAAAGCCAAGCTTGACGCTTCACGCACTATCCTCTATGAAACTGCACGTTTTGTTGATGTTTATAAGATTTGGGAGCAGATTGCCCGCGAGCGTCAACTCACTCCCGAGGAGCGCGCCGAGATGAAACGATACAACCGCCTCGCTGACGCCTTCACTCCGCTGTCGAAGGCTTCTTCGAGCGAATATGCCAACCAGACTGCCTACGATTGTATCCAGATTCATGGCGGTAGCGGCTTTATGCGCGACTACACCTGTGAGCGCCTTTATCGTGATGCCCGCATCATGAACATCTACGAGGGTACTACCCAGCTGCAGGTGGTAGCGGCAATTCGCCACGTCACGACTGGTACTTATCTCGCTCAGATGCAGGAGTATGCTGCTGCCGAGTACAGTGCAGAGGTTGCACCTCTCAAGGCACGTGTTGATAAGATGATGGCAGCTTATGAGGAGGCGGTAGAGAAGGTTAAGAGCTTTGAGAATCCCGAATACATCACCTTCCACGCCCGTCGCATGGTTGAGATGGCAGCCTGGACTATCATGAGCTACCTGCTCTGTTACGACGCCAACAAGGCGCCTGAGCTCTTCATGCAGTCGGCAAACGTATATGTGCGCTACGCCGAGTCAAAACTCGCCGCAAACGCCAAATTCATTGCCGACTTCACCCCTGAAGAGGCCGCAACCTACGTGCAAGAGTAAATCTTGGGAATAATAACTAATCGGGAGCCGCACAATCATGCGACTCCCGATTTTTATATAGTTGTGATTTATGTGTCATCCGAATCAGTTGTTGGTAATCACCCTAAAGCCAAACGTCTTTGTTTTTAGCATCTAATGAAAATTGTTTGTAATTGTGATTAATTGTTTGACAAAAAAACACTACTTTTGCAGACATAAAAACTAACACCAAATTTAGATATGAAGAAATACATTTTGCCTGTGATTGCTGCTGTGGTGTGCTGCTCGGCAGCAAGCGCATTTGAGTTAGATGATTTCGTGCTCGGTGGAGTGCGTGTAAAGGGCATCCCTTCCAGTCAGCCCGCCCTTGACGGTCGCTACTACTACCAGTTTAACAGCGAGGGGACGATGATAAAGAAGTACAGTTACAAGAAAGAAAAAGATGTGACTACTTTCTTCGACAACGCCAAGATTGCCGACAACCCCATTAAGTCGTGGGACGGCTACTCTATGTCGAGTGACGAGAAGAGCATTTTGCTGTGGACTAACAGCAACCCTATCTACCGCTACTCGTTCACAGCCGACCATTATATATATAATATAAAAGAAAATAAGCTAGATCGCCTCTCAGAAGCTGGTGGTGAGGAAATCGCCACGCTCTCGCCCGACGGCAGGAAGATTGCCTATGTAAAGGACAACAATGTGTATGTCAGGTATCTTCTTTCTCCTCCGAAAGAGGTAAGTGTTGGTGTTGCTAATAGAATAGTCGATACTGATAAAATTACTACTGACGGCAAAAAGAACGAGATAATCTACGCTGTACCCGACTGGGTGTATCAAGAGGAGTTTGGCGTGCTTAACACATTCACTTGGAGCGCTGACGGCCGTTACCTGGCTTTCATACGTTTTGATGAGTCGCAAGTGCCTATGTGCTCAATGGAGCTCTATGAGGGCGAGTGCCGTCCCAATCCCGACTATTCAATCCACCCAGGACGCTACGATTACAAATATCCCGCGGCTGGCGAGCACAACTCGGTGGTGAGTGTTTATTGCTACGACTCAGAGTGGCAAAAACTCAACAAGATTGAGCTACCGCTTGCCGAGGAGGACTATGTGCCAAACATCCAATTTTGTAGACAACCTGCCCCTACTTTGATGGTGGTGAAAGAGAACCGTGCCCAGACTCGCATGAACATCTATGCAGTTGATCCCGTTACTGGCAATTACAAGGAGGTCTATGATGAGCAGAGCGACATGTGGATTGACGAGGATGTAGTCACAGGCGTGAAATACTACGACGGCTTCTTTGTGGTGAAGAGCAACCGCGACGGTCGTACGCACCTCTATAAATATGACTATTCGGGCAACCTTCTGAAGCAGATTTCTAAAGGCGACTATGACGTGACCAATTACTATGGCTACGACGAGGCGCGTAAGCTGTTCTACTTCCAGACCAACAAGGGAGCGCTCAACCGCACGCTGCGCTGCGCCAACGATGTTACTGGTGAGGTTAAGGAACTGGTTGATGGTAATGGCACCTACAGCGCCAGCTTCAACAGCGATTTCACTTACTACATCCGCCGCTTCAGCGATGCTAACACGCCCGACCAGTTTGTGCTTTACAGCATTGACGGAAAGAAGGTACGCGACCTGCAGCTCAACGAGGTGTATGCTAAGAAATACACCTCTCCCGAGATTCCCCGCCGCGAGTTTTTCACGATGCTTAACGACAATGGCGACAGCATGAACGGCTACATTATCAAGCCTGTAGATTTCGACCCAGCGAAGAAATATCCTTGCATCATGTCGCAGTATAGCGGACCAAACTCTCAGCAGGTGCTTAACAAGTGGAAGATGGAGTGGGAGGAATATTTCGCTATGCAGGGCTATGTTATCGCCTGCGTTGACGGACGCGGCACTGGCGGTCAGGGCAAGGAATTCCTCAAGGCTATATACCTCAACTTGGGTCGTCACGAGACCGAGGACCAACTCGCAGCTGCGCGCTATATGGCTGAGCAACCCTACATTGACGCCGACCGCATAGGCATTTGGGGATGGAGCTTCGGAGGCTTTGAGTCGCTCATGGCGATGTCGCAAGACGACAGTCTTTACAACTGCGGTGTGGCAATCGCTCCCGTTACTTCGTGGAAGTTCTATGACAGCATCTATACCGAGCGCTTCATGCTCACTCCGCAGGAAAATCCTGATGGCTACAACTACGCGCCGCTTGATCTCACCGACAAGCTCAAAGGCAAATTACTGCTGATGTTCGGTAGCGCCGACGATAATGTGCGCATTGTTAACTCTATGCAGTATATCGCCAAGCTCCACAGCGAGAACCAGCAGTTTGAGATGATGGTCTATCCCAATATGAACCACAGCATCAACGGCTGCGGCGTGCGCCTGCCACTATACCAAAGAGTGCTAAATTTCTTTGACAAGAATTTGAAATAAGCGCTTCGCGAAACAATGATTATCATCACAGGGCCTACGGCATCAGGAAAGACTGGCAAGGCGGTAGCACTTGCCAGGGCGATAGGCGGCGAAATCATCAGCGCCGACTCTCGCCAGCTTTACCGTGGCATGGACCTGGGCACAGGCAAAGACCTCGACGAGTATGGTGAGGTGCCTTACCACATGATTGACATCTGCGAGGCGGGATACAAGTATAACCTATACGAATATCTTCGTGACTTTCAGACATGTTACGATGATATCGTCGCCCGAGGTAAACCTGTTATTCTGTGTGGTGGCACGGGTCTCTACGTCGAGAGCGTGGTAAAGGGTATCCAGCTGCCGCCAGTGCCTGAGAATTGCGAACTGCGTGAGGAATTGAGTAGCAAAAGCCTAGACGAACTCACAGAGATTCTCAAGCGCTACAAGACGCTGCGCAACAACAGTGACATCGACACCTGCAAGCGCGCTATCCGCGCCATCGAGATAGCTATGTACTACCACGACAATCCGCATCTCAAGGCGCAGACCGAGCCGCACCCTCTCACCAACGCTGTGGTGATTGGCATTGACATCGACCGCGACACCCGCCGCCGTCGCATCACCGAGCGCCTCAAGTCTCGCCTCGACGCTGGCATGGTCGAAGAGGTGCGCCGGCTCATAGAGGGTGGGGTAGAGCCCGAGGACTTGATTTACTATGGACTGGAATACAAATACTTGACTCTTTATGTCATAGGCAAGTTGAATTATGATGAGATGTTCACTCAGCTAGAGACCGCCATCCACCAGTTTGCCAAGCGCCAGATGACGTGGTTCCGAGGCATGGAACGCCGTGGCACCCACATCTACTGGCTTCCCTATGACATGCCTGATGAAGAGTTTATCTTTAATGCACAATGCATAATGCACAATGCACAATGATCTGCTTCGAATTGGTTAGACAAGTCCGACTCGTTCGATGATTGCCCTTAAAACTTTTTTCAAAAAAATATTCAAAAAGTTTTGGTGGTTCAGAAAAAAGTAGTAATTTTGCACCGCAATTGAGCGAATTGTCCTGTGGTGTAACGGTAGCACACCGGATTCTGGTTCCGTTTGCGTGGGTTCGAATCCTACCAGGACAACCAATGAGAGTGGCCACAAGCGGTCACTTTCTTTTTGAAAAATTTTTATTAACCGCGGTGATTCTCAGAGTAGTATCTGCCGCACAAAACAAAACTTATTAAACATGGCAACAAAAATCAGACTGCAACGTCATGGTCGCAAAGACTATCCGTTCTATCCAATTGTCATCGCCGATAGCAGGGCACCACGAGATGGTAGATTTATTGAAAGGATTGGTTCGTATAACCCAAACACTAATCCTGCTACAGTAAGTTTGAATTTCGAGAGAGCTCTTTATTGGATCAACGTTGGCGCAATCCCAACCGACACCGTTCGCAACATCCTCTCGCGTGAGGGCGTGATGCTGATGAAGCACCTCCAGGGCGGCGTGAAGAAGGGCGCTTTCAGCCAGGAAGAGGCTCAGAAACGTTTCGACGCTTGGAAGGCTGAGAAGAACGCTAAGCTCGAGGCTGTAAGAAACAATGAACGTGAAAGCAAGAAGGCCGCTAGCAAACAGCGTCTTGAGGACGAGGTTAAGAAGAACGAGGCTAAGGCTGAGGCCGTAGCTCAGAAGCGCGCCGAGATCGCTGCCGCTAAGGCTGAGGCCGAGGCTCAAGCAGCTGCCGAGGCACAGGCCGCTGAGGAAGCAGCAAAGGCTGCCGACCAGGCACCTGCCGAAGCTCCCGCTGAGGAAGCTCCCGCCGCTGAGTAAAACAGCGCAGCCACACCCCTGTGGCACTTCTTTGTGATTAACTTATAAGGCAACGCCCTGACGGAATATTCCGCCAGGGCGTTGCTAGTTTAGAGGAGTGAGGTTTCTTGAACGCCGATGGTGCAGCGCAATAGCGTAATGCTGAACAGCGCAAACGACTGTTTTCTCACTTTTAATTTCATTGATTGTGTATATGCATTGTTTATGTCACAACAAATGCCGTCATAATCTTTAGTGATTATAACGGCTATGCGTTGCGTTGTGTGTTGTGCGGCCTTCTCGGCGGCACGTCTGTTTACTGCCCTCTCGGGTTGTTCTTACTTGTAAACAGTGTCGCTAACGGTGAGGCTGTAACGTCCCTTAAGGCGGCGACGTGCAAGAACCTTGCGGCCATCGGCAGTGCGCATGCGGTGACGGAAGCCATGCTTGTTAGCTTTCTTACGGTTTGATGGTTGGAATGTACGTTTCATTTTATCTAAATATTTGTTTGTTTTCCGATTTCGGACTGCAAAATTAGTGCATTTTTTGAAAATAACAAAGAAAGTTGTGAAATTTAGTCTAATCTTTTTGCATTTTTTCTCAAATTACACTACTTTTGCACCTAAATTTGGTTTTTATAACGACTTAGAGTCAGAAAATTTCACAAATTATATAACGAAAATTTTGATTTATGATTAACGCTCAAGACATCAAAAACGGAACCTGTATCCGTATGGACGGCAGACTTTATTTCTGCATCGAATTCCTTCATGTAAAACCAGGTAAGGGAAACACCTTTATGCGTACCAAACTGAAAGACGTGGTTGACGGCCGTGTGATAGAGCGTCGCTTCAACATTGGCGAGAAGCTTGAGGACGTGCGCGTGGAACGCAGGCCTTATCAGTACCTGTATATGGATGGTAGTGACGCCATCTTCATGAACCAGGAGACCTATGAGCAGATTCCTATCCTCAAGGAGGTTATCACTGGCGCCGATTATATGAAAGAAGGCGACGTAGTGGAGGTTGTTACCGACGCTTCAACCGAGACCGTGCTCTATGCCGAGATGCCAGTTAAGACCGTGCTCGAGATCACTTACACTGAGCCAGGCCTTAAGGGCGACACTGCCACCAATACACTCAAGCCTGCTACCGTTGAGACTGGTGCTACCGTAAAAGTACCTCTGTTTATCAACACCGGCGAGAAGATTGAGGTTGACACTCGCGACGGCTCTTACGTAGGCCGCGTGCGCTAAAACCATTTACGCAACGATAATAAATCCCCAGGCAGTTTAATGCTTGGGGATTTTTGTTGGATAAAATGTGGGTGCTGATTTACGCTACTTAATCACTAGCTTGCTGGGTTTGCGAGCCGATTCTGAGCGCATGATGTAGATGCCTTGTGGCAGGTAGATGAAGTCGTCGTTGTTGACCACGTCGATGTGCTTCACATGCTGGCCGCTGGTTGTGAAGATGTCCACGCCGTAATGCGGCTCGCTGCACTTGACGAGAACGCCGCCATTTGCTGGGATAAAGGCGATGGGCTTGTCTACTTCAACGCCATTAATTGCCGAGTAGGCGACAGTGATCACGTTGGATGGGGCAGAGGTGTAGCCTAAGCGGAAGCTCTGCACCGAATAGGTGTGAGTTTGGCCTGGCATGAGGTCGTCGAATAGGTAACTGTTCTCGTCAGTTGTGAACTGTTCGCTCGAGACGATGTTGTTGTGGTCATCATAGACGATGCGGTTCAATATGTAGTAATCTACAGTCTCGGGTGCTTCTTCCCAGCGTGCCACATAGTTCTGTCCTTCAACATCTGTAGCTGGCAGTGCGGTTAGAGTGCTTAAAGTGGGTACATCAACGCATTCCGCAAAGATGTCGGCGCCATAGCTGCCAGTGAGGCCGCCATCATAGATTAGCAGTCGGCACTTGTGCGAGCCAATAGACGTGGGTCTGTAGGTTATTTGTAATGGGTAGCCTTCCTCGCTGTTTGCCACGTTGCGAGGAATGGTGCTCACGGGAATGCTGAACATCTTGTAATCGTCGCGGAAGAGCAATACTGAGAGGTTCTCCTTCAGATTCTTGCCCTTGACAAATACTGTCATGGTTAGTGTCTTGCCTAGAGCCACCTCGCCCATCTCAATCGCGGTTTCGGTGTTGGGTGTGATGAGCATGGGATCGCCTTGCGGCTCCTCACCACCTTCGCCAACGATAAACGCCTCTCCGGCATGGTCACCCCAAATATACTCGGCGAGCAAAGGATTGTCGATGAAAGGGTTACGGTTGTTCTGAACCTTATACACGGCATCGTTGCGCACTACCTCTTTTTCGCTCACGGGGTCTTGCCTTGACCACTTGAGCAGCAGATTGATAGACCATTGGTTGAGTGTGAGCCACGATGAATTAGTTACCATGTAGGTGTATTTCCAGGTGTAGTCCTGATAACAGGTCGCCATATAGAAATATGTGCGTGCGAAGTCACCCTTGTACTCATCATCGGGCTCAAATACTGTGGAGCAGCCTCCACCTTGTCCCGCCATTGGAGTGCCCACTTTGGTGCAGCCGTTGTTGAAATATGCGGTTGATACCTCGCCAAGCGGGTAGTTGTTCTTCGCCAAGTTTGCATCGCCGTCGCTGGGGTAGAGGTGGTTGAGGTCGGTATAGGCATCAACCTGTGTTCCGCCCCACCAGCTCTTGGGAAATGAGTGCTCACGGTTCATGCCGCTCACCGCGCTTGAGCCGCGGAAGTAGCGTGTGATGTTACTGTACATATCCCACACTTGGCTGGGGTTATCAAGCCGGCAGTCGGTACTTTGAAAATAGTACCACAGACTGCTGTAAGTAACCACGGTGTGATTCTTGAGTAGTTGGTGTACTGCGTTTTTCAGGTCTTGTCCCCGCTTGCCGTCGATGCTGGAGTAATAGCCAGTTGGCACATTTGCGTTAGCAACGAAGGTTACCAAAGCAGCAAGCAACAGAATGATGTTCTTAAGGTGTCTCATATTCTTTTGATGTTGATTCAATAAATGAATGGTTTTAGTATGGAATTTATTCAGGAAGAATCATGTAGTAAGGAGGATCAACTGTCTCAATAAAATCAAGTTGATTCTTGAAATCTTCCCATTGGGGGATCCCAAAATTGTCTTTGGACCCTTTAGGTACGTAAAGAATGCATTTGGATTTGTCGATCTCGTCAAAGACGTTCTTTCCCATCTTAACATTGCTCACATCCTCAATTTTGCAGATGATATATTCAAGATTATCCAAACCTTTGAATGCCCACTCGTCAATTGCTGTCACTCCGCTGCCAATAATCACTGACTTTATCTTCTTGTCGTGCAAGAAAGCGGCGTAGCCAATGTGCTTAACTGAGTTTGAAATGGTGACAGTCTCAAGGCTGTCGCAGCCGCAGAAGGCCCGTTCACCAATACTTGTCACCGACTCAGGAATAACGACTTCTTTAATGCTCTTGCAGTAGAAGAAAGCCTGACTGCCGATTTTAGTTACCGATGTGGGGATGTCGGCATTTTTTAAGTCGTAGCATCCATAAAATGCTTCATCTTCAATTGTAGCCACCGAGTTAGGAATCTTGGTGTCTTTGCAACCTGCTACAAGTGTGTTGGTAGCGGTCTCAATGATAGCATTGCATTTGTTGCGTGAATTATATTTCTTGTTTTTTTTCTCAACCTTAATCGAGTTCAAAGCCTTACAACTGCTGAAGGCTCCATCGCCGATGCTGGAGACTGAAGCAGGTATTGTAATAGTCTCAATGTCGCTGCACTCATAGAAGGCTTTAGGGCCTATTTCTTTGAGTGTTGAGGGTAGGGTGATGGTTTTTAGACTTGTGCAGATGCTGAAAGCCGCCTCGCCAATCGATTCAAGTTTATTGCTCAATTCCACCTCTTCCAACCAACGGCAAGCGCTGAATGCCGACTTTTCAATTTTGGTCACCGAGTTGGGCATATATATCGATTCTAGAGAACTGCTACTAAATGCCCACTGTCCAATGCTTTTCACCTTTGAGGGAATTAAGATGGATTTCAATCCACTCTCGGCAAACATATAATCGCTAATCTCGGTCAAATCGGGAGGCAAAACCACTTCTTTGAGTCTGGAACAATGGCTGAATGCTCCCATGCCGATGAATGTTACAGTAGAAGGGATGCTAACTCTTTCAAGCTCGGTGTTGCACATGAACGTTTCTCTGTCAATTGCTGTGACGGTATAGCCCTTTCCATCATGGTTGACTACCGAAGGGATGACGATATTGCCGATATATCCTTTCTCTTTTGGCGCAGGAGCGTCGTAAGCAAACATGATTAGGTGCTCATAGGTCATGGTGACGCTTTTGCCATCTTCATTATAATTGAAGCACAAACCGCCCTCTTTGAAGTCGTAGGCCATTACCATGACAGGAATTATAGCAGTCAATAATCCAAGAAAAAATTTATTGAGACTATTCATGATGATGATGTTTTAAGAGTTATGAATGTGTTTTGATATTTTCATTTGCAAAGATAATATAAATTATTAGAAACATAAAAAATCCACTCTTTTTTTAGAGTGGATGTTAGATAGAAGGAGAGAGGGTGTGTTTACACGCAGCAATAATGCTTAGAATGGCGGTGCTTCCTCGTTGCTGTCGCGCAGGAAATCTGCGTTGCCTGTTGGCAGGTCATCGATTGGTGGCGGTGGAGCGCCAATGTTGGTTGGTGCTTCTGACTTCTCGCGGTTCATGCGCGACTCATACACCTGCTCGGGACCGTTAGGGCTTTCAATCTGTTCATCCCAGTTGTCGAAGCGAGCATACCTTGCGATAAACCTCATTTTGATGGTGCCAACCGAGCCACTGCGGTGCTTGGCGATGATAAACTCGGCGAGGCCGCGAATGTCGTTGCCCTCGCTGTCCTCGGTGGAGTGGCTATAGTATTCTGGGCGGTGGATGAAGCACACGATGTCGGCATCCTGCTCAATGGCGCCACTCTCGCGCAGGTCGCTCAATTGCGGGCGCTTGCCTTTGCGGTCATCACCACGCTGCTCCACGCTTCGGTTGAGCTGTGAGAGGGCGATGATGGGGATGTCGAGCTCTTTGGCGAGCTGCTTGAGCGAACGTGAGATGGTGCTCACCTCCTGCTCACGGCTTCCAAATCGCATTCCTGTTGCGTTCATCAGCTGCAAGTAGTCGATAATTATCATTTTCACGTCGTGCTCGCGCACCAGTCGGCGTGCTTTAGTGCGTAGCTCAAATATCGATAGCGACGGCGTGTCGTCAACATAGATTGGTGCCGAATAGAGCTGCTTCACGCGCGACATAAGCACGTCCCACTCCTGCTCGGTAAGCTGACCACTCTTGATTTGCTCGCCCTTGATTTCGCACACGTTGCTGATGAGTCGGTTAACGAGCTGTATGTTTGACATCTCCAGCGAGAAAACTGCAATAGGGGTGTTGTAATCAACCGCCATATTCTTTGCCATTGAGAGCACCAGCGCGGTCTTTCCCATCGCTGGACGGGCGGCGATGATGATAAGGTCACTGTTCTGCCATCCTGAGGTCACCTTGTCGAGGTCGTGGTAACCTGTGGCGAGTCCGCTCAAGCCGCTCTTGCGGTTACTGGCGTCCTGAATCTTCTTGATGGCGTCGCTGATAATTGGGTCGATTTGAATCACATCGCGCTTGAGAGTGTTCTTCGACAGTTCGAAGAGCTTGCCTTCGGCCTCCTGCATCAGGTCATAGACATCAATAGAGTCGTCAAATGCGAGCGTGGAGATGTTGGAACTGAAGCTGATAAGCTCTCGCGCCAAGTATTTCTGCGCCACGATGCGGGCATGGTACTCAATGTTGGCGGCACTTGACACACGACCAGTGAGGTCAGAGATTCTTATTGCCCCTCCAGCCTCCTCGAGATGTCCGTCAAGTCGCAGCTGCTCGGTGACGGTGAGCATGTCGATAGGGCGTTGTTTCACGCCTAGCGATACGATAGCCTCGAATATCAGTTGGTTGGCATGGTCATAGAAGCACTCAGGCTTGAGGATGTCGCTCACTACCGAGTAGGCGTCCTTCTCGAGCATTAGCGCTCCGAGCACGGCCTCCTCTATTGCCACATCTTGTGGCTGAGTCTTGCCAAGTTCGCTGAGCACCTCACTCTCGTGCTGAGGTTTCTTTCTGTTATAATTGCGGTTTTTTGATGATTTGCCTGTTTCAAATTCCATAGCAGTGTTTTGTTTTGTGAGTGCAAAGATAGAACACAATCGTCCATGCGCAATAATTTTTCTTGCCACTTTTATCAACAAGATGTTAACAAGCTCAAGTTTGTGGCTTAATTCGCTGTTTTTATGTTTTTGTCCTGAACGTTAAACTTTTTCTATTAATTTCAGTCATAAAAGTGTAAAATATTAACCATTTCGCCACGTTATTGTAATATATAGTGCTTTTTGGCGAGAATTACATAAATAAACATAATAATTATGCACCATTTTTTATCAAAATTCATTTTAATCCTCACAATTATGGGATTATTTTCATTTAATGCTCATGCTCAAGACGAGCCCGACTTCGACTATCCGGATAAGGTGTGCAAAGCTGCGCTCGCGCAGCTGAAGAAGGCACAGAAGAGTGGCGATGGTCAAATGATGGTCGATGCCCTCGTGCGTTTCTCAATTGCAAAAGGAAAGGTTACCCAGGAGTCGATGGACACTATCATCACGCAAATCGAGGACGTGAAGAAAAAAGAGATGCGTGCCGACTACAAGGCGATTCTCAACTACTTGGAGGCATGTGTCTTCAAAGATTATGTGGATGCCTATGGAGTTCGCGACCGTGAGAATGCCGTTGACGAGGCTCTATCGAGTGATTATACTGAGTGGGACAACGAGCAGTTCAACAACAAAATCAAAGAACTGATTCGTGCCTCGCTTGCCGATGAGCAGTACCTCAAGCAATGCCCCATAGGCAACTATAGCAAAATTTTCATTGATGGCGACAAGATGGGTGCCGTGTATGTGCCCACGCTGTTTCAAGCATTGTGTGTCAACAGTATGAAACTGTTTGCCTATAAAGATGATGATAATTTTGAGAATGAACTTGAGCAACGATGGCTAAGTTCTTGCCAAGAGGGAACTCCCGAATGGATGTATGTTGCATCAAAGACCAATGCTGTCAAAGACTATTTAGCCGAGTACCAGAAGTATAAGGACAACGAGCACAGTGCTTTGTTCCTGCTCAAAGGCTATCTCAAGGATCGTTATAGCGACTTGAAGGACTATGTCAATCGCTTCCCTAACTCTTATTACACACCCTCGGTTCAGAACAAGATTTATGAAATTGAGAGCCAGAGTGTGAGTTTACATTTTGATAAGCACTTGACCAATAGAGACTCTATTAAGATAGATGCCTATTATAATAATGTGAACGATGTCGATGTGCGCATCTACCGCTTCCCCGACAACGTGTTTGAAGACTTAGAGAGAAGCTCAAGCAAGAAGTACACTCTCAAAGACTTGGAGTTTGTGCGCTCTCACAAGCTGCATTGCCCGGGAGTTGTGCCGTTCAGTAAAGATGTGGATGAGAAGTTGCCACCATTGCCTTTTGGCAGGTATTTGATTGTAGCAGCGTTCACCAATCGTGAAGGCAAAGAGATCATTGATGCCGATGTTAGGACCTATGAGGCAGTTATCGTTCACAACCTCACCATGTTCAGCGCTGGCGGCGAGGGCTTTGATGATAAGGTGTTCACCGTTGATACCCGTTCAGGCAAGCCTCAGCAAGACGTGAATCTCAAAATTGTGAGTAGTTATAGCAACGGGAAGAATAATTCCTCGGCTACTACCGACAAGGATGGTAGCGCAGTGCTGCCCAAAGAAAAGAATTACTACAACTATAACGTTACTGCAACCAAAGGCGACGACAAGTATTCTCCTGATATAGATATTAGGCCTTTCGTGAGCTCTGAGGCGCACACCAACGTCACGGCACGAGTTTTCACCGACCTGAATATCTATCGCCCAGGTGAGACTATGAAGTTTGCCGCAATTCTCCATATCATTACCAGTCAGGAGATGAGCCCTCTTGAGAACAAGCGGGTGCAGGTAATCCTTTATGACCCCAACCACAAGGCTGTTGACACGCTTGAGGTGGAGAGCGATGATTACGGACGCGTTCAGGGAGAGTTTAAGATTCCTACCGACCGTATGAACGGACAATTCTCGCTCTACTTCCGTACCGGCGAGAAGTTTAATCAGTATCTGAACTCTTATTCATTCAACGTGAGCGAGTACAAGGCTCCCACGTTCACTGTGTCGTTCCCAGACGCGCGACAAGTGTTCACCCGCAACCAACCAGTGAAGATTACCGGCAAGGCGTTAACCTATAGTGGCGTGCCTGTGCCAAACGCAGAGGTGAAGCTGCGACTTTATCGCAATGAATGGAGCTGGTGGTGGAGAATGTCAACTACACGTGGCGAGAACATAATCGACACAGTGATGACTACCAACAACAATGGTGAGTTTACACTGGAACTACCCGCCGAGGCTTTCAAGGAGAACCAAGCAAAATACTACTATTTCAACTATGTGCTCGACGCACAGTGCACCAACGGCGCTGGCGAGTCGCAAGAGGGAAGCCACTGCTTCATCATTGGCGACCGCCGAGGCATAGAACTCTCGGGCAGCAAGGATTTCAACAACGTGAAACCCATAGAGCTGCCGCTCACGTTCAACAGCACCGATGAGAATGAGAAAGGCGTGGAGTGCTACTACAAGGTAGAAGATGAGAACGGCAAAGAAGTGGCGTCGGGCACCGTCAATAGCGAGAAGCCTGTCGTGGATCTCACCAGTCTGCCTTCAGGGAAATACAAAGTTACCGCCAATATGCTTGGTGACAGCGAGACTACTTATTGCTACCTTTTCCTTTACCGCAAGGGCGAAAAGGTAAGTCCGATGGACTCTCCACTGTGGCTGCCTAGCGACGGACGCAGCGTGGATGAGAAGAATGTTGCCCACATTACCATTGGCACAGCAACTACTGAGGCTTATATCTACTATATCGCCTCTTCGGCAGAGAAAGTGGAGAAGCAGGGATGGATTAAGATGAACAAAGGCATTAACGACTTTGCCATTGCTCTGCCCAACACCCCTGGCGGATACCTCAATATCAAATTCTACAGCGTGGCCAACAATGAGGTTTACACTCAGCAAGTGCGCATGAATGGCAATGTCAAGGCAAAGGCCCTCAAGGTTAAGGTCAACTCCTTCCGCGACAAACTGCTCTCGGGCGAGAACGAGAAATGGTCGTTCACTCTCGTTGATGAGAACGACAAGCCACAGCCTGGAGCTATGGTGCTCGAGATGATGGATAAGGCAATCAACGACATTAGTCCAAACACTTGGTCTTTCTCTCCTTACATCTATGGAAAGCGTGTGTTCAGCTTTGACGAGAATACTCTATCGGGAAGCCTCAACAACAGGCCTTCCTGGACTCACAGCAGTCTAACGACCAATAGATGTTCGATTGCCGAGTTCAACACCTATGATGAGAGTTTCTTTGTGAACAACAGGTACGATTACGTGGTCCGTGGTGTGGTGTGTGGAGCATCGAGTGCAATGCCAATGGCGAAGAGTGCAGGAATTCGTGTGAGAGGTGCAACGTCTTTAGACTATGCTGATAGGATGTTGGAAGAGGAGGTTGTTACCGATATGGCTATGTCAAATGGAGGCATTGCGTCGGCCGATGAAGCAGAGGCAGTGGTTGATGAGGCTGCCCTCGAGAAGGTGCAGCTGCGTGAGAGCGATGTTAAGGTGGCACTTTGGAAGCCTATGCTCGTGAGCGATGCCAATGGCAATGTGTCGCTAGAGTTTGAGGTGCCCAACTTTAACACCACCTGGATTATGCAGGCGATTGCCTACAACAACGCCCTCAATACCGATGTGCTCAAGAAGGAGGTTCTTACCAACAAGCCCGTTATGGTGAAGTCGAGTCTGCCACGTTTCTTACGTCAGGGCGACAAGACTCAGCTGGCGGCAAGTCTGCAGAACTCTACCGAAAATGCTCTGCCATGTGATGCTTTCATTGAGTTGTTCAACCCACGCACTGATGAGGTGATTCTGCGCAAGAATTTCAACGAGAATATCGCACCCAACGGCACTAACACCCTTAAGGTTGATTGGGAGGTGCCCGACACTATTCCGTTCATCGGCTTCCGCGTGAAGGCTGCTACCGGCAACTTTGGCGACGGCGAGCAGGTGATGATTCCTGTACTGCAGGCAATCTCTCCAGTGATTGAGACTCAACCATTCTATATCGACGCTGCAACGCCTTCGTTCACAACTCAGCTGCCACAGTTTGCTAAGGATGCACGCGTTACTCTTGAATATTGCGATAATCCTGTATGGTACTGCGTTCAGGCTTTGCCCACTATTTTCAACGATAACTACAAGGTCGCTACCTCGCTTGCTCACAGCCTCTTTGCCGTGACGCTGGCTCAAGGCATCGCCAAGTCGCAGCCAAATATCAAGGAGGCTGTTAACTACTGGAAGGCCAACGAGCAAGACTCTACTCTCGTGTCGATGCTCGCTCGCAACAGCGATCTCAAGATTGGCACATTGCTCGCTTCGCCTTGGGTAAATGAGGCTGATCGTCAGACACTGCGCATGTCGCGCCTGAATGAGCTCTTCGACGAGAATCTCATGGCTACCGAGCATACACGCATCGTTGAGGGCTTGCAACGCCTGCAGATGTCGGATGGAGGCTTCACTTGGTACCTCTATCCAAACTGCGAGTCATCGCTCTACACTACCGAGACTGTGCTTGAACTTATCGGTGAGTTGCGTCATCTTGGTTATCTCAAGGATGACGCTGACATCAATGCTATGGTTAAGCGTGCGGTTGTTTACTTCGACAAGGAGTATCTGAAGGTTTACAAGGAGCACCTCAAGTACAACAAGAACAACCATAGCGGTTTCAGCGACTATGTGTATGTGCGCACTCTCTATCCTGAGATTCCCGTTACTGGCGAGAACCAGAATATGCTCAAGAACTGCCTCAAGGCGATGACTAAGGACTGGAAGGGCACAAGTCTTGGAAACAAGGCGTTCTATGCTCTCACCCTCAATCGTAACAAATACCAGAAGGTGGCAAAGGACATCGTTGAGTCGATACGCCAGTATGCTCTCAACAAACCTGAGATGGGAATGTATTGGGACAACGTGCAGGCTGGATGGCGCTACCTCGACAAGGTGGCTGTAACATCGACTATACTCCAGGCATTCAACGAGGTTGACCCACGCACCGAGGAAATCGACCAGGTGCGCAAGTGGATGCTCCTGATGAAGCAGACCAACGATTGGGGCTCGAGCAGTCTCGCCGCCGATGCCGTTTATAGCCTTCTCGCTACTGGCAGCAAGTGGCTCGAGCGCAACGACGCGCCCACCATCACTATCGATGGCACGCCTATCGAGTTTGACAAGGTTGATACCTACCTTGGCTACTGCCGCAAGCAGATTCCTGCCACTTCGCTCGCTACGCTCAATATAGAGCGCCACGGCGCAAGTCCAGCGTGGGGTGCTATCTACAGCCAGTTCAAGGCCGAGATGAGCACTATCGATGAGGTGAGCATCTACGACCTCTCGATCCACAAGGAGTTCTATGCCTACAACACCGACGGCACTCTGCGTCGTGTTGAGAACTTCAAGGTGGGCGACAAGATTCAGGTGCGCACCGTCATCAAGAACGCCAAGGATCTCGACTTCGTGACAGTGAAAGACGAGCGTGGCTCTTGCTTCGAACCAGTAGACAAGCTCTCGGGATATCGCTATGCTGACGGCTCTTACTACTACCTCGAAATCAAGGACAGCGAGACCAATATCTTCTTCTCGAGCCTTGACAAGGGCACGCATGTGATTAGCTATGACGTCTATGTCACTGCACCAGGTAAGTACAACGTGGGTATCGCAACTGCACAATGCCAGTACGCCCCACAAATCACCGCCCACAGCGCAGGCTCAGTGGCAACAGTGGAACCCTAAGCTTAAGTATAAAGTATACGCTAATAAAGCAGAAAAAGGAGCGATCGCTCCTTTTTCTGTTTCCTTTGTCCTTTATCCTTTAAATCTTCCCTTCTGCCTGATAGCTGTAGTAGTCGCCACGGCACATGATGATGTGGTCATCGAGTGGAATACCCACGGCGTCGCATGCGCGTTTTACTCGCTGAGTAAGCGTGTCATCCTGGATGCTTGGGCGGGCGTTGTTGCTCGGGTGGTTGTGGGCTAGGATGATGCTGCTGGCAAGGTGATTGATAGCGTGCTTGAGGATAATCTTCTCGTCGCCCACGGTGGCCGCCGTGCCCCCGGTGCTCACCAGTTCGCGACCCTTTACATGCTTGGCGCGGTCGAGCAGCAGCACCCACATCTCCTCATGCTCTTTGTCGAGCATGAAGGTGCTCAGGTAACGGTATGCGGCGTTAGCGTCGGTGATTTGGAAGTCCTCGTCAAACTCTTCGCCCTGGAACCTGCGGGCTATCTCTATGGCGGCAAGAATCTCAACCGCCTTTACCTCACCCACGCCACGGTACATTCGAGCAAGGTCGCTGTATTTGTGGCGGGCTATCTTGTATATTTTGTTGTCGTGGTCGTTAAGGATGCGTTGGCACAACTCCACCACGCTCTCGCCACGGCTGCCGCTACCCAAGATGATGGCAAACAACTCGGCTGGCGACAAAGTGGAGAACCCATATTTCATTGCTTTCTCCCTTGGTCGGTCATCAAGCGCCGTGTTCAGCTTTAATGCGCGAGACTTGATTTCTTGATTGTCTGTTTCTTTTTCCATAATGTTTTTACTAGATATTCTAAATTGTCTAGATCTTCTAGATTATCTAGTGTTACTTAACACTTTACACTTAAAACTTAACACTTACAATCATTTCCCCTTTCTCATCGCTATCTCTTCCTCAATGTCGCGGCCGTGGCCCAGGAGAATTTTCCATACAAAGGCCTTAATGAAGCCGAAGCCGTAGGCTCCTAATTGTATGAAGCTAGATACTACAGCGATACTGGCGATTTTCAGGCTCTTGGTCTTGACGAGGGCGCTAATCCATAGCAGTACCACATAAAGCGCCAATGGCAGAATTGCCCACCAATGCCAAAAGATGGCGAGAAGAATCAGCGCTATGCAGCCAAGTACGAAGACTGCTGGTAGGCAGTGAACCATCTTAAGTGAATCGGGGTAGAGGAGTTTCAACGTGATGCGTGACATGCCGAAGACATAGGTCTGACGCGCGAATTTCTTCAAATCGACACGGCGCTTGTGATAGACGTAGGCATCGCGGATAAGGCGAGTGCTGAACCCCGCTTGACGCACTCGTGTGCTCATGTCGATGTCCTCGCTGAACATCTCACGGAAGCCGCCCACCGTCTCCCAAACCTTGCGCGAATAGCCCATATTGAACGAGCGTGGCACAAATTTCTCGAGCTGCACCTTGCCGCCGCGTATGCCGCCAGTGGTAAGGAACGATGTCATAGAGAAGTTTATGGCCTTCTGCACGTCGCTGAAGTCATCGCTAGCCGCGTCGGGGCCGCCAAAGCAGTCCACAGGCTCGCGCTCGAGTTCGGCTTTGAGGGTCTTGAAATAATCCTTTGGAATGACGCAGTCGCTGTCGAAGAATATGAAATACTCTCCGCTGGCACGCTCAATACCATAGTTGCGGGCGATGCTGCGACCCTCGTTCTCCTTGTAGTGGTAGTGCATGTCGAGGTGGTCATTATAGCGCGCAGCCACCTCATCGCAGCGCACCGTGGAACCGTCTTCCACCAGATACACCTCAAAGTCCTGGCACGACTGCTCCGCCAGACTCCTCAGCAGGTCCTCCACCTCAGCCGGGCGGTTATATACAGGAATTATTACCGAAAAATATGGCATAGAGATTAGTCAATTATTTGTTCAACCGCAAAGGTAACAATTTTCCCCCACACAACCAAAAAAAGTTGAGAGGGGAGTAGATAGACGGTTGAATAATTGTTTGTATGAATGAAGACTCTAAAAGCAGTTGTTCTTGATTGTCTTTTAAGTGCACTACCATGTTCCGTATTCCGCTCTTGCGGCATCTATGCGCAGGAGGATAAAGAGCATGATGGTAAAACCCCAGAGTGAGGAGCCGCCGTAGCTGAAGAAGGGTAGGGGTATGCCGATTACCGGCACGAGTCCTATCACCATGCCTATGTTGATGGTGACGTGGAAGATGAGTATTGCCGCGACGCAGTAGGCATAGACTCGCCCAAAGGCGGTGTGCTGTCGCTCGGCTATGGCAATGACTCGCAGGATTAATAATAGGAACAGCAACATCACGGCCGAAGTGCCGAGGAATCCCTCCTCTTCGCCGATTGTGCAGAAGATGAAGTCGGTGTGCTGCTCAGGCACATAGTTGAGCTTGGTCTGCGTGCCTTTCAGGAAGCCCTTGCCTGTGAAGCCACCCGAACCTATGGCAATCTTTGACTGGTTGACGTTGTATCCCTTGTCCTTCACGTCTTCCATTATGCCGAGGGAAACCTTGATGCGGTTCTGCTGGTGAGTCGCCAGCACGTTGTTAAACACGGCGTTGACCGAGAACATGAAGATAATAGACATTACCGCAAAGGCTATCGTAATGAGTATCTTGTTGATGTCCTCTCGGAACATGGCAATGAGCAGATAGATAATCGATAGCGGGATGACTGTGAAGAAGAAAACATATCCGTTGATGTTGACTCCTGCCGCCGAGAGGCCCCACGCAAGCAGAGCACTGGCTATGTAACTAATCGCCACGTTGCGGCCAGGAATCATGGCGCGGCAATAGAAGAACAGCATGAGCACTATCGTGATCATCACGATGGTAAGCACGATGAAATAGCCCATAGGTATGCCCATAACCACTTGGCTGGCAAACTTGAGCGTGACAACAAAGAACGTCACCGCCGCAAGAATGGCATAGAGCACAAAACCGCTCATTCCCTCACGGTAGAGGACAAAAATCAGCGAGATGTAGACGAGTGCCGAGCCTGTCTCACTTTCTAGCAGGATGCAGAAAACAGGGATGAAGATGATTGCCAGCGGCACTATATATGTGCGCCAGTGCCCGAGTTTGAAGCCGTAGGTGCTGAAGAGTTTTGCCAGTGCCAGCGCCGTCGCCGTCTTGGCAAACTCGGCTGGCTGGATGCTCACCGCGCCAAACTTTAGCCACGAGTGAGAGCCTTTGATGTTTGGCGCCAGAAATGCCGTGGCTATCAGGATGACAATCATTATTATATATATGAGATAGGCATAGCCCTCATACATTCGTCGGTCAATAAGCAGCAACGCGAAACCAATGACAAACGAGAGTCCTATCCAAAGGAACTGTTTGCCCGAATAGGTGTTGAAGTCGAAGATGCTAACTTGCGAAAGGTTATTGGTTGTGGCGGCGTAGATGCTTATTGCTCCTGCCACTACAAGAACCAGATATAGCAGCACGGTAAACCAGTCGACCGAGGCGAGCAGTTTGTTGCTCTCGTTATCCCTTGAAGTGTCCATAACGTGATGTGCTGATTAATCTGAATGGGTTAATTACTATCGCTTTCTCGCGCTCAGGCGTGCTGCCCAATGGCTTGTTGTCGCGGTTTGGTGTGTTGCTGGCAGTGGTGGCGGGCTTGGCCTCGCCAGCCTCGGCAGGCTTCTTTTGAGTGTTCTCCATCCATGCGTTGTCGCTCCACTTGTTGGCTCGCTCTTCAATCTCGTCGCTGTAGCCTCGCAGGTATCGCTCCAGCATCATTGCGCCGAGTGGCACAGCGACTTTAGCACCGAAACCGGCGTTCTCCACATAGACGCAGATGGCGATTTTTGGATCTTCTTTTGGCGCAAATCCCATAAACACCGAGTGGTCCTGACCGTGAGGGTTCTGAACGGTACCTGTCTTGCCGCACACGTCAAGTCCTGGCAGGTTTGCACCGCGGCAGGTGCCTCCAGTGACCGCCATTCTCATGCCTGTTACCACTTCGTTGTAGTATTGAGGATTGACTTTGGTGTGATGCTTCACGGTATATTCCTCTAGCAGCCCCACATCTCGGATGTTCTTAACAACATGAGGTGTGATGTAATAGCCGCGGTTGGCGATAGTGGCGCCGAGGTTGGCGATTTGCAGCGGTGTCAACATCACCTCGCCCTGACCGATGGCGATAGAGAGGATGGTGTTGGCGCCCCACTGATTTTTGCCAATCATCTTGTCGTAGAACTGAGCGTTAGGAATAAATCCTCGGCTCTCTCCAGGCAGGTCGATGTTGAGCTTGTAGCCAAATCCCATCGACACCATGTAGTCTTTCCACAAGGTAAACGACTTCTCCAGGCCGCCATATTTGCGGTTGTTGAGCATGTAATAGACTCCCCAGCAGAAGTAACCGTTGCACGAGGTGGCGATGGCGGGATGCAGTGCTATAGGCGAGCCGTGGCCGTGGCAGCCAATCCTGAGGCCTTTGTTGATGTATCCGCGATAGCAAGGATAGGAAGTGCTGGTGTTGATGATACCCTCTTGCAAGAGCATCAAGCCTTGTGAGGGCTTAAAAGTGGAACCCGGAGGATAGGCAGCCATGATAGAGCGGTCGAAGAGGGGCTTGCTAGGGTCGTTGACGAGGTCGGCATAGTTCTTGCCTCGGTCTTTACCCACGAGCATGGCTGGGTCGTAGCTAGGGCTTGTGACCAGCGCCAGCACCTCGCCGGTATGAGGCTCGATTGCTACGATAGCACCTTTCTTGCCTCGCATTATTTTCTCGCCAAACTGCTGTAGATCCATGTCAATGCTCAGCTGCAGGTCTTTGCCAGCGACAGGCGCCACATCGTCCTTGCCGTCGTTGTAGCGGCCCTTGATGCGTCCTCGCGCGTCGCGGATGAAAATCTCCTTGCCCTTAGTGCCTCGCAGGTATTTCTCGTAGCTCTTCTCTACACCCAGATCACCGGTGTAGTCGCCAGGGATATAGTAGTTGTCGCTGTCGCGTTCTATGTCGTCGGCATTAACCTCTCGTATGTCGCCAAGGATGTTGGCCGCCGACACATAATTATAGCGACGGATAACTCGCTGAGCGATATCGAAGCCTGGGAAGCGGTAGAGAATCTCCTGCAGACGGCCGTAGGTTAGCGAATCGAGATTCTGCACCAGCGGTTGGGGTGTGACTGCGCTATAGTTGCGGTTTTTCTTGGGGTCGCTCATGTTCTTCCACAGCAGGTCGAAATCTTCACGCTTGATTTGCAGAATCTTGCACATGGTGGTTGTGTCAAACTCAGTCACGTCCTTAGGCGTTAGAACTAGGTCATAGGCAGGCTCATTATACACCACCAAGTTGCCGTTGCGGTCGTAAATCTGTCCTCGTGAGGGGTGGGTGATTTTCACTGAGCGGGCGTTGCTCACAGCGATTTGACTATACTCGTTGCTCGTGACTTGCAGGTCAAAGAGCTTCCACAGGTATATAGCGACAATGGCGACAATAAAGCCGCCAATCACATACTTGCGTTTTTCGAGATTATAGTCTTTTCTCACTTTCGGTGCTCACTAAACTGTCGATACCAAAAATTAATAAAATTGATAGTGCGCTGCTGGCAACGATTCGTGCAAGTGTGAGTGGGAAGTTGTGCAGGGTGAACGCTTGTGCCAAGAAAAGCACAGTGCAGTAGATGAAGACCAGAGTTGACAAGTACTTCATATAACTTGATATTCCCACCGTATCTACCGAAGGCACTGGGTCGGCTTCCTCATCCTCTCGCATGACGATGAAGAAGTTGAAAACCGGCCGTCGTGCCATTGCCATGACGGTGCATGCCAGCGAGTTCATTCCTTGGGTGTTGTTGAACATATCTACGAATAGTCCAAACAAAAAAGCTATCGTGAGCGTCCAGTTTATGGAGTAATTGACTGGCAGTCGCAGGATGAGGTAGATGTAGATGATTGGAACTGCCACGCCAAAGAGCACTATCTTGCTGCACACCACCTGTGCCACTAGCAGAGCGATAAAGAGAATGAGGAAATTGAGCAGTGTGTTTTTCATCGCTTCATACCTCCTTCCTCTTTAATGCTTGTGGCGTCGCTGCTCTCGAGTTGCTTGAGCTCATCCTTGCGGTTGTTCTTGATAACGTGGACATTGCTCAGCTGAGTGATGCGGCACGAGAGTTTCACGATAAGTGTCATGAAGCTATCGCTCTTGGTGGTGGGTGACACGCGCTCTACTACTCCTACCATGAAACCTGGAGGGAAGCTCAGCGAGCTGCTGCTGGTGACCACGGTGTCGCCCACATGGTACTCACCAACCTTGGGAAGGTCTTTGAGGATGGCATGGTCGGTAGTCTTTCCGTCCCACACGAGCAGTCCAAAGTTTCCGTTGCCTTTCAGTTCGCACGTGATTTTTGTGTCGGGGTGCAGCATCGACATGATGCGTGCCGAATGAGTGTTAACGGCATCGACTATGCCCACCACGCCATTCATATCCATAACGCCCATGTAAGGCTCAATGCCGTCTGCACTTCCTCGGTCAATGGTGATGTAGTTGCTGGGGTTTACTACGCTATTGCTGATCACGTGAGCCGAGATGAATGCGAAGTCGCCTTCGCCGCTCACAGCCTCACCAGGTTTGGCGCCATATTTTAGCTCCAATTCCACGAGTTGCTTCTCCAATTCCAGAATGCGCTCTTTTTGCTCAGCGTTGCGCATGTGCAAATCCTCGTTTATCTCCTTGAGGTGGAAATAGTCGGATGTTCCATTCACAACCTTAGATATAGTCGCTACCGTGCCGTTAGCCGAGGTGAGATACACGCTCTGCTGGAACGGGTTGGAGCGAAACAGCAGCACGAGGCTCACAATCACATAGAAAGCGAAGAAGAACCACGCGCTGTTTTTTATTATGAAATTAATTAAATTGTTCATCTAAGGTCTTTAATAGAGCATTACACACATCCATATCCCTCGCATCGTGGAGAGGAGGGAAAATATCGATTTGTTACAAGAATTCCTTTTTGTGAAAGGAATATGGTCACGCAACTTTTATCGTTTCAAGAACTTGAAGCGCTTGATGTTCTTCAGAGCCACGCCAGTACCCTTGGCAACAGCGTGCAGAGGGTCTTCGGCAACATGGAACGGGATGCCAATCTTGTCGGTCAAGCGGCGGTCAAGACCACGAAGGAGCGCGCCACCACCAGCAAGGTAGATACCGTTCTTCACGATGTCGCTATAGAGCTCTGGAGGAGTCTGCTCGAGTGCGCTGAGCACAGCAGCCTCAATCTTCGAGATTGACTTCTCGATGCAGTTGCATATCTCCTGGTAAGACACTGGCACCTCCATTGGCAGAGCTGTCATCTGGTTAGGACCATGCACAATGTAGTCCTCGGGAGGATTGTCGAGCTCAGAGAGTGCAGAGCCCACGTTAATCTTGATAAGCTCGGCGGTGCGCTCACCCACCTTCACGTTGTGGGCGCGGCGCATGTGCTCGCGGATATCCTCGGTGAGGTCGTCACCAGCGATACGTATGCTCTTGTTGCTCACGATACCGCCAAGTGAGATTACGGCGATCTCAGTTGTACCACCACCTATATCGACTATCATGTTGCCCTCGGGAGCCAGCACGTCGATGCCAATACCGAGTGCGGCAGCCATAGGCTCATAAATCATATATACGTCGCGGCCGCCAGCATGCTCGCTAGAGTCGCGCACGGCACGAATCTCAACCTCGGTAGAACCTGAGGGGATGCATACCACCATGCGCAGGGCAGGTGAGAACCAGTGATTCTTCTGGCTCACCTTCTTGATCATACCCCTGATCATCAGCTCGGCGGCGTTGAAGTCAGCAATCACACCATCGCGCAGAGGACGCACGGTCTTGATTCCTTCATGCACTTTGCCGCGCATCTCACGGGCTGTCTCGCCCACTGCCATCAGTTTTTGTGTCTTGGTGTCTAGAGCGACAACCGATGGCTCGTCAATTACTATCTTATCGTTGTGGATAATAATTGTATTGGCTGTTCCCAAGTCAACAGCGATTTCTTGTGTAAATGAGAATAATCCCATATCGTTATATCTTTATTTGTGGTGTGGTGGTCAAATATCTGTGTGTTAGCCATTTATTTGATTTCTACACACCTAGTTAATATCAATACCTTGTTTTCAGAGTGCAAAATTAGTCAAAATAAAGCAACTAATAACATAAAAATCAGATAAAAAATCAAGAAAAATTTTTTTTAACAACTTGGGGACAAATTTGCGACCTCACACTGGTGATTTCAGCGCGAGGTCGCAAAAAGATTTCTTGTGCAAAAGAACTATAAAGTTCTGTCTATATCATCGAGTTTTCCGCTCCAGAGGTAGCGTTTAGTCTCATGGGCTATTACTCCTGAGAGAAGGAGAAGTGCTGCGAGGTTGGGCAGTGCCATCATGGCATTCATGATATCGGCGATGTTCCATACTACGCCTAGGCTTAGGACGCATCCCATAAAGCAGACTATCAGCCAAATAATGCGATAGTACTTGATGATGCGCTTGCCTCCTAAATACTCCATGGCTTTTTCGCCATAGTAGCTCCATCCGAGTATGGTAGAGAAGGCGAAGGTGAGAATGCCAAAGGTTAGAATGGGTGTGCCAATGTATGGAATCATGCCAAAGGCTTTCTTGGTTAGCAGTCCACCGTCGTGGAAGTCGATTTCGGGGTAGGCGAGGATGCTGGTAACGAGTACCAAGCCAGTGATAGCGCACACAACCACGGTGTCCCAGAAAGTGCCGGTAGAGCTCACAAGGGCTTGTCGCACTGAATTGCGAGTCTGAGCCGCTGCAGCTACAATGGGTGCCGAGCCAAGACCTGACTCATTGCTGAAGAGACCTCTTGCAATGCCATATCGTGCCCCCACCATGATGGCAGCACCTGCAGCGCCACCAACCGACGCTTTCAGAGAGAATGCATCACGACAAATCCAGCATATTGCGTCCCACAGGTACTGGTGGTTAATGCTCAGGATATAGAGGCATCCTAGCACATAAAGAATCGCCATGAACGGTACCAAAGCCGAACAAATTCTGCCGATGCTCTTCACACCGCCAATAATGACCACTCCCACAAGTGCCATTAGGCAAATACCGACTATAATGCTCACAAATGTTTCAGGGGTAAGACTCATTCCTGTGGCGCTGTTAAGCGATGATGCTATTGCTGCTACACTGCTGTTGTCGCTAAAAAGTTCGGCGAAATTCTTGCTTATAGCATTGGCCTGCACGCCGTTGCCGATGCCAAAGGCCGCGATGGCGGTGAATATGCAGAATAGTACAGCCAACCACTTCATTTTCAGACCTCTCTCAAGGGCATACATCGGTCCACCAATCATTGTGCCGTCGCTCGTCTTGACGCGGTATTTAATAGCAAGCAGTCCCTCTCCATATTTTGTGGCGATGCCAAAGATACCCGTTAGCCAGCACCATAGCACGGCTCCTGGGCCGCCTAGCGATACTGCTGTCGCCACGCCGATGATGTTTCCTGTGCCGATTGTGGCCGCTAGTGAGGTGGCAAGTGCCGAGAATTGGCTCACGTCGCCAGTTGCGCCTTTGTCTCGAGTTACCGAGAGTTTGATTGCAGTGAAAATTTTGCGCTGCGGCACGCGCAAACGGATGGTTAGAAAGATGTGAGTGCCAAGCAGCAGTATTATCATTGGCCACGACCAGATATAGTCGCTAATGGTTGCAGTGAGTTGTTCAAGATTCATGTTAATGTGTTATATTCTGTTAGGTAAATTGCAAATTTACTGCTTTTATGTGAAAAGACAAAAAACTTTTTTGGTTTTTGACTATAATTGGCTATATTTGTACGAAATTTTATAAAGTAAATCTTAATGATTAAAAAATTAATACTCATATTTGCTATGTGTTCCGCATTGCTTGCGGCTGCCAATGAGCCTTATACTATCTATCCCGTTCCCCACAAGCAGGTGATGAATCCAGGCACTGCATCTTTCTCTCAGGAAGTATTCATATTAGCAGAGCCAGGGATTGATGAGGCAACGATTAATCGTGCAAAACGGGTTCTCAGCGAGCATGGTCTCACTCCAGTGCTGAAGATTGGCCCCAATACTCCTTCAAATAAAAGATCTATTGTTTTGCTTGGAGTCAATGGCTCAAATAAAATGTTTGATGGATGGACTACCCAATTGAAAATCGATAAAAGCATCTTCAATCTTCCAAAATATGACCGCCATATCATTAGCCTCATATCAGATGATGATGATACTGTGTTGGCAATTGTTGGCGAGAACACCGATGCTGTGTTCTGCGGCTTGGCATCGCTTGAGCAGATGCTTGACCGTGGCACGACCAACTTGCCTTGTGTCACAATCTACGACTATGCCGATGTCAAAGAGCGTGGCATTATTGAGGGCTACTATGGTGTGCCTTATAGTGCTGAGGTCACTAAGGACCTGTTCCGCTTTATGGCGCGTTACAAGATGAACACCTATATGTATGGCGCCAAGAGTGACCCCTATCATTCTCGCTACTGGGGCGACCCTTATCCCACCACTATCACCGAGGACCAGCAGCGCATAGGCTACCTCACTCAAGACATGATGCGCGACATCACAAAGGTGGCTCATGAGACCAAGGTGAACTTTATTTGGGCGATACACCCGGGCAAGGCTTTTGCTAATGCCGAAGATCCGCAGGTTCTCGACAAGATTATGGCGAAGTTTGAGAGTATGCACAAGTTGGGAGTAAGGCAGTTTGGCGTCTTCGTTGATGACGTGGGCGTGCCCAGCGACCCTGCAATCATGGAACTATGTGCCGACAATCTCACCGCACTCCAGCAGCGAATTGATGCCCGCTGGAACACTCGTGGCGCTATTGACACCGACACTGTGAAACCTCTGCACTATGTGCCGCAGCTCTATGCCTATTCATGGGTAAGCCAAGAACGCGCCCGCGAGTTCTTCGAGTCGCTGAGCACTACTCCTGAGAAGATTAATATCTATATCACAGGCAGCAATGTGTGGTCGGTGCCAAATAATGAGGACTTGGCAGTAGTCAAGAACTGGCTGGGCCGTGAGGTGAGCTGGTGGTGGAACTATCCCTGCAACGACCAGGATCCCACTAAGCTCTTTGTGATGGACACCTACAGCAACTTCCGCGATGAGACACATATCGACAACCTATCACGTATAGAGAAGCACCTCAAAGGACTCAATGCCCTCATAATTAATCCAATGCAGCAAGGCGAATTGTCAAAAATCGCGCTCTTTAGCGTCGCCGACTATAGTTGGAATAATGCAGCATTCGACAATTTCGACAGTTGGGACGCTGCGATACCAGCAGTTGTAGGCAAAGAATATGCAAAGGCGTTAAAGAAACTGGCTCCATACCTGCGATACTATGACAACGACGCCATAGGTTACAGGATTGACAACTACTACAAGTCGATAAAGAGTGGTAAAGCTAATCACAAGGCTCTGCTCAACGAGTTGCGTGAGGTGAATGATGCATGCCAGGTGATTAAGGAGATGAAAAACTCCGGCAACGAGAGCGACCGACTGCTCTATGCTGATGTTCGACCTTGGCTTCTCAAGCTCGAGGCAATGACTGGCGAGGCAATAGCACATTTTGAAGGTAATAATGAACAAATCGTCGATTACGAAAACAACCCCGATTTCCAATTTGAGACTTTGGGTGGCATGGGCGAGGAAATAACGCTTAAAGTGCTCACCGCCGAGCCGTCTAATCAACGATTGATGCCATTGTTGCTAGAATCGCTGCGAAAACTCAGCTCAGTTAAAAAAGCAAATCAATAAACAATTATAATACACAATTATTTTTTATTATGAACAAGTTCAAATTCTTATTCACACTGCTCGCAGTTGTTGCTATGTCTTTCACAGCAGGCGCACAACTGCCCAAGGCAGTAACTTATGAGGGAGACCCCATGCACACGCAATGCTACACTTTGCGCAACGGCATGAAGGTGTTCCTGAGTGTTAACAACGAGTCGCCACGCATCACAGCCCACATCGCTGTGCGCACTGGCTCACGCAACGACCCCGCCGAGACCACTGGTCTGGCTCACTACCTGGAGCACCTTATGTTTAAGGGCACCAAGCAGTTTGGTACAAGCGATGCCGTTAAGGAGGCTCCTTATCTTGACGAGATAGAGGCTCGCTATGAGCAGTACCGCAAGGTCACTGACCCTGCCAAGCGCAAGCAGCTCTATCACGAGATTGACAGCGTGTCGCAGATTGCCGCCCAGTACAACATCCCCAATGAGTATGATAAATTGATGGCTGGTATTGGTGGTATTGGCACAAATGCCTACACCAGCACCGATGTGACCTGCTACACCGAGGACATCCCCGCCAACGAAGTTGACCGCTGGGCACGCATCCAGAGCGACCGTTTCCGCAATATGGTGATTCGTGGCTTCCACACCGAGCTTGAGGCTGTCTATGAGGAGAAGAACATGGGCATGGCAAAAGATATGTGGAAACTCGAGGAGGCACTCTATGCCAAGGCATTCCCTGGCCACCCCTATGGAACTCAGACTACCATCGGCACCCAGGAGCACCTCAAGAATCCATCAATCACTAATATCAAGAACTATTACAACAATTATTATTGTCCAAATAATATCGCCATCTGTATGGCTGGCGAGATGGACCCCGACAAGGTGATAGCCATTCTCGACAAGTACTTTGGCGATTGGCAGCCTAATAAGAATCTCACGCGACCAGAGTTCGCGCCCCTTAAACCTATCGCTGCACCTGTTGACACCACTATTTTGGGCCAAGAGGCTGAGTTTGTGACTCTAGCCTGGAGGTTTGATGGTGGTAGTTCATTGCAGTGCGACACTCTAGAGGTGGTTTCTCAAATGCTCAGGAACGGCACTGCTGGCCTTATCGACCTGAACCTTGACCATCCACAGAGAATCATGGAATCAGGTATCTATGCCGATGTGATGACCGACTATTCGCTGCTTATGCTCATGGGTTATCCCAATGATGGTCAAAGCCTCGATGAGGTGCGTGACTTGTTCCTCGGTGAGATTGAGAAGTTGCGTAAGGGCGACTTCGACGATGATCTGCTCACCAGTGTTGTCAATAACTTCAAACTCCGTTACTATCGTGGGCTGAACAATAACCGCGCTAGGACTAGCGCTCTTGTCAATGCATTTATCAACGGCAAGGAGTGGAAACAGGAAGTGGGCCAACTCGACCGTATGAGCAAGATGACAAAACAGCAGATTGTGGATTTCGCCAACAAGTATCTTCTCGATAACTATGTGTGCGTTTACAAGCGCATAGGCGAGGACACCTCAATCAAGAAAATTGAGAAACCTGCAATCACTCCAATCCCCACCAACCGCGACAAGCAGAGCGACTTTGTCAAGAACCTTATGGCAGAGACTGTGGAGCCCATCCATCCAAAATTTGTGGATTATAATACCGACATGAACGTTTCGGAGACCAAGGCTGGACTGCCATTGCTCTATAAGCAGAACACCGACGATGACTTGTTCACACTGGTTTATAAGTATGACTTCGGCAAAACTGCTGACCTGCGTTATGACTTGGCATTAAATTATCTTGACTATCTTGGAACCAAGACTTTGACTCCTCAGCAGTTCAAGCAGCGCATGTATAAACTTGCCTGCAACTTTAACGCTACTGCTACCGACAACCACACCTTTATCACTATCAGCGGTCTTAACGAGAACATGCCCGAGGCTGTAGCGCTGGTTGAAGACCTCTTCAAGAACGCAACAGTAGATAATGAGGCTTATAGCCGCCTGGTTGACATGATTCTTAAAGGTCGTACCGATGTCAAGACCAATCAGGATGAGTGTTTCTCTCGACTGATGGAGTATGGACAATTTGGTCCCAACAACTCTTATACCAACATCCTCAGCGAGGAGCAGCTGCGCAATACTAATCCCGCCGAACTTCTCGAACTGGTAAATGGCTTGAGCAATATGCAGCACACAGTTGTTTATTTTGGTCCTATGAGTGAGAAAGATTTCTCGGCAAGTATCTCTAAGCTGCACAAGACTCCTAAAAATCTGCTCGATGTGCCATTTGGCATGGACTATATGGAGCAGCCTACTCCCGAAACCGAGATTCTGCTTGCACCTTACGATGCCAAGAATATCTATATGGTGCAGTATACCAACGACGAGCGTGACTGGGATCCTTCGCATGCCGCTGTTATCAGCCTCTTCAACGAGTACTTCGGCACAGGCATGAACGGAATCGTGTTCCAGGAGTTGCGTGAAGCACGCGGTTTGGCTTACTCGGCAGCCGCTATCTATAACCAGCCAATGCGCATGGGACATAAGGAGGATGCTTATACCTACATCGCTACCCAGAACGACAAGATGATGGACTGCGTTGACGAGTTCAACAAGCTCATTGCCGACATTCCTCAGAGTGAGGGTGCTTTTAACCTCGCCAAGGAGTCGCTCCTGAAGAAACTCGCCAGCCGCCGCACAACCCGCTATGGAGTTCTGCAGAGTTACATGGCTGCCCAAGAGCGTGGCATTGACTTTGATATATATTCTAAGGTATATGAGGAGTTGCCTAAGCTCTATCTCTTCGACATCGTTGACTTTGAGAAGGAGACAATGGCTGGCAAGCCCTATAGATACCTTATTCTGGGCGATGAGAAAGAGCTTGACATGGAGCGCCTGGAGAAGATTGCTCCAGTTCGCCGAGTGACACTTGAGGATATCTTTGGATACTAATTTAGTTTATAGTTAAGAGTTCACAGTTCATAGTTTATACGCTGTGATGATACTATAAACATCTGAAACAAAAAATCCTGCTCGATTGAGCAGGATTTTTTGTTATGCATTGTGCATTAATTAGAACTGTTTTGCGGCTGCTAGTACCACCTCGCTGAGGGTGGGGTGGCCGTGTATTGCGGCAGCCATGCGGGTGACAGGCATATTGGCGTTCATCGCTGTCACAGCCTCCTGGATGAGGTCGGCTGCATGTGGTCCGCAAATGTGGCAACCCACGATTGTGAGGTCCTCGCTGCTGACGATGAGTTTCACCATTCCGTCGGTCTCGCCCATAGCGACAGCCTTGCCGTTGCTGCGGAAGAACGATTTGGCAGTAACCACCTCGATGCCTTGGTCCTCGCATTGCTGCTCGGTGAGGCCCACCATTGCCAATTCAGGAGTGGTGAATACCGCGCTTGGCACGATGTCGAGCTTGATGCGGCTCTTCTCGCCCAGTATGTGAGCGAGTGCCACGCTGCCTTGAGCGCTGGCGGCATGAGCGAGCATGCAACGGCCGTTAACGTCACCAATGGCGTAGATGCCCTCTACGTTGGTCATCATGTTGTCGTCAACCTCGATGCCACGGCGGCTTGTCTCAATACCAGCTGCTTCAAGGCCAGCAGGCAGAACAGCCTGACGGCCTACCGACATCAACACCTTCTCGGCAACTATGCTCTTGGCTTTGCCTTTGTGGTCGAAGGTGATTTCAAGACCATCATCGGTCTTCTTGATGCCGTTGACCGCAGCCTGAGTGAGGATATTCACGCCACGTTTGCTCATAACGGTCTTAAGACGCTTAGCGATGTCCTTGTCGAATGGAGGAAGAATCTCCTTCATGAATTCGACTACTGTCACTTCAACGCCAAAACTGCTGAATACGCCGGCAAACTCCATGCCAATAACGCCACCGCCCACGATGCAGAGGCTCTTGGGCAGTTCCTGCATGGCAAGAATGTCGTCGCTGGTCATAGCCAAGTCGGCGCCCTCGATGGGGAGTCCGCGTGGAATCGAGCCGGTGGCAATCACGATAGCGGGTGCGGTGTACTGCTCGTCGCCTACGGCGATGGTCTTAGCATCAACAAACGATGCCTCGCCATTGACAACGGTGATGTTCTCGCCGCCCATAAGCATTGCCACGCCGTCACGAAGTTGCTTCACGACTTCTTCCTTGCGTGCAAAGGCAATGCTGTAGTCAACGCTCACCTCGCCGGTTGTCACACCAAACTGCGCAGCCTCGCGCACGGTGTTGATGACCTCGGCATTGCGGCACAGCGCTTTAGTGGGGATGCAACCGCGGTTCAGGCAAGTGCCGCCTAGCTGGTCGCGCTCTACAATCACCACTTTCTTGCCGTGGTGAGCAGCCTCGGCAGCCATTTCATAACCGCCGGGGCCAGCACCTATTATTATAATATCAGTTGAAATCATAGTTCGTCAACGCTGAGGAGTTCGCGATAAGTAACAATCTGCTTCAGGGCAGCCTTAGTGTCGTCGAGACGGCGCACTGGGGTGTTGTGAGGAGCGGTCTTCACGAGCTCGGGGTTCTCCTTAGCCTCGATGGCGATCTTCTTCATCACCTCGATGAACTCGTCGAGGGTTTCCTTGCTCTCGTTCTCGGGAGGCTCAATCATCATAGCCTCGTGGAACAGGAGTGGGAAGTAGATGGTAGGAGCGTGGAAGCCATAGTCAAGTAGGCGCTTAGCCACGTCGAGAGTGGTGACACCTGTTGACTTGTCCTTTAATCCGTCGAACACGAACTCGTGCTTGCACACGCCGTCAAGAGGCAGTTCATAGTAATCCTTGAGAGACTCCTTAACGTAGTTGGCATTGAGCACAGCCAATGGGCCGACATTCTTTATCTCGTTCTTGCCGAGGGTGAGGATGTAGGCATAGGCGCGCATCATCACGCCAAAGTTTCCGAGGAATCCACTGATAGAGCCGAGAGAGTCCTCGTTGTCCTCAATATGGTACCAGTAGATGTCGTCGGCAATCTCCTCGCGGGTCACGCGTGGATTGGGGAGGAATTTCTCCAAACCCTCACGCACGCCAACAGGACCGCTGCCAGGACCGCCACCACCATGAGGGGTAGAGAAGGTCTTGTGCAGGTTGATGTGCATTATGTCGAAGCCTAGGTCGCCAGGACGGCACTTGCCGAGCATTGGGTTGAGGTTTGCACCGTCGTAGTACATCAAGCCGCCAGCCTCGTGAACGAGTTTGGCGATTTCGGCGATGTTGTGCTCAAAGATACCCAGGGTGTTGGGGTTGGTCATCATCATACCGGCGATGTTCTCGTCGAGCAGTGGACGCAGGTCCTCAACATCGACTGTACCATCGGGACGGCTCTTCACAACTACAACCTCAAGGCCGCACACTGCAGCGCTGGCAGGGTTGGTGCCGTGAGCGCTGTCGGGGATGATAACCTTCACGCGGTTGGGGTTGCCGTTTGCTAGGTGGTAGCTGCGCATTACCATCAAGCCGGTGAGCTCGCCATGAGCGCCAGCGTAGGGGTTGAGGGTGAACTCGCTCAAGCCCGAAAGCTCTGAGAGCGAACGCTGCAAGTTGTAATAAACTGCAAGAGCGCCTTGCACGTTCTCCTCGTCCTGCAATGGGTGAAGGCCGGTGAACTCGGGCAGAGCGCACATCTGCTCGTTGATTTTGGGATTATACTTCATAGTGCAAGAGCCAAGGGGATAGAATCCAGTATCTACACCAAAGTTGTTGTTACTCATATTGGTGTAGTGGCGCACCACGGTCATCTCATCAACCTCGGGGAGGCAGGGTGCCTCTTGACGCTGCAAAGCGGCTGGCAGGTCAGCGAGTTTATACTCGGCGAGCTTGTTCTCGGGCAGGCTGTAGCCCTTGCGGCCCTCTTTCGAGAGCTCGAATATCAGTTTGCCATAGAATGTATTATTCATTGTTGTTGTCCTCCTCGCCTTCTTCGATAAATTGGTTAATAGCCTCAATTAGGTCATCAATATCCTCCTTGCTCACGGTCTCGGTGGCGCACATGAGCAGCTTGTCGTCATCGATGGGAACACCAGCGGCATAGGCTTGATTGAGCCAGCTCAGCAGGTCGTCGATGTTGAGAGCAGATTTCACTACAAACTCGTTGAGGAATGGCTTGTCGGGATATTCAAGCTCAAACTTGCCGGTCTTCACCAGTTGATCAGCGAGGTAATGAGCGTTGCTGTAGCTAATCTCGTTAACCTCGCGCAAGCCCTGCTTGCCCATGAGCGACATATACACTGTCACGAAGAGTGCCATCAGGCTCTGGTTAGAGCAGATGTTGCTGGTAGCTTTCTCGCGGCGGATGTGCTGCTCGCGTGCCTGGAGAGTAAGAACAAAGGCACGCTTGCTGTCGGCATCGGTGGTAGCACCCACGATGCGTCCTGGCATCTTGCGGATGAGTTTCTTGCTGGTGCAGAGATAGCCCACATAAGGACCGCCAAAGTTCATGGGAATACCCAGACTTTGTCCGTCGCCCACTGCGATGTCGGCACCCCACTCTGCAGGAGTCTTGATAACGCTCAATGCGCTGGCGGGGCAATTCATAATGAACAATGTCTTGTGCTCGTGGCAGAAGTCGGCCCAGCCAGTATAGTCCTCAAGGATTCCGAAGAAGTTGGGCGAAGCCACGATAACGCCAGCTACGTCGTCGGCGCCAACCTTTGCTTCAAAGTCGGCGCGGCTTGTAACGCCGTTCTCTTGCTCGATGAAATCCACATCAATGCCGTGGAACTTGGCGTAGGTCAACACAACGCGAGTGATGAAGGGGCTCACGGTCTCGCTGATGAGCACTTTGTTGCGCTTCTTGGCATTGGAAACAGCCATCATCATAGCCTCGGCGGTAGCTGTGCAGCCGTCATACATCGAAGCGTTGCTCACCTCCATGCCGGTGAGCTCTGCCATCATACTCTGATACTCGAAGATGTATTGCAGAGTGCCTTGCGAAATCTCGGCTTGATAAGGGGTGTAGCTTGTTAAGAACTCGCTGCGGTTAACGATGTCCTGAACCACGGCGGGGGTATAGTGGTCATAGACTCCAGCGCCCATGAAGCACTTGAGTGGAGTGTTGTCCATTGCCAGGTCGTTGAAGAAGTTGCGAACCTCAATCTCGCTCATGGCACGTGGCAGGTCATAGTCGCGCTTGAACTGCAGCTCCTCGGGGATGTCCTTGTAGAGCTCATCGAGCGACTTGAGACCACACTTGTCCAGCATCTGCTTCACGTCGTCCTGGGTGTGTGGGAAAAATTTATAAGTCATTGCTAATTGGTTTAATGTTTAGTTTTATGAAAGAGAAAAAAGCCAAGGGGTGGCGTCACTAATTATGGCACCCAACCTCTTGGCTTTGTGATGTGATTGAGTGTTACTCGTTGATGAAAGCTTTGTAAGCCTCGGCATCCATAAGGTTGTCGAGCTCGCTCTTGTCGCTGAGTTCTACCTTGATGATCCAGTTCTCAAAAGCGTCCTTGTTGATCAAGCCAGGCTCGTCCTCAAGAGCCTCGTTAACCTCAACAACAGTGCCGCTCACGGGGCTTACCAGGTCGCTGGCAGCTTTCACGCTCTCTACTGCGCCAAAGTCCTCGCCTGCCTCTACCTCGTCGTCAACCTCGGGCATGTCAACATAAACCACATTGCCAAGCTCGTGCTGTGCGTAGTCGGTGATACCTACATAGCCAAAGTCGCCTTCAACTTTTACAAACTCGTGTGACTCGCTGTAATAGAGTCCGTCAATAATTTTACTCATAGTCGAAATTTATAATTAATTGATTATTTTGATTTTATTAATTGTGCATTGTGAATTATGCATTGTGCATTATTTCTTATAGCTCTTGTCGTGGAATTTTTTCTTCACAACTGTGGCGTTGAAGTATTTCTTGCGGATGTGAACCTTGAGGGGAGTGCCGAGCTTGCCATAAGCAGCGTCAACGAGGGCAACAGCGATGCTCTTGTCAACCGAGATGCCGCGGTAGCCGGTGGTAACGTAGCCCACAGGTTCGTCGTTCTCGTTGCAAACCTCATAGCCATGACGTGGAATTGCCTTGTCATGGAGTTCGAGACCTACAAGCTTCTTGGGAGCACCCTCAGCCTTCTGCTGAGCGCATACTTCCTTACCGATGAAATCTTCCTTATCGAGCTTAACAAAGAAGCCAAAGCCTGCCATGATGGGAGTGATGTCCTCGGTCAGCTCGTCGCCGTAGAGAGGCAGACCAACCTCAAAGCGAAGGGTGTCGCGGCAGCCCAATCCACAAGGCTGAACGCCAGCAGTCATGAGCATGTCCCACATATCGCGGATGGTGTCGTGGCTTGCATAAACCTCAAATCCGTCTTCACCGGTGTAGCCGGTGCGGCTAACGATAATGTTGTCGCCATTATAGTCAACACACTTGAAGGTATAGAATATCAGGTCGGTGCAGTCGAGGTTGAGAACAGCCTTCATGGTATTCTCGGCTTCAGGACCTTGCACTGCGATTTGTCCGTAGCTCTCGCTCTGGTTGTCGACTTTCACGTCGAAGTTAGCAGCCTGCTCGTTGATCCAAGCTACATCCTTATCGATGTTGGCAGCGTTGATAACGAGGAAGTAGTCATTCTCACCCATGGTGTAAACTAGCAGGTCGTCGACAGTACCGCCATGAGGATAAAGCATCATGCCATACTGGATGCCGCCCACCTCCATCTTGGTGATGTCGTTGGTGAAGATGTAGTTTACGAACTTCTGAGCCTCGGGGCCAGTAATTCGAACCTCGCCCATGTGAGATACATCAAATACACCAACGTTGTTGCGCACTGCATTGTGCTCCTCAACGATGCCCTTGTACTGAATGGGCATATCAAAACCGCCAAAGGGAGTCATCAGCGCTCCTAAGGCAACATGCTTGTCGTGCAGACAAGTGAATTTAATTTCACTCATAATAAGTTGTTTTTTAAGATATAAGTATTTGTTATTAAATTGTTAATCAGTTTGTTGTATTTTGTCAATCAAAACTTTTGAACTCATCTAATAGAGAAAGTCTCAATTTCTCCACAAAAGTACATAATAAAAATGATATAATATAATAATAAATGAAAAAACTTTGTTTAAAGGAAAAATTTGTAATTTATGAAAAGAAACTTTATCTTTGCGTCAAATTCCATTAATCATAAAAAGCAAATCCAAATGAAGAGATTATTATTCCTTTTTTTACTACTATCCATGTTAACAAATTATGGAACCATCATGGGTGAAAGAAATTCCTGGGGTGCCCATGTTGGGATAAATAGCAGAAGTATTCCTGGCGACGTGAACGGTGATGGCAACGTGACTGCAGCCGACGTGACTGCTCTCTACGACGTATTGCTCAACAATGACTATACCAACGCCATCAACTGGGACCAGAACGGCGACGGCAATATCACTGCCGCCGATATCACCGCTGTCTATGATGTGTTGCTTGGTAACTACGTGCAAACAGTTGAATTTGAAGTCAATGGCGTAAAGTTCAATATGGTGGAGGTCGTGGGCGGTACTTTCATGATGGGAAGCAGCAACGGGGCAAGTGTTGACCAAGCCCATGAGGTCACTGTGGACGGATTTTGCATTGGTCAGACCGAGGTCACGATAGGGCTGTGGAAAGCAGTGATGGGCAGCAGTCCAAGTTATTTCGGCGGTGACAATCATCCCGTGGAACAGGTGAGCTGGAATGACTGTCAAGTGTTTTTAGCTAAGCTCAACCAGATGTTGCCGATTGACGGATGTGAGTTCCGTCTGCCCACCGAAGCCGAGTGGGAATTTGCTGCGCGTGGTGGAAACTTGAGCCGAGGTTATATGTACTCTGGCAGCAACAACATTGGCGATGTGGCTTGGTATCAAGGTAATAGCTACGGCGGCACTCATAATGTGGCCACTAAGGCTCCCAATGAGTTGGGACTCTATGATATGAGCGGCAATGTAGAGGAGTGGTGCTACGATTGGAAAGGCAATTATCCTACCGAGCCGCAAGTTGACCCCTTAGGGCCCATAAGCGGATATGACCGCGTTTTGCGAGGTGGATACTACAGTGCTCTTTCATCCCAATGCACCGTTGATTATCGTGACGGGTGGGGCATGAACGATAAGGACAAGGAGATTGGCTTTCGTCTTGTACTTTACGAAAAAAGACCTTATACCGAATATTATGTCAATGGTGTGACATTAAGAATGGTTGAAGTGGAAGGTGGTACGTTTATGATGGGTGCCACGCCTGAGCAGAGTGACCAAGGTCTCACGCCTTGGGCTGATGAATATCCTGTCCATCAAGTGACGTTGAGTTCTTACTCTATAGGTCAAACCGAGGTGACGCAAGCGCTGTGGCAGGCTGTAATGGGCGACAACCCCAGCTACTTCAATGAGTATGGCAATCCTGATTATTCTTCAGAACATGAAAAATATTATGAGCCTGACCTTCGTCGACCAGTGGAATCTGTCTCATGGAACAACTGCCAGGAGTTTATCACTAGGCTTAACCAGATTACTGGCAAGAACTTCAGGCTGCCCACCGAGGCCGAGTGGGAATTTGCGGCACGTGGTGGCAACAAGAGCCAAGGATATCAGTACTCCGGTGGTGTAAATATCGGCCCAGTGGCGTGGTATGTGTCTAACGCTTGGTTGGGTGATTCTCAAGTTTATGGTACTCAACCTGTCGCTACCAAGAAACCCAACGAGCTTGGCATTTATGATATGAGCGGAAACGTGTTTGAGTGGTGCCAGGACTGGTACGGATATTACAGTGATGGTCCACAGACCAACCCAACAGGACCTGCATCAGGCCGCTACCGTATTCACCGTGGAGGCTCATGGAATTGCGACAGAACATATTGTCGAGTCGCGTTCCGCAAAACCTATGTGCAAATCGAACCAGACTTTCACGCCGACAACTACATGGGGTTCCGTCTCGCTTTGTAGCCATATTGAACCCAAATCGGTCATTAGACCGCTAAGGTTTATTTTTTAAGGCTTTTCATGCCATAACAGTTTTTTGTTGGCACCTTGTTTCCACTGTCGTCTTGCCATAGCCCGCTATGCCTTCAACGACATTGTTACAATCTGCACAACAAAAATTCTGTTCTTACATAAATTCTAATGACCGACTCGGGTTGAAAATTCAGTAGAAATCCCTCGCTACCCATTCCAGGGCTGCGAGGGATTGTGATTCATGTCATATAGACAGTATGAATTTTTGACACTAAATACAAGATTATCTGTTCAATATTTACTATTTATCAAAAAGCAGACTTATGAATTGGTGAGGAGTGAGGTTCATTATCACTTGTGAGAGGTCGAGGTCGTGGAGGGCTTGGGTGAGTGCCGGGGCGGTGAACTGTTGGCCTTTGAGACGCGACACCACGCTGTCGAGGTCGCCGAGGAGGAAGAAGTCGCCGGCGAAGTTGATGTTGCGGATGATGTTGCGGTTGAGTTCCAGGCTGATTTTGAACTCTCCCACGCCGTCGATGCGGCCGATGCGCTCCATGTTGCAGCGTGGGTTGTTGCCGAGGATGAATTCAGGGGTGAGATAGCTTTCCTCAATGTCCTCTATCGCTGCGATGTCGTCATTGTTGAGCATTATCTCGCCATCACATAAGGTGTCGTGGGCGTGCTGCTGGAACTCCTCTATGGTCATTGTGAGATAGCGGTTGAGGGTAGTGATGTGGCTCTGAACGCTCTTCACGCCCTTTGAGTCGAGTTTGGCTGCCGACGGCGTGATGGCGCCGAGCATATTCTCCATATTGGTGTCGTATAGCATTGTGCCATGCACGATGCTGATGCCTGGCAGGTGGTAGAAAGCGTTGCCGCTCACTTTCTTGCCATCGACCATTATGTCGTTGCGGCTGTTGTCGCTCGCGTCAAGTCCAAAACCTTTTAGCATCTCCACAATGGCGTGGGTGTAGTGGGCGAAGGTCAGCGTCACATCATCGCTGCGGGTGATGTAGCTGAACATTAGGTTGTCCATGTCGGCATAGACGCATCCACCACCACTCTTGCGGCGGTAGTAATCGATGCCGTGCGCCTTGCAGTAGGCAACATTCACCTCGCTGTCGATTAGCTGGTTGCGCCCGAAAATCACTGTTGGACTCACCCGCCAAGTGAAGAATGTCTCATCGATGCTCTCATCGGCTTTAAGCAACCGCGCGGCATACTCCTCCATAGCAAGATAAAACGTCAACCTCCGCACCTGAGAATCAGGCAATTCCAAGTATTTCATAGTGGTGTGTCAAAATTTTGTTTCAAAAGTATATATTTTTTTTCAAACCCCACTAAATATATCTACAAAAAACAATCAATATTGAATTGTCATTAATAAAAAGGGCCAACAAATGTTTGTAAATATTGTCCTTCATTGTCTGAACAAAAACATTAATTTTGTTGAAATTTCTCAAAACATTGCTCTAGTTTGAGAATAATGTTGTATCTTCGTGCAATCTTTGCAAACACTTAAAAAACTATATGTAAAATGAAAGAAAAAATCATCGCTTTGTTTAAAGAGCGTTTTGGCGCTGAGCCTGTGATGTATGCATCGGCAGGTCGTATTAACCTTATTGGAGAGCACACCGACTACAACGGCGGATTTGTCTTCCCTGGAGCCATCGACAAGTGCATCATGGCAGGCATCAAGGAAAACGGCACCGACAAGGTGCGAGTGTATAGCGCCGACCTCGACAACTATTGCGAATTTGGCCTTAACGAGGCCGACAAGCCCAATGAGCAATGGGCATGCTATGTGTTTGGCGTATGCCGTGAGACCATCAAGCGTGGCGGCACTGTAAAAGGCTTTGACGCTGTGTTTGCAGGAAATGTTCCGCTAGGCGCTGGCCTCTCATCGTCGGCAGCATTGGAGTCGTGTTTTGCATTCGCCCTAAACGATATGTTCAATGACAACAAAATCGACAAGTTTGAGCTTGCCAAGATAGGACAGTCTACCGAGCACAACTACTGTGGCGTGAACTGCGGCATCATGGACCAGTTTGCTTCGGTATTCGGAAAGAAAGACCACCTGATGCGCCTCGACTGCCGCTCGCTCGAGCATCAGTACTACCCATTTGACGCTAAGGGCTACAAACTCGTGCTGCTCGACTCAAGAGTGAAGCATGAGCTCGTTGACTCGCCTTATAACAAGCGCCGTGCTTCGTGTGAGCGCGTGGCTGCTACATTAGGAGTGGAGACCTTGCGCGATGCCACTATGGAGATGCTTGAGGCCAACCGCGACAAAATCAGCGATGAGGACTACAAGCGTGCTGTTTATGTGATTGGCGAGAAGCAGCGTGTGCTCGATGTGTGCGACGCTCTGGAGCGTGGCGACTTCGAGACTGTGGGCAAGTGCATGTATGAGACCCACGAGGGCCTGAGCAAAGACTATGAGGTGAGCTGCGTTGAGCTCGACTTCTTGAACGACATCGCTCGCGAGTGCGGAGTTACCGGTTCACGCATTATGGGTGGCGGCTTTGGCGGCTGCACCATCAATCTGGTGAAAACTGAGCTTTACGACAAATTCATCGCTACTGCCCGTGAGAAGTTCAACGCCAAGTATGGCCACGAGCCACAGGTTTATGAGGTGATAATCAGTGACGGCGCACGCAGGCTGTAAAAAATGCTCAATGTGCTGGATGAGGCGGACCTCGTCCCTACTTAACACTTAAAACTTAACACTTCACACTTAAATATGAAACCTACATTATTTGTTCTTGCTGCTGGTATGGGAAGCCGTTATGGCGGCCTCAAGCAGCTTGATGGCCTGGGCCCTCACGGCGAGACCATCATGGACTATTCAATCTACGATGCCATCCACAGCGGATTTGGCAAAGTAGTGTTTGTGATTCGCAAAGACTTCGAGCAGGAGTTCCGCGACAAGATTCTCTCTAAATATGAGAGCAAGATTCCCACCGAGGTGGTTTTCCAGTCGGTAGATGCTCTGCCCGAAGGCTTCACCTGCCCTGAAGACCGCACCAAGCCTTGGGGCACCAATCATGCAGTGCTCATGGGCAAGGATGTGATTAAGGAGCCGTTTGCCGTTATCAACAGCGACGACTTCTACGGTCGCAACTCGTTTGAGGTGCTTGCTAAGGCCCTTAGCGACCTGCCTGACGACTCTCACGACCGCTACTTTATGGTGGGCTTTAACGTGGGCAACACCATGAGCGAGAGTGGCACCGTGTCGCGTGGCGTGTGCGAGACCGAGAACGGACTGCTCAAGAGCGTGGTAGAGCGCACCAAGATTGGCTATGACGAGAACCACGACATCATCTTCACCGAGGGCGAGCTCGTGGAGAAACTGGAGCCTGATACTCCTGTGTCGATGAACTTCTGGGGATTTACTCCCGACTATTTCACGCATAGCGAGAAATCGTTTGTCAACTTCCTCAACAAGAGCATCAATGTGCCTAAGAGCGAGTTCTTCATCCCATTGACCGTGAGTGAACTCGTGGAGAGCGGGCAATCGACAGTAGAAGTGCTGCGCACCGACTCGAAGTGGTTTGGCGTGACATATAGCGAAGACCGCCCAGCAGTGGTGGAGAAATTCGCCGAACTGCACCGCCAAGGCATTTATCCTGAGAAGATGTTCTAAAAGTAAGTTATAAGTTTTAAGTGTTAAGCTTTAAGTTAAATTTTCTTGAAAATTTGGGTGCTTTCACTTAACACTTGACACTTAACACTTAATGCTTGATGCAGACCAAGAAAGTTGCTGATACACTGCCTAATAGCACCATTATCGAGAATTTTGACAAATACTTGAATGATAATGGTAAACGTCGCACTCCTGAGCGCTCTATGATATTAGAATGTGCTCTGGAGTTTCGCAAGCAGTTCACGGTCGAAGACCTTATCGAGGCAATGTCGAGCAAGGATTTCTTCGTGAGTCAAGCAACGATTTATAATACGGTGATGCTGCTTGTTGAGGCTGGGGTGTTAAGGCAATTCAGTGTTGACAACCGCAGTCATTACGAGAGAGCCGATAACGTGTCTTTCATCCACCTGAAGTGCGAGCATTGCGGAAAAGTGAAACTGGTTAAGGACACTAATTTCATGGCTTACATGAAAGCCCGCAAGTTTCCAGCTTTCACAACATCTTATTATAATTTCACGGTGTATGGCATCTGCAACGACTGCGCAAGAAAAATCAAGCAAGTTAAACGTAGCAGTAATAGTAAAAAAACAAAAAAATAACTTTCTATTAATTACACAATTAACAATTAAACAAATTAAAGAGAAATCATGGCAAATGTAAAACCTTTCAAAGGACTTCGTCCCCCAAAAGAGTTAGTTGAGAAAGTGGCTTCCAAGCCTTACGACGTTCTCTCGAGCGAAGAGGCAAGAGCTGAGGCTGGCGACAACGAGATGTCGCTCTACCACATCATCAAGCCTGAAATCGACTTTAACGACGGCACAACCGAGCATGACCCACAGGTCTATGACAAGGCAGTAGAGAATTTCAAGAAGTTCCAAGCCAATGGCTGGCTCGTTCAAGACCCCAAAGAGATGTACTACATCTATGCTCAGACTATGGACGGCCGCACTCAGTATGGTTTCGTGGTAGCCGCCAACTACAAGGACTATGTAGAGGGCCGCATCAAGAAGCACGAGCTTACCCGCCGCGAGAAGGAAGAGGACCGCATGAAACACATACGTGTGAACAACGCTAATGTGGAGCCAGTGTTCCTGTCGTTCCCTACCAACGAGCCCCTCGAGGCCATCATCGACAAGGTTAAAGAGACCGAGCCAGAGTATGACTTCGTGAGTGAGGACGGAATCGGCCACACCCTGTGGTGCATCAACGACGATGCTACTATCGCTAAGATCACCGAGGAATTTGACAAGATTCCTTACCTCTACATTGCCGACGGTCACCACCGTACTGCCGCTGCTGCTCACATTGGCGAGGAGAAGGCACAGGCCGATCCCAACCACACTGGCAAAGAGGAGTACAACTACCTGCTGGCAGTTTGCTTCCCCGAGTCACACCTTAAGGTAATGGATTACAACCGTGTGGTAGTTGACCTCAACGGCAACACTCCCGAGCAGTTCCTCGAGAAAGTAGGGGAGCACTTCGACATCGAGTGCATGGGTGAGGAAGAGTATCGTCCCGCCAAGCTTCACAACTTCTCGCTCTATCTTGAGGGCAAGTGGTACTCACTGACCGCTAAGCCAGGCACCTACGACGACAACGACCCAATTGGCGTGCTTGACGTGAAGATTTCTTCGGACTACATCTTGCGCGACATCCTTGGCATCATGGACCTGCGCACCGACAAGCGCATCGACTTCGTGGGTGGCATCCGTGGTCTTGGTGAACTCAAGAAGCGCGTTGACAGCGGTGAGATGAAGATGGCGTTGGCCCTCTATCCAGTGACCATGCGTCAAATCATCAACATCGCCGATAGTGGCAACATCATGCCACCTAAGGCTACTTGGTTTGAGCCAAAACTCCGCTCAGGACTTATCATCCACAAGCTCGACTAATCACATAGTCACAAAAAATAAAGTGGGTAGAGCAGTAAATTCTGCTTTATCCACTTTTCTTTTGGCTATAAAGACAAAAAACAGCTCACTGCGATAGTGAACTGCTTTCTTGGTAGTGGTACGGGGAGTCGAACCCCGGTTTCCGGCGTGAGAGGCCAGCGTCCTGGGCCACTAGACGATACCACCATTTCACGTCGTGGGTGCTGACGGATTCGAACCGCCGACCCTCTGCTTGTAAGGCAGATGCTCTGAACCAGCTGAGCTAAGCACCCGTGCTTTATCGGAAAAGCGATGCAAAGGTACGGCGACTTTTTGAACTGTGCAAATATTTTGCGACTTTTTTTTGAAAAAAGTGCATTTTATGGTGCTTTTTGTGGTTTTTCTCTGATTTTGGTCTTGAAAAGTAGATTAGTTTTGTGTGCTTTTGTGTCTTTTTATTGCGTTGAGGATTTGTTCTCCGAGGTGTATTGTGTAGCCATGATGCGAGAATATCACGTTGTCACGATTGTCGGTGACTACAAATATTGGCCTCGAATGGTTATCAATTTTTAATGTGCCTGCTATGTTGAGTATAATACTTTCTGAGAGAATTGGCACCTCGCTCACTCTTGAATCAATGCCCCAAGTGACCGAGGCTGGCAGCTTGCTGAACTCTGACCTGTTGAACTTCTCTAGTTCTTTGGCGTTTTCACACAGGAGCACGATGTTGCATCCCATCGATTCCAGTTCGCTGCTGCATGTTTCAATATCGTGCAGTGCATGAGTGGTAGGTTCGTTCCCTGGAGCGATAATACCCACGATGTTGTAGCAGTCACTTGAAAGCAGGAATTTATTTTGCTTACCTTCGGCGGCAAACAATAAATTCTTGATTTTCTTGGCTTCTACTAGTTTCCTTTGAATCATTTCATTAAGAGCAAGAGCAACTTCTGTCTCTTGGTCGCTTTGAATCTCAAACGTGGTGGTGCTTGCCATTACACTGCCGTCGCTCTGGCGGTTGCCAGTGGTGAGCATGTAGCTGCCTGACTCTAGCGTTATACCATTCTTGAATGTCTTGCTCCAGGTGGCATCTTCGGGGTAGGTGAGTAGTTGCGGAGTGTTGTTCTCCAACTTGCTTAAGGTGAAGTGTGTGTAGTAGGCAAGGTCGTTATGCTCATTGGTGGGAGTGAAGTTTAGTTTTAGTGAGCCATAGTTAGCTTGCTTACTGAAAATAGATTCTTCAAAATTTACTTCACGCCATCCCCCGCCGTGGAATGGTGTGTAAAATTCGAGTTTTCCGTTCACTTCATTAATGCGTGTCGGCCAGCCGATGCTGCGAGCCGCACTAACGAAGAAGATTGCGCGCCCCAGTTCGTCGCCCTTACGCTCGCGGTAAACGCTCATAGGTTGTTGCCTGAGGTGTTGTGGATTGTGTTCGTTATCAATAGTGATATTGTTTTTTGTCCAACTTATGAGATCATCTAAAAAGTATCCTTTAAATTCTTTTCTAAAAAAGGCTTTGTATGGCGTGAGCCATTCATTCTCCACTCGTGGACAAAGTACATATCGGCAGTAGATGTCGGTGGTGTTGGTTTTAGCCACTTCGTTGTCACGTAGCACATCGAGGTTGATGTCGCGCAGGTCTTTGTCACTAATGACATTGAGCAGTTTTTGTGCCATTACCTTGTTTCGTGCCTTATTGAAGAATTGCTGGATGGTGCGATGGTTGCCTCGCCATTCCTCAACAGGCATAGTTGCTTCGTAAGCATGGCGAATGGAGTCTTCTTGCGCCTTGCGGTAGTCATTGAGAGCGCGTTGTTCAGCAGTGACATCAGGCATCACGGCGCTTGCTGGTGGCGGCACTATTTCAATGTCAATATGCTCGGGCAACGATTTCTCAGTCAGGGTAAATTTCTCAACATTATCTTGTGTCCACGATACTTTACGCACCGCCACCATGTCGTCCTTGGTCACCCACACAAGCAGGTCGCCACGGCCTGCCGTTAGGAAAGTGCAGCCATTGGCATCGGTGGTCTTCTTGGCAACGGTATAGAACTCGGCGTAGTTGTAGAGTTTGAACTCCACGGTGGCACCAGGAACTGGCATGTCATTGCTGTCGACAACAACAATGTCGACACGCGAAGTGGGAGCGTAGTTGCCGGTTACGTTGATTTCGGTGTAGCACGGCGTGCGGCTCATAACTTCTTCTTGGTCATCCCAGTCGCCAACTACCTTAGTGTGCATGAGCATTCCACGCGAGGCGCTCTCGTTGAACCACCCCAAGTTGAGCACTGGCTCTGGTTCACAGGCACCGAGGAAGTACCATTTGCCATTGGCCCATGCTTCTACCCAGGCGTGGTTGTCGTCGGTGTGCGCCCAGCGTGGAGTATAGACCTGGCGGGCAGGGATGCACACCGAGCGTAAGGCGGCAACAAGGAATGTTGATTCCTCACCGCAGCGACCGTAGGCAGTGCGCATTGTGGCGAGCGGACTACTGGTGCGTGCATCGCTTGGTCGGTAGCTCACCTTCTCGTGACACCAGTGGTTGACCTCGAGAATGGCATCCTCCATAGAGAGGCTTTTTACGCGGTCACGGAGCTCGCGGTAAAACACCATCCTCGCGGTGTCGAGGTTTTCGTTGTTCACGCGCACAGGTAGGACAAAGTGCTCAAACTCTCGCTCGGGTACGCTTTTGCCCCATGGCATCTCGTCGCGGGCAGTGAGAGATGTGAGATAGTTCTGGTAATAGAACTCGTCGCTGTAGTCGGCTCGGTCGGGTAGTGCCAGTTGTCTTTGAAATTTCTTTACATACTCTTTGGCGAGCTTGCTTTTGTCGGTTGCCGAAGCAATGCCTACGCTCATCAACGCCACTATTATGGCTATGATTGATTTTGATAAGACCTTCATGTCATGAGTTTTTTTGGTTGTTGCAAAAGTAACAAAATCTTGGCAAAAAATCATAAAAACCCGCACATTATTTTGTGCTTTCACGATAATTCAGTAATTTAGCGACCTGAAAGATACTTAATACTAACAACTAATAAAACTAAAAACTTTCATGAGACCAAGTTATGTTTTCTTTGCCGACGGCTTTGAGGAAATTGAGGCGTTGACAGTTGTTGATGTGCTGCGCCGTGCTGGCATGCCAGTGGTTACAATGTCGATTTATGACGCTCCTGAGGCGATAGGGGCACATGGGGTGACAGTAGTTGCCGACGAGGCCTTTGATCCCGACATGATTGAGGATGCCGAGTGGCTGATTTGCCCAGGTGGAATGCCTGGAGCTACCAACCTTGCCGAGTGTGAGACGTTGTGCGAGATTCTGCAAGAGCAGAACGCTAAAGGCGAGAAGATTGCCGCGATTTGCGCTTCCCCATCAGTGATTTTAGGCCCATTAGGGCTGCTAGACGGCCGCGACGCTGTGTGCTATCCAGGTATGGAAGAAGGTATGGCAGGTGCCAATGTGCTCGATCAGCCAGTGGTTGTTGATGGTAATATCGTTACTGGTATGGGCCCAGCAATGGCAACCAAGTTTGCCCTAACCATTGCTGCCATCAGTATGGGCGAAGATGTCGCCAACGATGTCGCCGCAGGAATGCTGCTATAATTTGGAGATCGTGATCGCGAAATGTGATCGGATATCATGGATAAAAAGAATCGTGGAAGTTTTGGCCTCCACGATTTTTTATTACTTAATAGTATCTGTGTTTACTTAAAGAAATAAGTTGCTTGGACGAACCATGTGCGGTGCTTTGCTACGTGTTCGTCGAGGATTCTTGTGCCGAGGTTCTGACCCACACTGAAGCTGTAGCCTCCGCTAATCTGAACCTTGTTGAACAGTTCCACACCGATACCGGCATGAAGTAACACGTTAACGGCAGTGTATCTTAATGCATCGTCAACATTGTTGTGGCCTACATGGAACGAGAATGTGGGACCAGCATAGGCAAATGGCATGATGGTGCTCTCAAGGCCACCTAAGCGACTATAGCGGAACTTCAGGTTCAATGGCACGTCAATGTAATGCACTCTCACGGCTTGAGTCTCAATGCCTTGAGAAGACCACGCATATTTGTCGCCAAAGTGCACCTTGCCCTGTCGCAAAGTGTAGAGGATAGAACCGTCAACGCCAAATCCAACACCTGGAATCATCAGGTCGCCAGTGATACCCACTGAGCCGCCAAACATGCGGTCGCTGTCGAAAATATCGGTCTGCTTGAAGTGAATCTCATTGTAATTACCGCCAACGGTGACACCCCATCGACGCTCTGGTTGGGCAAACGAGGACACTGCACAAAGCAGCGCCACAGCCAGCATTATCAGTTTTGTATAGCTTCTCATTTCTTATGATTTCTTTTTTCAGAGTGCAAAAGTAACTCAATTTATTGTCACTACCAAAGATTTCAATTTTTATAACATAAATTTCAAAAGAAAAAGCCCGATGTTTTCAAAACATGGGCTTAGTTTATGATTGGATAATTGTGTTTAGAACATATAGGCTGCGGTGATTGTCCAGAGTTTGTCTTTTCCTTTGATGGGTGTGGAATCGATGTGCTGGCCAATATATTCGAAGGCTTTGGTGAGGCCAATGCCGTAGTTGGCGTGGATTTGTACTTTACGGAATAGCTCTGCGCCGAATCCCACGTTCCACGAAGTGTTCCACTTGCGTGTCTTGAAGTCACCCTTGTCGGTGTCACCTAGAACGAGCGCGAAGTCGGGGCCTGTGGTGACAAAGGGAGAAATAATCTTACACAGCACAGGGATTTGTATCTTGTACTTGACGTTGAGAGGGATATCGAGATAGTCACGTTTGAGTTTAACGTCCTGGAGGTTTTCCTCAATATACATATCGTCCTGGCGATGAGCGTAAAGCACCGACGCATCGATACCGAGCCCAACTACTGGCAAACCAATCTCCATCATAAGTCCGACTGTAAATCCCGCTCTATTGTCTTTACTCACAATATCTTTGTCCCACTTAAGTTCGTTGAGTGTGATGCCGCCTTTAACACCAAAACGCACTTGAGCTTGTGCATTTGATGTGGCTGCTATGGCAATTGCCACGATAATGGCTATTTGAGTTATGCGTCTCATAATATTCACTATTTGTTGTCAATTTAGATAAATCAGGCTGAGGTTTGGCAATGCTAAAACAAGCTTGGCACTGCACTCACCTTATGCTGATTTTGTGGCAAAGTAATACAAAAAAAACGAGAAATGCAATTTTTTGCACATAATGCGTGACAAATTAATGTTATTTAGATTATCTTTGTGAAATAATTTGGATATAAATTAAGGGTTACTATGATAAAAACAGGGAGATATCTAATTCTGCTGGCAGCGATTGCTGTGATGGCAATGGTGTCGTGCAAGCAGCAGAAGAAGCAATATGTCCTCAACCAGGGAGTGGTGTGGACTACGGAGTATCACGTTAAGTATGAGGCGACAGCCGACCTAAATGACTCGATACAGCACTTGTTCAATGTTATTGACGAGAGTGCTTCGGCTTTTAACAAGCAGTCGCGCATAAGCGCCATAAACGAAAACAAGAGCGATGAAGTGGATGCGTTTTTTGATAAACTTTACAACAAAGCCCTTGAGGTGAACCGCGCCAGCGATGGACTTTATGACCCAACTGTGATGCCTCTGGTCAATGCATGGGGCTTTGGCTACAAAAGCGGCGAAATGCCCACGCAGGCGCAGCTCGACAGCATTTTGCAGTTTGTGGGGATGGAGCACACCTCGCTCAATGGCAACAAGATTGTGAAAGACGATCCACGCGTGCAGTTTGACTTCAGCTCCATTGCCAAAGGAATGGCGTGTGATGAAGTGGCTGAGATGCTTGACCGTAATGGAGTGGAGAATTACATGGTGGAGATTGGCGGCGAAGTGGTGGCGCGAGGCGTTAACCAGGCTGGCCAGCCGTGGCACGTGTCAATTGATATGCCTGAAGCCGATGGAAGCGATGGCGCTCAACATAGCAGCGTTCTGGTGATTACGCTTGATGGTCAGGCAGTAGCGACAAGCGGCAGCTATCGCAAGTATAAGGAAAGTGGAGGAAAGAAACTGAGCCACATCGTCAATCCCAAGACAGGAGGTAGCGAGACGTCAAACTTGCTGAGCGTGAGCATCGTGGCTCCCGACTGCATGAGTGCCGACGCATGGTCCACAGCCTGCATGGCAATGGGCGAGGAGAAGACCAAAACGATGATGGAAGGCAACGATAAGCTAGGAGTGATGACAATCAGTGTAGATGCCGAAGGCAATTTCGTGATTTGGTCCAATAAACGTTTTGCCGACCTGGTGGTTCAATAATGCGTTAATTGCTGCGCACTCTTTTAAGACACACGAAATAAACGAATTGTAACTAATTGCTCCGCCTAGATATTCGCAGTTGCACCTCTCAATCCAAAACGCTTTTAGACTGTGCATTATGCGTGCACTGCTCCAATTCTTGCCACAGGGTGTCGTTGGGGATAGGTGCGGTGATGTCGATTTCCTGTTTTGATACTGGGTGAATGAAGTGAATGCGGTGCGACTGCAGCGAGATGCCACCGTCGGGGTTGCTGCGTGGAGCGCCATATTTGAGATCTCCCTTGATGGGACAGCCGAGGTGCGAGAGTTGCGCGCGGATTTGGTGCTTGCGTCCAGTGAGCAGGTCTATCTCAAGAAGGTAGTAGTTTTTGCTTTGGGCAATGACACGATATTTCAACACCGCTTTCTGCGCGCCCTTTGTGTCGGGGCTAGTGACGTAGGTCTTGTTGTTTTTCTCAATTGAGATTAGGTGGTCGGTGAGGGTGTCCTCATCTTTTGGCGGACGGTTCTTGACGATAGCCCAGTAGGTTTTATGTACTTCTCCTTTACGGAAGAGATCATTCATGCGCGATAGTCCTTTGCTTGTGCGAGCAAACACTACTAGTCCGCAAGTGGGGCGGTCGATGCGATGAGTGACACCGCAAAACACGTTGCCAGGCTTGTTGTATTTCTCTTTTATCCACTGCTTTAGCGTCTCAACCATAGGTACATCGCCAGTACGGTCGCCTTGAACGATCTCACCGCACGCCTTGTTGACTATGATTATGTGGTTGTCCTCGTAGATTACTTCCATGATGAATGATGGTTGACGGTGCAAAATTAATAAAAATCTTGAAATTGAGAGCAAAAAAACAGCGCAACACTGAGTGCTGCGCTGTGAAGCTTGTTTTTGTTGCCATTAACGACGACGGCGACTTGCGCTCTGGCGGTTGTTGCCACTGTTGTTATTCTCGTTCTTGTTGAACGTGAAAGTGTCGTGGTACGTTGTGCCGTTGATGAAGTCAAAAATCTTCTCGGGATTCATGGCTACGCCCATGTAACGAGTCTCGAAATGGAGATGTGGGCCAGTGCTACGGCCAGTGTTACCGCTAAGTGCGATAGGTGTGCCAGCCTTTACATACTGGTTGGGCTTAACCAAGAATTTCGATAGGTGACCATAAACAGTCTCCATGCCATTGTCGTGGCGTACGATCACGAAGAATCCGTATCCATTACGCTCAAACTTGGTGAGTCTCACCTTGCCAGAGAAAGCAGCATAAACGGTGTCACCAACCGATGCTTTTAGGTCAACGCCATAATGCATGCGACCAAACTGCTTGCGGTAACCGAAGTGTGAGGTGATAGCATTATTCTTTACTGGCATTGCGTATTTAGAAACATCAAGAACCTTAGAGGTAGGAATACTTGCGTTCTGATATGGATTAACGCGATCGCTGTTCCAAGCTTCGCTGTAGATGTCGGCGTTGTCAACTTGTTTATCGCCATAAAGGTCTTGGGCATATTTCTGAGCCTCTTCAACCTTGATTTTGTCTTTAATTTTCTCCTGTTTCGCGAGGAGATCGCGGTGTGCTTTGCGGTAGTCGCTAATTGATTGTGCGCTAGCTGCGATGCTAACCGATATAAGTGCTATACCAATGAAACTTAATCGCAGACTATTAAAAGATAACTTCATATTACGTTGTTTAAAAGTTTCAAGAAGCCAAAAAAAAATATATTCAAGAATTATGAGAGAGGTGAGGCAGAACTCCAGTTTTTAAGCCTGCTCTCGGGCTTCTTGTTGACCTCAAATGCGGGTCACTACATGAATAAGAACGTGCAAAATTAGGCATTTATTTCCGAATAGCGGCAATTTTTTGCATTAAATAGTGTAAAATTGTGTCTAGAAATCAAAATATTAGTCTCCAACAAACTGTCTTACAGTGGCTTGCAGGCGTGGTCAAAAAATCGCTATTTTTGCCCCTTGATTTTGTGCTCCTTGGTCTGAGAAATGGAGCGAAAAATGCCACTGCAAAAGTAGCAAAAATTATTTTTTCAGGCAAGAAAATGGTGATTTTTTATGGTTGAGATAGTTTACGTTAATTGATAAAAATCATTATTTTTTATTCGCTTGTTAATAATTTAATATAATATATTTTCTTTTTAATGCGAAAAAATTACTATATTTGCACCGCAAAACAAGAAATGGCTGAAGCCGACGGGCTTTTGGCAAGATGCCAGAGTAAATGCCATCTTGTTGAGATATTGATTGCAATTAATGAGAGCATACACATATAGCAAACTTAATGTTTTGTGCATCAATGCGCAGGACGTGTTGTTGTGTGCTCACTCACACTTACACAATTATCGTATAAAACGAAATGAGCCATAGCGTGTGACATCTGCAATGATGTGCGGGCAATGGCTCATTATTTTTAGAAAATTATTTTAAGAAACTCAATAAATTTATTTTTATGGTTTTACTCGGTATTCAAAGTACTACATTAGCTGTCACGGCGGTGCTCACAGGCGTTGTCCTCGTATTTGCCGCCCTGTTGATAGCAAGGCTCATCGGTCCTCGCAGCTACACAAAGAGGAAAGGCGAGACCTACGAGTGTGGTATTCCAACTCGTGGCGAGAGCATGGCACAGTTCCATGTGGGCTATTATTTGTTTGCTATCCTCTTCCTCATGTTTGATGTGGAGACAGTGTTCCTGTTCCCTTGGGCAGCAATCTCTAAAAGCCTTGGCACTACCACGCTGCTGGCAGTTGGCACATTTTTGTTCATCTTAGTTCTAGGTCTTGCTTACGCCTGGAAGAAAGGAGCGTTGAGATGGAAGTGAAAATCAAAAGCATGAAGCATGAAGACTTCAAGGACAATGAGTATATCGACAAGCTCGTTGAGGAGTTGAACGCCAGCGGCACCAATGTTGTCGTGGGCAAGCTTGACCAGTTGATAAATTGGGGCATCAGCAACTCGTTGTGGCCATTCTGCTTTGGCACCAGCTGCTGTGCCATCGAGTTTATGTGCTTAGGCGCCGCACGCTATGACATGGCGCGCTTTGGCTTTGAGGTGGCAAGAAACTCACCTCGCCAAGCCGACTATATCATGTGCCAGGGCACTATCACTTACCGCATGGCTCCTGCCCTGAAACGCCTTTATGAGCAAATGGCAGAACCCAAATATGTGATTGCCTGCGGTGCGTGCACAGTGAGCGGCGGTCCTTTCAAGAACAGCTACTGTGTGGTGAAGGGCATTGACGAGATTATCCCTGTGGATGTGTATCTTCCCGGCTGTCCTCCCCGTCCCGAGGCAATGTTCTATGCCCTGATGCAGCTTCAGCGCAAGATCAAGGTGCAGAAGTTCTTTGGCGGCGTTAACCGCAAGGAGAAGCGCAAAGAGCTCTTCTACGCTCACGACGCCCAGCAAGTGGCTCCAAGCAGCCCTGAGGAGGCACAAGAGGCAACAAACGAGAATTTGAATAATCAAGAATAAGAAATATACATTTATATATATGGCAGATTTCCAAGAACAAATCGGCAACTTGTGTCCCGAAGCTCAGTTTGACGACAGCGGCGAGTTCCTGCTGGTTACTGTCCCCGATGAGAAATGGCATGACCTGGCCACTGCTCTCAAGAATGAGATGCACTTCGATTATCTCACCGCCCTCGTTGGCGTGGACTGGAAAGAGGAGCTTGGCGTGATGTATTACTTGACCAATACCGACACACAAGATATGATTCACGTGAAGGTGGCAACCACCGACCGCGAGCAACCACGCCTGCACAGCGTGAGCGACCTGTGGGCAGTAGCCAACTTCCAGGAGCGTGAGGTCTATGACTTCTATGGCATAGAGTTTATCAATCATCCCGATATGCGTCGTTTCTTCCTGCGCAACGATTGGGTGGGTTATCCCTTGCGCAAGGATTACGATGATAGTCCCGAGAAGAACCCCATCCGCCTTGACGACGAGCAGAACGAGGACAACACCTATCGCCTTGTGGAAGATGAGAACGGCAACGTGACTCGCATCGATGGCAAGGTGTTTGAAGACGAAGAATATGTCATCAACGTTGGCCCACAGCATCCCTCCACTCACGGTGTGATGCGCTATCGCACCTCAATTGAGGGCGAGCTGGTAAAAAAGGTTGACGTGGTGAGCGGTTACATTCACCGCGGCATCGAGAAGATGTGCGAGAGCCTGACTTATCCACAGACTCTACTCTATACTGAGCGCCTTGACTATATGTCGGCTCACATCAACCGCCATTGCCTGTGCTTGTGCATCGAGAAGGCGATGGGTATTGAGGTGCCTCATCGCGCTGAGTTGATTCGCATGATGATGGATGAGCTGATGCGTCTGTCAAGCCACTTGTTGAGCTATGGCTGCTTGACTATGGACCAGGGCGCTACCACAGCATTCTTCTATGGCTTCAGGGAGCGCGAGTTGATTTATGACATCTTCGACAAGACCTGTGGAGCCCGCATGTCGATGAGTTACATGACCATTGGCGGAGTGGTTGCCGATGTGCATCCCGAGTTCATCAACGACGTGCGTCATTGCTGCGATGTTGTTACCGAGAAACTAAAAGAGTACCACAAGCTATTCAGCGGTAACGTGATTGCCGTGAACCGCATGAAGGGTGTGGGATTCCTCAGCAAGGAAGACGCCATCAACTATGCTGTTACAGGACCTTCGGGACGAGCTAGCGGTTGCCATTGCGACGTGCGCAAGTGTCATCCTTATTCACTCTACAATGAGGTGGAGTTTGATGAGGTGATTCTCGAGAACGGCGACTCGATGGACCGCTACATGGTTCGTATGAAGGAGATGGAGGAATGCATCAAGATTCTGCGCCAGTGCTGCGACATGCTTGAGAAAGAAGGTATCGAAGGCGAGTACATCGCTAAAGTGCCCAAACTCATCAAATTGCCCGCCGGTCACTGGTATCAGCAGGTAGAAGGCAGTCGTGGCGCTTTCGGTGTATATCTCGAGAGCGACGGCGATCCAAAACCCTTCCAGAAACCTTATCGCCTCCACTTCCAGAGTCCATGCTTCAACCTGGTGGGTGTTGTAGATCTCACCTGCAAGGATAACCTGATTGCCGACCTTATCACTATCACAGCGTCAATCGACTTTGTGATTCCCGATATCGACCGTTAAGGAAAGAAGAATTAGAGAGATTAAAACAGATTATCAACACACATTATTATAATAATTATGTTTGACTTTAGTGTAGTCACAACTTGGTTTAATGACCTGTTGACAGGAGTGATGCCACAATGGTTGGCAACAACCATAGAGTGTGTGATTATAGCAGCAGTGCTGTTGCTTGCCTACTCCTTGCTCGCGATGTTCTATATCATGTATGAGCGCTGGGTATGTGCATGGTTCCAGTGCCGCCGTGGCCCATTGCGTGTGGGACCTTGGGGCTCGCTGCAGATTTTTGCCGACGTCATCAAGATGCTTATCAAGGAGGTTGTGGACTTGTGGAAGAGCGATAACTTCCTTCACAAGTTGGCGCCATATTTGGTGTTGATTGCATCGGTGGTGGTGTTTGCTTGTCTGCCCTGGGGCAAGGGGATGCAAATGATTGATTTCAATGTGGGCATCTTCTTTATGACAGCAGTGTCGTCGCTGGGTGTTGTGGGTATCTTGCTCGCTGGATGGTCAAGTAACAGTAAATACACTCTTATCGGCGCCATGCGAAGCGGTGCGCAGATGATCAGCTATGAGCTCTCGATTGGTATCGCCATGCTCACCATTGTTTGCCTGTCGGGCACCATGAGCGTGACTGGTCTTGTTGAGGCTCAGCAGAACGGTTGGTTCATCTTCACTGGACACATTCCTGCAATTATCGCGTTCATCATCTATGTGATTGCCGCTACTGCTGAGACCAACCGTGGTCCCTTTGACCTTCCTGAGGCAGAGCATGAGTTGACCGCAGGTTATCACACCGAGTACTCGGGTATCCATTTCGGCTTCTTCTACCTTGCCGAGTACCTCAACCTCTTTATCGTGTCGGGTATCGCGTCGCTGCTCTTCTTGGGCGGCTGGATGCCACTGCACATACCAGGCTGGGAAGGTTTCAACACCGTGATGGATTATATCCCGTCAACCATCTGGTTCTTGGGCAAGGCGATATTCGTGTCGTTCATCATCATCTGGTTCAAGTGGTCGTTCCCACGCGTGCGTATTGACCAGATGCTGGCGCTCGAGTGGCGCTACCTTATGCCTATTGGACTGGTGAACTTGGTTGTAATGGCAGTTCTGGTTAGCTTGGGATGGCATTTCGCAGGATAAAAACTGAATTAATTAATACAGCATAAATAAATTCTCGTGGTTATGAACGAAAATTTTGGAAAAATAACACAGGTGATTGGTCCTGTTGTTGACGTGACTTTTGAGGGCGAGGGAAACCAAGTGCCTGAGATTTATACCGCTTTGTCGGTAGCTCGTCACGATGGCACAGAGCTGATGCTTGAGGTGGAGCAGCACATTGGCGAGAACACCGTGCGCTGTGTGGCTATGGATAGTACCGACGGCCTGCAGCGTGGCACCAAAGTGAAGAACTTGGGACAGCCCATCTCGGTGCCTACCGGCGAACAGGTGAAAGGTCGCCTTCTCAACGTGATTGGTGAGCCTATCGACCACCTTGCCGACCTCAAAGGCGGTGACCGTCGTCCCATTCATCAACCCACGCCCGACTTTAGTGACCTGTCAATCTCTCAAGAGATTCTCTATACTGGCATCAAAGTTATCGACCTTATCGAGCCATTCTCTAAAGGTGGTAAGATTGGTCTTTTCGGTGGTGCCGGTGTGGGTAAGACGGTGCTCATTATGGAGCTCATCCACAACATTGCTCACGGTCATAGCGGATTCTCGGTGTTCACCGGTGTTGGTGAGCGCACCCGTGAGGGTAATGACCTGCTGCGTGAGATGATTGAGAGCGGCGTAATAAAATATGGCGACAAGTTCAAGGAGGAGATGGCCAATGGCGAGTGGAACCTCGAAAGCGTGGATATGGACGCTGTGGCACAGAGTCAGGCTACACTGGTGTTCGGCCAGATGAACGAGCCTCCTGGCGCACGTATGCGTGTTGCGCTATCGGGACTTACCGTTGCCGAGCAGTTCCGTGACCAGGACGGTGGCGGCCGCGACATCCTGTTGTTTATGGACAATATCTTCCGTTTCACTCAGGCTGGTAGTGAGGTGTCGGCCCTCTTGGGACGTATGCCAAGTGCTGTAGGTTATCAACCTACGCTTGCCAGTGAGATGGGTAAACTGCAGGAGCGCATCACCTCTACCAAGAGTGGCAGTATCACCTCAGTTCAGGCTGTGTATGTGCCTGCCGACGACTTGACCGACCCTGCTCCCGCTACTACATTTAACTTCCTTGATGCTACAACCGTGTTGAGCCGCAAAATCACCGAGCTGGGTATCTATCCCGCCGTTGACCCATTGGCGTCAACATCACGTATCATGGATCCAAACATCATCGGCGAGGAACACTACGATGTGGCTCAGCGCGTGATTCGCCTTTTGCAGAAGTACAATGAGTTGCAAGATATCATCGCCATCCTCGGTGTTGATGAGTTGAGCGATGATGACAAACTCGTGGTATCACGTGCTCGTCGCGCTCAGCGCTTCCTCTCGCAGCCATTCTTCGTTGCCGAGCAGTTCACTGGCGTTCCTGGTGTGATGGTTCCATTGAACGAGACCATACGCGGCTTCAAGATGATTCTTGACGGCGAGGTTGATGACCTTCCAGAGCAAGCATTCCTGAACGTGGGCACCATCGACGATGCGATCGCCAAGGGCAAGAAGCTTCTTGCGCAAGTTGGATAAACAACCGAGTTCTGATAACTGACAACTGTTAATGATAACTGACACACTATGAGACTAAAAATCATATCGGCAGAGCAGATAGAGTTTGAGGGCGAGATCGACCAAATCACCTTGCCAGGAGCTTTGGGTTCGTTCCAGATTCTCAACAACCATGCAGCTCTTATATCATCTTTGGTTCCAGGCACTATGAGTTATGTGCATGGCGAAACCACCACTAATCAAGAGATAAAGGGTGGCATCGTCGATGTGAAAGACAATGTTGTGAGTGTTTGTCTTTATTAAGAAAAAAGATTATTGTAATTCTCTTTTATGAAGAAAGCAATAACAATAATAATAACACTGGTGATACTCGCGCTTATGGCGTGGGGATATGCTCAGTCGGCATCTCACAAAAGCCATGGCGACGGCAAGGTGAATCCCAAAGAGACCATCTTTGAGCACCTGGGAGACGCCTACGGCTGGGAAGTGCCGTTCTCGCACTCCAAGAAGATTCCACTGCCAATCATCGTCTTTGACAAGGGTGGGAAGCTGCATTGCTTCTTGTCGAGCCGCGTCACAGGTGGCGAGACCTATCAGGACGGCGATGCCAGTTTCAAGATATCGACCGACGCCGAAGGAGGCTACAAAGGCAAACTCGTGCAGGTGGTTGACGGCGGTGAGTATCGTCCGTGGGACTTCTCTATCACCAAGAATGTGCTGGGCATACTCATTGCAGCGGCTCTCGTTATTTTGATGACGACGAGCCTGCGCAACTGGTACAAGAAGCAAGGCATGAAAGGTCCTAAGGGTGCCAAGGGAATGCTTGAGTTGGTAATTGACTTTGTATATACTGACACCATCAAGCCTATCATGGGCAAGGAGGCGCCTAAATATGGTCCTTACCTGCTTACGGCGTTCTTCTTCATCCTCACTATGAACTTACTGGGACTGATAGTGATATTCCCTGGTGGCGCCAACCTAACCGGCAACCTTGCCGTGACTATGGTGCTGGCACTTGCCACTTTCATCATCACCAACATCACCGGCACGAAGCATTACTGGAAAGATATCTTCTGGCCCGATGTGCCTGTAGCACTCAAGTGCCCAGTGCCTATGATGCCGCTCATTGAGTTCCTCGGCATCTTGACCAAGCCATTGGCACTGATGGTCCGTCTGTTTGCCAACATGCTTGGCGGTCACATGGTGGTGCTCGTGTTGATATTGCTCATAATGATTTTCACCGAGATGTTTGGAGCAGCAGTAGGCGCTGGAACAGCGGTTTTATCTGTGCTTCTGTCACTGTTTATGCTCCTTCTCGACACGTTAATCAGCTTTATCCAGGCATTTGTGTTCACTTTGTTATCGACCATCTTTATCTCGATGGCTCACATTCATGGAGAACACGAACCCGCAACCGAATAAAACGAATAATAAAAAATAAAACAAATAATAACAATTTAAAATTTAAAGACTATGTTAGGATTAATTTTAGCTGAAGCAACAGCCCTTGGAACATTAGGCGCTTGCATTGGTGCAGGTATCGCAGCCATCGCTGCTGGTATTGGTATTGGCCGCATTGGCGGTTCGGCAATGGAATCTATTGCCCGTCAGCCCGAGTCAACTGGTGACATCCGTACCAACATGATTGTGATTGCAGCTCTTATCGAAGGTGTTGCACTCATCGCACTCATCGTTTGCATTCTCGCTCTCTTCGTTTAATAATCATTTAAAACAAGGTTTTTAGATGGAACTGTTTAAGCCTGAATTTGGCCTGGTATTCTGGATGTTTCTGGCATTCGCCTGCCTCTACTTCATCCTGGCGAAATGGGTATGGCCTTTTATCATCAAGAGCATGGACGAGCGTGCCAGCTTGATAGATAAAGGTGTGGCCTACGCGCAGGAGGCAAAGTCGCAACTTGACAATGCCAAGAGTGAGGCCGACGCGCTCGTTGCCGAGGCACGCAAGCAGCAGGCCGATATTTTGCGCGACGCAGCCAAGATGAAAACCGAAATCATCGAGCAGGCTAAGGCCGAGGCTGCTGTCGAGGCGAAGAAAGTGACCGATGCCGCTCAAGTGTCGATAGAACAGGCACGCAAGGAGAGTGAGCATCAGTTGCGCCAGGATGTGGGTGCTTACGCGCTCCAGATTGCCGAGCAGGTGATTCGCCGCAACATGAGCGACGACAAGGCTCAGCAAGACCTGGTGAAGAAACTACTGACCGAGGTTGAATCTAAAAACTAATCAACGCGATGAACGACGGACTTATCCCTAACCGATATGCCAAGGCGCTTTACAAGCTCTCGCAGGAGTGTGGCGATACGGCTGCCATCTACAATGAGATGAAGCAGCTTGATGCCTCCTATGCTGCCGAGGCGGGTTTGAAGAAGGCCGTGAACAACCCATTTTTGCCCGTTGAAGACAAGCTTAAGTTGCTTTGTGCGGCATCGGGCGCAAAGCTGGGTGGCACATCGGCAAAGTTCATGGAGTTGGTTATCAAGAACAACCGAATCGACTTTTTGCGCTCCATCGCTCTGGCTTTCATGAAGCAGTACCGTGAGCAGAATGGCATCGCAAAGGTTGAAATCGTCACTGCCGTGCAACTTGGCGATGACGAGATTAATGCTATCATCGATGTGGTAAAAGAGCAGTTTGGCGACAAGACCATAGAGCTTACCAAGAAGGTCAATCCCGACCTCATTGGAGGCTTCACGGTCGATGTCGATTCACGCGTGCTCGACGCATCGGTGAAAAATCAATTAGAAAAATTGCGTTTAAAACTCCTAAGTTAATAAGAGTGAGATGATAAACCCAAGTGAAATATCCGACATACTTAAACAGCAACTCAGCGACATCGAGAGCAAGGTGTCGTTTGAGGAGGTAGGTACAGTGCTTGAGGTGGGCGACGGCGTGGCTCATGTCTATGGACTTGAGAACGTTGAGGCCAACGAGCTCGTAGAGTTTGATAATGGCGTTACTGGCGTTGCCATGAACCTTGAGGAGAGCAACGTGGGTGTGATCCTCATGGACAAGGTAGAAAGTGTTGCCGAGGGCATGAAAGTGCGTCGCACAGGTGAGATTGCCTCTATCCCCGTGGGCGAGGGACTGCTCGGGCGCGTAATCAACGTGCTGGGTGAGCCTCTTGACGGCAAGGGACCTATCGAGGGCGAACTTGTGCGTCTGCCACTGGAGCGCAAGGCTCCTGGCGTTATATTCCGCCAGCCTGTGAATCAGCCTCTACAAACTGGTCTCAAAGCCATCGACTCGATGATCCCCATTGGCCGTGGCCAGCGCGAGCTCATCATCGGTGACCGCCAGATTGGCAAGACCGCAATCGCTGTGGATACAATAATCAATCAAAAGTCGGGCTACGAGGCAGGCAATCCTGTGTATTGCATCTATGTGGCTATCGGACAGAAGGCTTCGACCGTCGCTGCGCTGGTCAACCAGCTTACCAAGTACGGTGCGATGCCTTATAGCGTGGTGATTGCCGCCACTGCTGCCGACTCGGCGTCGATGCGCTACTATGCGCCATTTGCCGGTGCCGCCATTGGCGAGTACTTCCGCGACACTGGTCGTGATGCTCTTGTAGTCTATGACGACCTCTCGAAGCAGGCTGTCGCCTATCGTGAGATATCGCTTATCCTCAAGCGCCCCTCGGGCCGCGAGGCTTATCCTGGCGACATCTTCTACCTGCACAGCCGCTTGCTCGAGCGCGCAGCCAAGATTAATGAGAACCAAAAGGTTGCTGAGGCGATGAACGACCTCCCTGAGGCCCTCAAGGGCAAGGTGAAGGGTGGTGGCTCGTTGACGGCACTTCCCATCATCGAGACACAAGCCGGCGACGTGAGCGCATATATCCCCACCAACGTGATTTCTATTACCGATGGCCAGATTTACCTTGAGACTGCGTTGTTCAACAACGGTATCCGTCCCGCGGTGAATGTGGGTATCTCGGTGTCGCGTGTGGGTGGTAACGCTCAAATCAAGGCGATGAAGAAGGTGGCAGGTACGCTCAAGATTGCTCAGGCGCAGTTCCGTGAGCTGGAGTCGTTCACCAAGTTTGGCGGTGACATCGACCCCGTAACCGCGCGCACCATCGACACAGGCCGCAAGAATGAGCGCTTGCTTGTTCAGCCGCAGTATAAGCCTGTTCCCGTTGAGGAGCAGATTGCTGTGATTTACTGCGGTGTAAATGGTCTGCTCGAGAACGTGCCTATGGACAAGGTGCATGAGTTTGAGCAGCTTCTCATCCAGTATCTGCACGCTAAGCACCAGATCGACGTGCTCGATGTGCTCAAGAGCGGCAAGATTGATGATGAGGTGATGGCGAAGCTCAAAGAAGCCGCCGCTGAGATTTCAGGTAAGTATCAAGCTTGATATAATTTGTGATTATTAATGGCAACACTTCGAGAACTTAAAGGACGCATTAGTTCGGTAGCCTCTACCGAGAAGACTACCAGTGCGATGAAGATGATTTCATCGGCCAAGATGCACAAGTTCACTGGCATAGTGCGCCGCCTGCAACCCTATAGGGAGATGGTGCGCAACGTGCTCAGTCACTTGCTTGTGACCGATGTGGAATTTTCTTCTCCACTGATTGAGACTCGCGAGGTTAGCAATGTGGCAATTGTGGTCTTCGGCAGCGATGACGGCCTTTGTGGTGCTTACAATATCAACATCTTCAAGCAGCTGCTTACAGCAATCGACGAGTTGCGCAAGCAGTATGGCAAAAACGTGAAAATCACAGTTATTCCTGTTGGCAAGAAGATGATGAAAGCGGTGAGCAAGATAGAGACTAAGAACATCAAAGTGGAGCATGTGGAATATATGAGTACACGAAGCACCATGGAGCAGCTGTCTGACTTCACCGAACTGTTGAGAAGTCGCTTTGTTGACCATGTGTACGACCGTGTGGACATCGTTTACTTGAGGTATGTCTCTAGCAGTCGCCAATTGCTGCAACACGAGCAGTTGCTGCCGTTGAGCGCCGAAGCTCTGGCACAGGACATAGACGCCAAGCAGGCGTGCAGTCCATGCATCTTCGAGCCCGATGCCAACAGCATCTTCAATAGTGTATTGCCACTGCACATGCGAGCCACGATGCAAGAGGTGTTTGTATCTAGCTCGGCATCGGAGCAGGCGTCACGTGTGATTGCCATGCAGATTGCCAGCGACAATGCCGCTGAGCTGCTCGAGGAGCTTAACCTGGAATACAACAAACTAAGGCAAGACAGCATCACTACCGAGTTGCTCGACATCCTGGGCGGCCAAGTGGAGAGATAGTAAAAAAAATAAATGTGTCATCAAGTGAATCTTTTATGCCTGTTTGCTTGTGGCACTCAAGATAAATAAATTGAGGCATAAGTTATTGTGTGCCACAATAGAAGCACACCACCGACAAAACATAATTATGAACATCAAGGAGTATTTCTCTTCAATATTTACGGGTGCTCATAGCCTTATCAAGGGTATGGAGGTGACAGGTAAAGAGCTCTTTACCAAAAAAGTCACTGAGCAATATCCCGAGAATAGGGCAGAGCTTGAAATCCCCGAGAGATTTAGAGCCACGTTGCAGTTCATCTATGACGAGGAGGGTTATCACAAGTGCATCGCCTGCAAGACGTGTGAGCGCAACTGCCCCAATGGCACCATTCAGATTATAACCCGTATGGTTGACCTGCCCAATGGCAAGAAGAAGATGAAGCTCGACAAGTATATGTATGACTTGGGAAGCTGCACCTTCTGCGGATTGTGTGTAACAACCTGTCCGACCGATGCCATCAAGTTCTCTAACGACTTTGAGCAGGCGGTATTCCGCCGTGAGGCGCTTCTCAAGCAGCTCAATTACCTGCCTGAGAAAGAGAAACCCGCTCCTGAACCAGCAGCCAAGCCAGCCCCTAAGCCTGAGGCAACTGAGGCGACCGAGCCGGCAAAACCTGAGGCTGCCGATGTTGAGTCACCTAACGCAAATAAAAAAGAAGAATAATATGGATTCAATTGGAAATGTAATCATGTATTTCGTGTTCGCACTGGCAATCATCGTCTTTTCGGTGCTCACAGTGACGACAAAGAAAATTTTGCGCTCAGCAACCTATCTGTTGTTTGTGCTTTTGGCAACAGCTGGCATTTACTTCCAGATGGATTATGAGTTCTTGGGTGCTACACAAATTGCCGTTTATGCCGGAGGTATAGTTGTCTTGTTTGTGTTTGCTATCATGCTAACCCACAAGCCTGGTGAAGATTCCGATGCCCTCACGTCACATCGTCGAGCAATGGGTCTCACTGCATGTGGCTTGGGAGTGCTGGTGTGTGGCGCTGCACTCTTCAGTTTTGCCAAGATTAAAAGTGCTGTAGAGTTAGCGTCCACCGAAGATTTCACTATAAACGCATTGGGAGAGAAACTGCTCAGCGACAAAGGCTATTTGTTGCCTTTCGAGGCGTTGAGCGTGTTGTTGCTTGCTTGCATCATTGGTGCTATAGTAATTGCCCGTAAACGATAAAAAAGAAAGGAGAGAAGAAAATGAAACTATCATTATTAATGTATCTCATTCCAAGTCTTATCATGTTTGGATGTGGAGTTTACGGGTTTATTACCCGCAAGAATATGATTGCGATGTTGATCTCGCTGGAGTTGATGCTCAACTCTGTTGACATCAATTTTGCGGTCTTCAACCGTTACCTGTTCCCTGCTGGTCACGAAGGCATGTTCTTCAGTTTGTTTGCCATAGCGATTGCCGCCGCCGAGACTGCCGTGGCGATAGCTATCATCATCAACGTGTATAGGGTTGCGAAGAAAGTTGATATTAATCAAATTACTAAAATGAAATTCTAAACAGTTATGACATTACTAGATAGTACAATATACGTTCTTGCCATACCTCTGTTCATGTTCCTGTTCCTGGGTCTTGTGGGCACAAAGATGCCTCGCAAGATTACCGGTGTGATAGGGGTTTTGGGTATGGCTGTGACAACAGTGTTGGCTTATGCCATAGCGTTTACTTATTTCTTTGGTGAAGGGCCTCAGAAGGTCGATGGTGTGTATCAACAGTTAGTCCCTACCGATTGGACCTGGCTTTCGTTTTATGCCGATAAGCTCGTTGTTAAGTTGGGAGTCCTTCTTGACCCAATCTCTGCAATGATGCTGGTAGTTATCTGCACCGTGTCGTTCATGGTACACTTGTATAGTTTGGGCTATATGAGTGACCACGATGGCAACCCAGAGAAAGGTTTCCAGCGTTACTATGCCGACTTGGCGTTGTTCACATTCTCGATGCTGGGACTCGTTGTCTCGACCAATATTTTCCAAATGTTCATATTCTTTGAGATGGTGGGTGTTTCGTCCTACCTGCTCATTGGTTTCTACTATGGACTTCAACCTGCCAACCATGCATCAAAGAAGGCGTTTATCGTCACTCGTCTTGCCGATTTGTTCTTCCTTATAGGAATATTGATACTTTCTTATTATACCAAGACATTTGATTTTATCGATATAATGGGCAAAAATGGCGGAGAGGTGATAAATGCGTTTACCAGCGCTCAAGGCCTTACATTTATGGGCTGCTCGGTAACGGGTTGGGCGTTGACTTTCATCTTCATTGGTGGTGCTGGTAAGAGTGCTATGTATCCATTGCACATTTGGCTTCCCGATGCTATGGAAGGTCCAACTCCCGTCTCGGCACTTATCCATGCCGCCACAATGGTTGTCGCTGGTGTGTTCCTGGTAGCCCGCATGTTCCCGCTCTATGTGATGGAGCAGGGTGCGATGGACATCATCTGCGTGGTGGGTGCCTTCACAGCGTTCTATGCCGCAGCGATAGCCTGCACTCAGAGCGACATCAAGCGTGCATTGGCGTTCTCGACAATCTCTCAGATAGCCTTTATGATGACTTCTCTTGCTGTGAGCTCTGCCGATGGTGCTCTCATTGGTGAGCATGAGGCCGGACTTGGTTACATGGCCTCTATGTTCCACCTGTTCACCCACGCTATGTTCAAGGCGTTGCTCTTCTTGTGCGCTGGTGCTATCATCCATGCTGTTCACAGCAACGAGAACAGCAAGATGCACGGTCTGCACAAATATATGCCCATCACCAGCATCGCTTTCCTTATTGGCTGCTTGGCGATTGCTGGTATTCCTCCGTTCGCAGGATTCTTCAGTAAGGACGAGATTCTCGTGGCTTGCTATGAGAAAGGTCTTGGCTGGGGATTGTGGATGAGCATGGTGGCTGGAATGACAGCGTTCTACATGTTCCGCATCTACTATCTCATCTTCTTCTGGAAGAAACATGAGGTACACGGTGAGCATGCACCAAAAGACCAGCCCTGGACCATGACAGTGCCACTGATTGTGCTGGCGCTCATCTCGTGTGTGGCAGGTTTCGTGCCATTTGGCGACCTCGTCACTTGGAATGGTCAAGCGCTTGAAACTCACATGAACTTGCCTGTTGCTGGTGCCAGTGTGGCAATAGCCCTTGTGGGTATTGGTCTTGCTACTGTGATGTATCGCAAGGAGAACCCTCTACCTGATAAACTGGCGACAATGTTCAAGGGCCTGTGGACAGCAAGCTACAAGCGATTCTACATGGATGAGCTTTATCAGTTCATTACCCACAAAATCATTTTCCAGGGTATCAGCAAGCCCATTGCATGGTTTGACCGCACCATTATCGACGGTTTCTTCAACCTGCTGGGTAATGTCACAAACAGCGCCTCTTTCGGCATCCGCAAGATGCAGTCGGGCAATGTGCAGGGTTATGTCTCCTATTATATAATCGGTGCAGTGCTTCTGGCAGCTGTCACTGGTGTAGTGATTCTATGCATTTAATCAACGGTTCTAAATAAACAGTAAAGATTATGGAAATATTCTCTAATATACTTATTTATTTCGTGATAATCCCTGTGCTCACTCTTGCAGGCTTAGCACTGACCAAGAACAAGGGCATCGATGCGATTAGGGCCGTTGCCGTGACTGGTGCCACAGCATTGGTGGCTTTGGCTATATATTTGGTATATATATTCCTAAAGGCTCGCAATGCTGGCGTTACCGACCCGATGATATTGCGCACCGACGTGGTGTGGTATTCTTCGCTGAACATCAAGCTCGCCCTTGGTGTAGATGGTGTTTCGGTGGTGATGATACTGCTTTCGGCATTCATCGTCTTTGCCGGAGTCTTCGCTTCGTGGAAGATGGATCCGCTGCCCAAGCAGTTCTTCTTGTGGTTCTTCTTGCTCTCGACGGGTGTGTTTGGATTCTTCATCAGTGTGGACTTGTTCACCATGTTCATGTTCTATGAGGTGGCACTTATCCCTATGTACCTGCTCATTGGTGTGTGGGGGAGTGGCAACAAGAACTACAGTGCCATGAAGCTCACCTTGATGCTTATGGGTGGTTCGGCATTTTTGATGCTTGGTCTCATTGGTATCTACTTCCACTCGGCGCCCGAGGGTCAGCCTCTCACTATGAACCTGCTCGAGATTGCTGAGAACGACGCCATTCCTCACGCTTGGCAGTATTACTTGTTCCCACTCACCTTTGTGGGCTTTGGAGTGCTTGGTGCCATGTTCCCGTTCCACACTTGGTCGCCCGACGGTCATGCCAGTGCGCCCACTGCGGTGTCGATGCTTCATGCCGGTGTGCTGATGAAACTTGGTGGTTATGGCTGTTTCCGCATTGCCATTTTCCTTATGCCTTTTGCTGCACAGCAGTTGGGATGGATATTTTTGACGTTGACAGGTATCAGCATCGTGTATGGTGCTTTCAGTGCATGTGTGCAGACCGACCTCAAGTATATCAACGCTTACTCGTCGGTTAGCCACTGCGGTATGGTGCTTTTCGCCATCTTGATGTTCAACCAGACCGCGATGACTGGTGCTGTGCTCCAGATGCTATCGCACGGTTTGATGACAGCCTTGTTCTTCGCCCTTATCGGTATGATTTACGGCCGCACCCACACTCGCGACATCCGCGAGATGGGCGGCCTGATGCACATCATGCCTTACTTGGGCGTGGGATATGTAATCGCCGGTTTCGCTTCGCTGGGATTGCCGGGATTGAGCGGCTTCGTTGCCGAGATGACGATATTTGTCGGCTCATTTGAGCACACCGATATGTTCCATCGTGTTCTCACCATCGCCGCCACCACATCGATTGTCATCACAGCGGTCTATATCCTGCGAGTTGTGGGCAAGCTACTATATGGAGCGGTTCAGAATGAGCATCACCGCACTCTCACCGATGCCGAGCCCACCGAGCGCATCTCTACCGCAACTTTGATAATTGCTGTGGCGATCATCGGCTGTTTCCCCAATTTCTTCATCGACATCATCCGCGACAGCTTCGATCCTGTGGTGAGGGCTTTGACAAGTGTTATGTAATTATAGTGTAGAATTAAAAAAGATAAGATATAATTATGAAATTGGATTATTCTCAGTTTTTAATGATGCCTCAAGAGTTAGGACTGCTTGCAGTGTTCTTGCTCGTATTCTTATATGACACTTTCATGCCTAAATCTACTCAGAAAGGCTTGCCATTGTTTGCTACCATAGTATTTGGCATCTATATGGTGTTTGGGTTCCTGCCCGTTAAGGAAGGTTTGATATTTGGCGAAATGTTCCAGGCCGACAAAGCCACATGGGCAATTAAGAACATCCTCAACATAGGCACATTCATCGTACTCTTGCAGGCGGTAAAATGGGCCAACAGCGATTTTGTCAGTGTGCGTCGTGGTGAGTTCTATGAGCTTATCCTGCTCACACTCTTTGGCATGTATCTGATGATCTCGGCACGCCATTTCTTGGTGTTTGTCATTGGTCTTGAAACAGCATCGCTGCCATTGGCAACTCTCGTGGCTTTTGAAAAGAAGCATTATGAGAGCCATGAGGCGGCAGCAAAATATGTACTAACGGCAGTGTTCTCGTCGGCAATCATGCTGATGGGTTTATCGTTTGTTTATGCCCTCTCGGGTGGAAATCTTTATTTCAATCAGTTGGCATACTTCATTTTGGGCGAGCCATCGTTGTTGTTAATTCTTGCTTTGGCATTCTTGATTGCCGGTATTGGTTTCAAGCTCTCGCTTGTGCCGTTCCACCTGTGGACAGCCGACGTTTATCAGGGTGCCCCAACTATGGTAACCAGCTATCTGTCGGTAATCAGCAAGGGTTCGGCGGCGTTCGCTTTCTTCATCATCTTAGTGCAAGTGTTTGGCTCGGCTTACGCCGACGTGTGGCAGTGGATGCTCTATGCTGTGATTATCATTACCATCACAGTTGGTAACCTTTTTGCCATCCGCCAGCGCAACCTCAAGCGATTCCTCGCTTTCTCGTCAATCTCTCAGGCTGGCTACATCATGCTTGGCGTGATTTCGGCCAATGTCGTGGGTATGGCGTCGATGATGTACTATATTTTGGTCTATATCTTCAGCAACCTTGCCGCATTTGGTGTGATTGCCGTGATAGAGCGCCAGACTGACAAGGTTACTATCGACGACTACAACGGCCTGTTCAAGACCAATCCGTGGCTAGCCTTCGTTATGATGCTTGCTATGTTCTCGCTTGGTGGTATTCCACCATTTGCGGGCTTCTTCAGTAAGTTCTTCATCTTCGTGGGAGCGGCGCAGACTGGCAGCGTTGCAATCTATGTTCTTGTTTTGATTGCGTTGATCAACACGATCATCTCGCTCTATTACTACCTGCTAGTGGTAAAGGCGATGTTCATCCGTCAGGACGAGTGCGCGATACCTGCTCTCAAGTCGCACTGGACCGAGAAAGCTGGTCTTTGGATATGTACTTTAGGTATTATCCTGATTGGTCTTATCAGCTGCATATACACAAGTCTGAGTGACATCACAGCATCGCTGAGCGATGTGTTCGCGATGATATAAGAATCTACTACAATCATCTATAAACTAAGAAGAGGAGAGACCTATCAGGCTTCTCCTTTTCTTTCGTGGTTGATATTTGGTGAAATAGTCTGGTTGCTAAAATTTTATCAGGAAAACACCTGCTAGCATGATTAGGATGCCGGCGAATTGGGTCCAGGAGATATGTTTCTTTGGTGCGCCTAGCCAGCCGTGTTTTTCCATAAGGAGGCTGAGCAGGAGTTGGCCTATGAGCAATGCCATCATGAAGACGCTCACGCCTATCAATGGTATGAGCCAGGCGTTGCCAAAGACTATGACAGCGCCCAGTATGCCTCCTGTCCACATCCACCATGGAGCATCGGTGGAGAACGCCTTTCTCACCTTAATCACGCTGCCGTTGATGCAGCAGAAGACTATCATCACTCCTGTGGCGATGGCAAAGAGCACTGTGGTGGCCTGGATTGCCGAGCCGATGACCTGCCCCAATGAAGCGAGAATAGCTCCAACAACAGCCGAGAGGCAGCCCGAAAGCACCGCCGCCAGTTGCCACAGTACCTGACGGAAACCGCCGTTATCGGCGGTAACGTTATTAGTCTTCAGTCGAGGGATAATCACCACCATCGTCACCCCCACGATGAGCAGCAGGGCACCGATGGCACGTTGCCATGTCATGGGCATCACTCTCGCTCCAAACCACCCGAAGTGGTCGATGCAGAGGCTGAAGAGCAACTGGCTGAACATGGGTATCACCATTGCCTGGAGTTGGCCAATCTCCTTGAAGAGATGAATAGCGATGGTGATGGTGATGAGCGGAATCACGCCAATGAACCATCCCCACCAGGGAGCGTCGTGAAACGCTTGTTGTGAGGGAATCAGGGGAATAGATGCAAAGAGCGCGACAAGGACCAGCACTATGGTTGATGCCGCGAATGAGATGAGCGTTGACAGCGGCGCCGAACTCACAAGCTGGCGCATGCGGGAGTTGGCGGCCGTCTGCAGCGGCGTGCAGAATCCCAACACAAGTGCTATGAGTAGGTAGAGCATTTTTTTTCAAACAATTACTAACAATTGATTATTATTTTTGAAAATCAGAATAATCAGTTGTTTTTAAAAGGTTGAATAGTTTTGATTACCTGGCAGGGGTTGCCGGCGGCGAGGACTCCGGCGGGGATGTCGTTGGTGACGACACTGCCGGCGCCTATCACTGTATTGTCGCCGATATTCACTCCTGGGCACACCGTGACATTTCCTCCGAGCCACACGTTATTGCCCACCTTGATGGGCAGCGACCATTGTTTGCCGGCATTGCGGCTCTCGGCGTCAATAGGGTGGCAGGGAGTATAAAACGAGCAGTTTGGACCAATGAACACATGGTTGCCGAATGTCACCCTCGCCTCGTCGAGAATTACCATATTGGTGTTGGCGAAAAAATCTTCTCCCACCTCGATGTTGAAGCCGTAGTCGCAGAAGAACGGCTGAATCACTTTGATTTTTTCTCCTGTCTTGCCGAGAATGCGCTTTATTAGCGCGTCTTTCTCTTCTTGGTGCGAAGGGCGAATATTATTATAGTCACGGCACATCTCCTGCGTCTCTTGTAGAATGTCGAGCAGCTCGGTATTGTCGCTCGCGTCGTAAGGTTCGCCGCTCATCATCTTCTCCAGCTCACGCTGCTGTATCTCGGTAAATTCTCTCATATTAAGCACACTAATTAAACTAATTAAAACTAATTTTCTCCGTTCCACCTTCCACCTTCCACTTTCCTCAGAACTTATAAGTGAAGCCTATCATTATGCTTTGCATGGGCTTCTTGTCGGCTACTACTATTGGTGTGCCGTTGATTTCGATGTTTCGTGCTCCGCCGTAGAGGTCGAAGTTGCTGTGAGTGTAGCCAATGGTGAACTCCCAGTTCTCCTCATACTCCAGCACCAGTTCGGCACGGCCGTACCAATAGCAGAACTTCGCTCCGGAGTTGTCGTAATATTCCTCCGATTGGTCTGTGTACTCAAAAATTTCGTCATCCATAACAACTGTTTCCGTTTGGGAGTTGAGAGTCTTCACCCTTTTGTTTGTGGGGAAAGGCATTAAAATGCCTGGTGAGAGCCTCAACGAGAGCCCCATTTCGCCTTTTGAGAGCATCACGGCGGGAGTGGTGAATTGCAGGCCTGCCCTTACCGCTGTTCCGTAGGAGGCCTCTTTGTGATTTCTGAACTCTTTTGTCACACCGTCAACAACGGGCAATTCTTTCACGACATCATCGCTACGATTGATGGGCATGATGAGCAGTAAGCCCACGTTGGCGCCAACGTAGCGGAAAGGTCGGTATTCAAGGTCGATTTCGGCATCAAACGACGGATAGAACGATGACCCCAGCCTGATGCCGGCTGCGAGCATACCGTTGTTGCTGTAGTCTATGTCGATGGCGTGGCTAGAAAGCATAGCCATACATCCTATAATAAATATTAGTAGTCTCTTCATTTATTCAAACAATTACTTTTGCCTTGTTAGCTTGTTTACATGTTAGCTTGTTTACTTGTTAGCTATTTGGTGTAAAAATCAATGAGTTCTTCTATCGCACGGGTGCACACGGGGCAGAACTCGGGCACCTTCAATGTCTTCATCATGCAGTTTGGGGTAGGGCGGAACACGCCTTTCAGCACGCATCCCGCACCCTCGTAGAGTCCGATGGTTTTTGTGTCAAGGTTCTTGTCGTCGGTCTTGCTGATGATGGCCTTGTCGGTTGGCATCATGTCTTTCCACTTTGAGCCGAAATCAACAAGGGTAGTGATGTTTTTCGGCCAGGGCTCGATGTTGAGGGGAAAATCGTTGGGTTCCTCGCCTTCGTAGGCGTATTCGTCGGCGAGCGATACAAACGAGTGCCCGAACTCATGCACCAGCACCTCGATAAAGAGTTTGTGCTTGGTCATAAGCAGGTTTAGGGTGTTGTAGATGCCTCCGCCGCCGTAGCGGTCGGTGTTGACCATCACGATGATATGCTCGTAGGGCGTGCCAGCGAGGGCGTCATGCATCTGCTTGATGCGCTGCGTGGTGAGGTAGCGTTCCATGCCGAAGGTGTCGAAGCTCGAGCCGATGGCGGTGTTGTGCCACACTCCCTCGCTGGGGATGGAGGGCCCGCTGTCGCGCGACGGCGTGAGCACGGCAATCACGTTGAAGCGGTCGCGCATTTTCTTGAACGGCTCAAAGCCGAACAGTCCCTCCACGCCTTTTCGGCAGTCATTGAGGAAGTCATCCATCTGCTCCTGTGTATATCCCTCGGCTACAAAGGCGATGTTTATGCCGCGCTCGGGGCGGGCCACCTTGTTGAGGGTGACATATTGCGGCACATCCTTCTCTCCTTTGTGGACAATCGTCGGGTCTGTGGGATAGACTTTGTGCTCAATCGTCGCTCTGACCTCATGGCGGTGGTTGTAGAGGTTCACCGTCACCACCACCGAGTCGCGCGGCATGGGCAGTAGCTCCACGCACTCAAAGGCCTTTGGGGCGAGATGGGAGTCGTCAAGGTCGAGCCACTCCTGGAACAGGGTGCTGAAGGTGTGCAGGTAGATGAGCTCGCCCGTGGCGGCAAGTCGCATCTCAATGGTGGCGGCGCCGTGAGTGGGAATCTCGGTGAAATGCTGTTGCTTGCCATACCATCCCGGCAATCGGCTCATGCCGTCGAGCGCAATGTGCTGGCTGTTGACATCACCGCTCAGGATATAATCGAGCCGCAGCGTCGAGTCAACGAAATGTTTGTTGAAATCCTGCGCGTGAGCTATTGTTAACGACAACAGCAAAGCCAATGAAATGCACAAAAGTCTTATATCTCTCTTCATTTTGTTTTTATTATGTTCTCTATGTTGCGATGGCATCGCAACAAACTTTAACGCTTAACACTTATCACTTAGCCATTATCTTTATCGTGCTATTTAGGTAGCCTTTCTTTCCTTTTACACGCAGGGTGATGTCGCCTGGAGTCTTGGAGGCTTGCACTACCACCACCAGTTGGCCGTGGAATAGTTTCATCACGGGCTCGGTCATCACCTGTAGCGAGGTAGCGTCGCCGTTGCACACGCCGCGGAAGGTGCCGGCGCCCTCCACCGCGAATTGCAGCTCATCGTCGGCATTGGGCAGCAGAGTGCCGTTCTTGTCGATAAGGCTCACGGTGATGAATGCCAGGTCGTTGCCGTCGGCGTTGATGGTGGAGCGGTCCACATCAAGTTGCAGGCGGTGAGGCTTGCCGGCGGTCTTCACCGTCTTCTCTCCGGCCTTCTTGCCGTTTTCGTCATATACCACCACCTTTATCTCTCCAGGCTCATACACCACGTTGCGCCAGCGCAGACGGTAGCGGTCGAGGCGGGTGCTCGCGTCTTTGGTGATGCGGCCCTGACTCTTGCCATTGACAAAGAGTTCGGCGGTGGGATAGTCGGTATAGCAATACACCGGTGTCACCTTGCCCTTGCGGTCGGGCCATGTCCAGTGCGGCAGCAGGTGGATGGTGTGGCTCTGAGTGTTCCAACGGCTGCGGTAGAGGTAGTAGCGGTCTTTTGGCAGACCGGCGAGGTCCACGATGCCGAAGTAGCTGCTGCGCGAGGGCCAATAGGCATCGTAGGGTGTGGGCTCGCCCAGGTAGTCGAAGCCTGTCCACACAAACTCACCTATAGTCCAGTCGAAGTCGTCTTGCAGTCGCCAGTCGTCATCGGGGAGGTTGCTCCACCAGCAGTATTCGGTGTCGTAGCTTGAGCACTGGCCGTTGTCGTGCGCGAGCATGGTTGCGCAGGTGTCGGGGAAGAAATACTCGCCGCGGCTGCTCAGCGTTGAGGCAGTCTCGCTGCCCAGCACAAAGCCTTGCGGCAGCAGTTTGACGCAGTCCTCATAGCGGTGTGTGCGGTAGTTGAAGCCCGGCACGTCGGCCTGCTGGGCGAAGCCGCATTTTATGTCGGCATCGGGGTTATCCATGCCGCAGGTGACCATGCGAGTGGGGTCGAGGGTGTGGCACCAGCGTACCAACGCGGCATAACGCTCGGCACCTTCCTCCTTCCACTGCTCGGGAATCTCGTTGCCCACGCTCCATAGCACGATGCTCGGGTGGTTGCGGTGGTTCATGATGAGGTTGTATATGTCCTTTTTCCACCATTCGTCCCAGAAGCGGTTATAGCCGTTCTTCACCTTCGGATCTTTCCAGCAGTCGAAGCTCTCGGCCATCACCATCATTCCTAAGCTGTCGCACAGCTCCATCTGCCACAATGAGGGCATATTGTGTGAGGTGCGTATGGCATCGGCACCCATTTCTTTCATAATCTTGATTTGGCGGGCCAGGGCGGCTTTGTTGGCGGCGGCACCAAGCGGACCGAGGTCATGGTGCAGACACACACCCTTGAACTTGCGCGTCACGCCATTGAGTTGGAATCCGTGCTCCTTGCTGAACGCCACGGTGCGCACACCCAGGTTGTCGGTGCGCTCGTCAACGATTTCGTCGTTGAGGGCGACGGTGCTGTGAACTTTGTATAGGTAGGGCGACTCGGGCGACCACAGGTGCGGGTGAAGCATCTTCAGTTCCATGCGGCAATGGCCGTCGGCGGCGATGCGTCGCTGTGTCTCGGCGACGACTTTGCCCTCGCGGTCTATGATTTCCACGGTGACAACGGGGTGGTCGCCTGCCACGCAGCCGTTTAGAGTGGAATTGACAGTCACCCAAGCGGTATCGTTGTCCACCTTCATGGTGTGGATGTCATGGCCCCAGATGTCGAACGCCACTCGTCCGCTGGTGATAAGCTTCACTGGGCGGTAGAGACCCGCGCCGGGATACCAGCGGCTGCTCTCCTCCAAGTTCTTGAGATGTATCTCAAGTTCCACTCCTCTTGGCTTTTCTCTCAGATATGGAGTCAAATCGATGCGGAAGGCGTTGTAGCCGTAGGCCCATCGCCCTATCTCCTTGCCGTCGAGATATATGACGGGTTCGCTCATAGCGCCGTCAAAGAGCAACTCGGCGCGTGCGGGAAGTGCGGGCAGCAGAACTTTTGCCCGGTAATATCCCTCTCCAATCCATGGCAGGGCACCTGAGCGGCCACTGTGCTCGGTGGCTTTCTCCTCGCCGTTCTCCTTGATAGCGACTACTTGCAGGTCCCATTTCTTGTCGAAGGGACCGCTGATGGCCCAGTCGTGGGGGATGGAGACTTCCTGCCAGTGCTCACGGTCACGGCTGAATTCCATTGTGCTGAATTCAAAAACATTGGTGACTTGGGCGTTGCCTGTCATTGCCACAACTGCCGCAAAGAGTGATATAAAATGTCGTAGTTTCATGATTAATGGTTTTATTTAGATAAAATGCTCACGCTCGAAATAACTTGAGCTGGGCTCAGTTCTTTGGATAAATTAGGCTGCGGTTCAGAAATCTCAAACAAGTTTGGCTTTCATTCACCTTGCACTAATTTTGCTCACTAAATCGCATTTTTTTGCAAAGATAACACAAAGATTTCAGATAACGTTTCAACACGGGCAGAAAAATGCCCACCACGCAACAAGGGGCGCACAACGTGCTTAAAAATGAATGAAAATTTTTAAAAAAAAATGCTTTGGCGGATATAAAATTTTAAATCAAATTTTCACAGCGCTACTTCGCAGCAAGGGGGCGGCTTCAAAATGTTTATTTGTTTTGCTTGTTGATAACTTGTTGCTCTGTTGTTTGATATAACCGAGACTTTGTTTGATTTTGAACTTTGCAACTTGGTTGCAGAAATTTCGCTTTAACTTTGTGCCGTTAATAAAAAATTTATGGCACATAATCATCACACACATTGCGACTGCTGCGACCATGAGCATGCTCACGAGCACCAACACGAGCATGGTCACGAACATCATCATGAGCACAGTCACGAGCACCACCATGAACATGGTGGCTTGAGAAAGTCTTTAATCCTTATTACCATCACCGCGGTGCTGCTAGTGGTGGCAGTGTATATTGAAAAAACGTATAACCTTGCGACGTGGCAGGTATTGCTCATCTATCTTGTGCCTTACCTCCTCATAGGACATGAGACACTGAAAGAAGCTGCAGAGGGTCTGGCTCATGGTGACGCCTTCAACGAGCATTTCCTGATGTCGATAGCCACCATCGGCGCGATGTGCATCGGCTTCCTGCCCGGTGCCGAGACGCAGTTTCCCGAGGCGGTGTTTGTGATGCTCTTCTTCCAGGTGGGCGAACTTTTTGAGGGCTATGCCGAGGGCAAGAGCCGCGAGAGCATCTCGCACCTGATGGACATCCGCCCCGACAACGCCAATGTGGAGCGCGACGGCGCAGTAACGGCTGTGGAGCCTGGCGAGGTCGAGGTGGGGGAGATAATCGTTATCAAGCCCGGCGAGAAGGTGCCGCTTGACGGCGTGGTGGTGGAAGGCACCACATCGCTCAACACCGTGGCTCTCACAGGCGAATCGATGCCTCGTGACGCCAGTGAGGGCGACGAGGTGATTTCGGGCTGCGTGAACCTCTCGGGCATGATAAAGGTGCGCACCACCAAGACTTTTGGCGAGAGTACGGTGTCGAAGATTATCGACTTGGTGGAGCACAGCAGCGACAAGAAATCGAAGGCCGAGACCTTCATCACACGCTTCGCGCGTATCTATACCCCAATCGTGGTGCTTGCCGCCGTGTTGCTGGCTGTGGTGCCGCCGCTCTTCGGCGGGGCGTTCCCCACATGGCTCTACCGCTCCTTGATGTTCCTGATAGTGTCGTGCCCCTGCGCACTGGTTATCAGCGTGCCGTTGGCGTTCTTTGGCGGCATAGGCGGTGCGTCGCGACAGGGCATCCTCATAAAGGGCGCGAGCTATATGGATGTGCTGGCGCAGGTGGGCACGGTGGTCTTTGACAAGACCGGCACGCTGACGCACGGGCAGTTTGAGGTAACCGCCGTACATCCCGACACCTGTGATGAGCATCATCTGCTGCATATCGCGGCTCATGTGGAGCATTTCTCCACTCATCCTATAGGTGCCGCTTTGCGCGACGCCTTCCCCGACGAGGCGACTGACGGCTGCTCGGTGACCGATGTGGAAGAACTGGCAGGACAAGGAGTGCGTGCCATAGTGGGGGGTAAAACGGTATGCGTGGGCAACACGCGGATGATGGATGCGGTAGGTGCCGTTTGGCACGACTGCGCCGACTGTCACCACCATGCAGGAACGATAATCCACGTGGCTATTGATAGCGACTATGCGGGCCACATCGTCATCAATGATAAGATTAAGGAAGAGAGCAAGCAGGCTGTCGCCGACCTTAAAGCGGCCGGCGTGGAGCGCATAGTGATGCTCACGGGCGACCGCAGCGAGGTGGGCAAGGAAGTAGCCAACCAACTGGGAATAGGGGAGTGCCACACGCAGCTGATGCCTACCGACAAAGTGGCACATGTGGAGAGGCTGTTAGGCGAGAAAGCCGATGGCGAGGCGCTCGCCTTTGTGGGTGACGGCATCAATGACGCTCCGGTGCTGGCACGCGCCGACGTGGGCATCGCCATGGGCGGCTTGGGCAGCGACGCGGCAATCGAGGCAGCCGACGTGGTGCTGATGGACGACACCCCCACAAAAATAGCCCGTGCCATCGCGATAGCCCGTCGCACCCTAAGTATAGCCCGCCAGAATGTGTGGTTCGCCATCGGTGTGAAGCTCACCGTGCTAGTGCTCGCCATCTTAGGTGTCGCCACCATGTGGATGGCGGTCTTCGCCGACGTGGGTGTCACAGTCCTCGCCGTCCTCAACTCGATGAGAGCACTTCAATCAATGCACAATTCATAATGTACAATTGGCTGCGGCAGAGCCGCAGCACAGCGAACCTCTTTGAGGCATCCTTCTTCACTCTCCACTCTGCACTCTCCACTATTTTTTATTGTTAATGTAGAGAGATAGCGAAAAAATGTGTATCTTTGTGGGTTTTATTAGCAAATGATACCGATGACTCGCAATTTTTACACATTATTTGCATTAGTATTTTTCTTGACTTTTAGCGCTTGTCGCAACTCAAATCAGTCGATGGAGCGTGAAGGTCCTCGAGTGGGTGTTGAAGAGGCGAAACTGCTATCTATCAGCCATCAAAAAGGGTATACAAAGGTTGATATCATCAACCCGTGGGATACTACAAAGTTGCTGCAAACTTATCTGCTTGTGCCTCGTGACAGTGAGTTGCCCAAAGACCTTCCTAACGGCATCGTGGTGAGGACGCCAATCCAAAATGCACTGGTCTATTCATCTGTTCATTCCAGTGTGATAAGCGAGCTGGGGGGGGCGAGTGCCGTGAAAGGTGTGTGCGACGCGCAATATTTCAATGATGAAGTGATTTCAAAGGGCCTTGCAGATGGTACTATCACCGACTGCGGCAACTCGATGCAGCCCACCGTCGAGAAGGTGATACAGATGAATGCTGACGCCATTTTGCTGTCGCCTTATCAAGATGCCACTTACGGTCAGATTGAAAGGCTGAAAATCCCTATCATCGAATGTGCCGACTATATGGAATTTACCCCTCTTGGCAGGGCGGAATGGATAAAATTCTATGGCGAACTTCTTGGCAAGCGCGAACTTGCCGACAAAATCTATGACAAGGTTGTCGCCGACTACAATAAGGTAAAGGAAATGGTGTCGGGCAGCAACCTCAGTAAGCCTGTAGTACTCACTGAGAATTTTATCAGCGGTATCTGGAACGTGCCTGGCGGACAGAGCTATATGGCGCAGTTCATAAAAGATGCCGGCGGTATTTATCCCTGGGGTGATGATAAAAATACCGGTTCGCTAACCCTCGATTTCAACCAAGTGCTTGTCAAGGCGCAGAACGCCGACATATGGCTCATAAAATCTCCCGCCATTCGCACCCTATCCGACCTGAAAGGCTCTTACTCTCTCAACGATAAGTTCAAGGCCTACCAAACTGGCAACGTGTATGTGTGCGACACCAACACAAGCCACTTCTTCGACCGCTTCCCGTTTCATCCCGAGGTGCTGCTGATGGAATATTTTAAGATTTTCCACCCCGACCAGGAGATAGACTATCAGTTGCAGTTCTTCAAGAAGATTGGTGGAGAGTAGAGAGTGGAGAGTAGAGAGTGGAGAGTGAAGAGTGGAGAGTGGAAAACGATAACCAATAACCAATAACCCATAACCAATTATCAATAATTCATAACCATCAATGATTAATTTTGGTTCTCATAGGTATGCAATTGTTACCATAGTGCTGACAATTATACTGTTGGCACTTATTGTGGCGTGTCTGCTCTTTGGATCGGTTGACATTGAGGCAAACGTGATTTTCTCCATATTGATGGGCAAAGACAGCGGCAATATTGCGCTAAACACCATTGTTTTGGAGACACGAGTGCCAATGATATTGACAGCGATGCTCGCTGGAGCGGCTTTGAGCGTGAGCGGTCTGTTGTTGCAGACCACCTTCAACAACCCCCTTGCCGGTCCATCAATATTGGGTGTATCTACTGGAGCGGGTCTTGGCGTGGCGATAGTGATGCTCGCCATGGGCGGCACTATAGGCGGTGTAATGGGCGACACGATAGGCGGCTATATGGCCACACTTGTCGCCGCTATCCTCGGTGCGGCGGTGGTGTTGGTAATTCTTATGGCGTTTGCGTCGATTGTGAAGAGTTCGACGATGCTGTTGATAATGGGTATATTAGTGAGTTACCTCGCCTCGAGTGTGATATCACTGCTCAACTCGGTAGCGACCGAACAGGGACTTCAGAGCTATGTGTATTGGGGCTTCGGAAACTTTACTGGTGTGTCGCTCGATCAGATGCCGATGTTTGCAATAGTGATAGTGTTGTCGCTAGTAGCTTCGTTGCTTATGATAAAACCTCTTAATGCGTTGCTGTTAGGAACGCGCTATGCTCAAAACTTGGGTGTAAATATCCAGCGAACCCGCAACCTGCTGCTGCTCATCACAGGCGTTCTCACCGCCGTCGTGACTGCATTTTGCGGCCCTATCGGTTTCTTGGGTCTTGTGGTTCCGCATATTGCGCGTCTGGCGCTTAATACCAGCGACCATAGTCGCTTGCTACCCGTCACCATGCTTGCCGGTGCAGCTATCGCCTTGCTGTGCACTCTCATTAGTGTGACTTCACCTCATGGCATCATTCCCATCAATGCCATCACGCCAATAATTGGCGTGCCTATCATCATCTATATCATTATCAACCGTCGCAAAATTAATTATTTCAACTGATGGCAATACTTCAAACTCACGATATGGCGGTTGGTTTTGGGCATGGCGGCAAACGCACCACCTTGCTCAAAGGACTGAACTTGAAACTTGAACAAGGCTCTCTTGTCGCATTGTTAGGGCGCAACGGTGCTGGAAAATCAACACTGATCAGAGCCATCACCTGCAACAATCTCCCCCTAGAGGGCAGCGTGGAGATTGACGGCAATCCCTCATCATCGATTACCAAGCATCAACTCTCGAGGCTTGTGGCACTTGTGGCTACCGAGCGCATCATGGGTGGGGCGTTCACCATAAGCGAACTCGTTGGACTGGGTCGTCAGCCCCATACCGGATTTTTTGGTCGTCTGAGCAAGCACGACAAGGAAGTAGTGAGTCAATGCCTTGAGGCAGTGGGAATATCACACAAGGCTCAGCAGCATGTGGCGAGCCTTAGCGATGGAGAGCGTCAGAAGGCGATGATTGCCAAAGCCCTGGCGCAAGAGACACCAATAATCGTGCTAGATGAACCTACTGCTTTCCTAGATGTTGCGAGCCGCATCGAAACTATGCAATTGCTTCACAAGTTGGCACATGAACAAAACAAGGCGGTTCTGCTGTCGAGCCATGACATCTCTCAATCGCTGCTGCTCGCCGACGAGCTATGGGTAATCACTAACGACCACGAACTTGTTACTGGCTCAACTGAGCAGGTGGTGATGAGTGGAGCTATGGACCGCGTGTTTGGCGACACGTCAATCTTCTTCAACGGCAACCTGTGTGACTATGAGGCGCAGCTACCAACGAAAATAAAGGTTAAGCTCGTCTGTAATGATTCAAACTTAGTGCGTTGCATGACCAATGCCTTGTTGCGCAATGGCATTGCCATTGATTCATCATCACCTTTTGTCCTCAATGTGGCTGCCGCCGATGAGATTACTCTGCCCGACGGCAAAATAGTCCGTAGCGTGAAAGAAGTTCTCGAGTTTTTCAAATAATTATCATAGTATTACGTTATATATTATTATGATTGATAAAGTAAATGTGAAAATAGTAAATAAGAGTCCTAATGCTCTGCCTGCCTATAGCACCGAGCAAAGTGCAGGAATGGACCTAAGGGCATGGTTAAACGAACCCGTGGTGCTGAAACCCATGGAGCGTGCACTAATTCCAACGGGTATCTATATTGAGTTGCCGCTAGGCTATGAGTGCCAAATCAGACCCCGCAGTGGCTTGGCTCTCAAGCGCGGGTTAACTGTGCTAAACTCTCCTGGCACCATAGATGCAGATTATCGTGGTGAGGTTTGTGTGATTCTTGCCAACCTCGGCAATGAGGCACAGACTATTGAGAACGGTGAGCGAGTGTGCCAAATGGTTGTTGCAAGACACTCTACTGTGAAGTGGACACTAGTTGATGAACTTGGGACTACAGAGCGAGGTGAGGGTGGCTTTGGACACACAGGAAGTAAGTAATTTTAACCAATATGACCGAATAATGAAGAAATTTTTCAGCGTTTCAACATTAGCGCTTATCGTGATGGCTGTTGTTGGGCAAGCGATGGCTAAAAACGGCAAGGGAACTTCAGATGTCACATCGATGTCGCTTCAAGACAAACGAAAAGCCGACTACATCTATATGCAAGCGCATGCATTAAAGGAAGGTGACAGTATCGCTGCCTATTTCGATTTAATAAAGTATGCTCATAAACTCGATACCACCAACACTGCAGCGGCTTACCATTATGGCTACCTGTTATTATTGAAGGATAATTCCACCGCCGAAGATATGGAGCATGGCCTTGCATTGATGAAGAAGCATGTGGATGCCCATCCCGAGGACTACTATGAGGCGACTACTTTGAGCGACGCCTGTATATCATTAGGTCGCAACGATATGGGCTTGGAAGTGATAGAGAAACTTGCCGAACTCAACCCCACAAAGACCGAGGTTCAGGTGCGTCTGGCGACAGCCTATGTGCGCAACAAGAAGTTTGAGGAGGCCTTGAGAGTCTATGAGCGCATCGAGGAGTTTGAGGGTGAGTCAATTGAGACCACTGCTTTTAAAGCCGCGTTGTGTACCGAGATTGGCGACACCATTGGTGCCATAGAGCAGATGCGTAGCCTCTACAACACCGCTCCTGCTAATGTGAGCTACAACCTTGTGATGAGTGAGATGTTCAATCAGTTCAATATGCCCGACAGTGCAGTCTATTATCTCGACCGTGCGCAAGAGCTGGAGCCCAATAATGGCAATGTGTATTTTGCTAAAGCACAGTATTATGATGCGATGGGCGATTCCATTAACTACGACAAGCAAATCTACAACGCCCTTGTTGCCCCAGGTTTGGATGTTGATACCAAGCTCGATGTGCTGACCCAATACACGTCGGCTCAGATTATGCGCAATGACTCTACCGATCGCGTCAACAATCTCTTCAAGGTGATGATAGAGCAGCATCCGCTCGAGTCAAAGGTTCATGAGCTATACAGTATGTATTTCACTACTATAAAGGACTACAAGCATGCTGTTGAGGAATTGGGCTATGCCCTTGACTTGGACCCCACAAATTCTGGGGCTTGGCAGAGGCTCATGGTTGTTAACGTAATGGATGAGAATTATCCTAAAGCCATTGAAGCCGCCAAGAAAGCCTTGGAATATAATCCCGAGAATATGGATTTATACCGGTATATTGCTCCGTTATACTATCAGATGAAAGAATATGACAAGGCAATCGCCACCTATGACGATGCCCTGGCGATGGTGGACAGCGTGAAGGACAATGAGCTCTACAGCGACCTCTTGGGCGGTAAAGGCGATGTGCTGGTGGAGACTGGCGACTCGATAGGTGCCTATAGGCTTTATGATCAAGCGTTGAGTATCTGCCCCGGCAACACCAGTGTGATGAACAACTATGCCTACTTCCTCTCGCTCAGTGAAAAAGACCTCGACAAGGCCGAGAGTATGGCAGCTAAGGCTGTCAACGCCAATCCCAATAATGCCACTTTTATCGACACTTACGCTTGGGTATATTTCAAGAAGAAAAACTATGACATGGCGCTGTTTTATATCAAATCAGCGATTTCAAATGCCGACGAGCCCAATTCCGATATCTTAGAGCATTATGGTGATATCCTGTATATGACTGGAGACTCCGATGAGGCGGTGAAGCAGTGGGAGAAGGCGCTTGAACTCAGTCCTGAAAGCGATATCCTGAAACGTAAAGTGGAAAATAAGTCATATTTTGAAAAATAGATCAAGATGAAAAGATATTCAACCAAGATAGCATTATTGACGATTGTCATAGTGGCGCTTGCATCATGTTCCAAGAAAGTGGTGCCAATTGAAGATGACAATGGAGTGGTGATTGCGACCAGCGATAATGTTGACATTGCGGCGTTCTATCAGGCCGATTGGCGTACCTTCAAGAGCGGCGGCAATGTGGAGATAGGTTCTAATGGAAAGTCACTGAGTTCATCTATGCAGATGAAGATGATTCGCAACAAGAGCATTTATGTGTCGGTGCGCCCCATGCTGGGTATTGAGGCCGCCAAGATGGTGATTAATGGCGACTCTATCTTACTTGTTGATAAGCTGCACAAGCGCTATATCCTTGAAAAAGCGTCGCTGCTCACCAATGGCATACCTGTTACTGTGGGCGCTCTCCAAGATATTTTCTTGGGGCGTGCATTTGAATTGGGGAAAGGCTCGTTGACACAGGACTTGAAAGATGACTTCAAGGTTAGTGTCGAGAACAACAAAGTGATTTTGACTCCTAAGAATCAGTTTAAGGGCTTTGACTACAATTTTGTGTACAACAGCCGTAATAATATCGTGTCGCTTAACGTGATTCCCAGCAGTTCGGGAACTTCGACCTATAGCGTGACATATAGCAAAGTGCAGGGCAGTGTGGCAGGAAAAGTGGCCACCGAGGCCAGTGTGTCGACAAAACTCAACGGCAATTCGTTGAATCTTGACTTGGAGTATAAGGACATAGTTTGGAATGAGAGTTTTACCATTGACACCCAAATACCCAAGAACTATAAGCGCATTGATGGCAAGGATATTATGCAACTGCTTGGTGGGAACTGATGGTTAAAATTGAGAAATATACTACACAGAGCAGGCAAGAATGGGATGAGGCTGTGAGGAACTCACGTAACGGCACATTCATGCATCTGCGCGACTATATGGACTATCACAGTGACCGCTTTGCCGATTTTTCACTGATGGCGCGTGACTGCGACAAGATTCTTGCCGTGTTGCCAGCTTGTCGTGAGGGAAACACGCTCTATAGCCACCGTGGCCTCACTTACGGCAGCTGGCTGGTGCCGTTGCGGCATTTCGATGTCACTACTATGCTGTCGGTGTGGGATTCCGCTATTGAGTTTTTGCAGAACGAAGGCATCGAAAAGATTATATATAAACCTGTTCCTCACATATATCACCGTTATCCATGTGAGGAGGATCTTTATGCCATTTTCAGGGTTGGTGGAGTACTTACTGAGAGCAATATATCCACCACTATCGACCTTGACGAGCCGTTGCCTTTTGATCGTGGCAACAAGCGCAATGTTAATTTAGCTCTCAAGAGTGGGGTGAAGGTGGCAGAGTCGGATGATTGGCAAGGCTACTGGCATTTGCTTGACACTTTGCTGATGGAGAAATACGGCAAGCATCCTGTTCATTCCCTCGACGAGATAATGTTGCTTCATTCCCGTTTTCCAGAGAACATCAAACTCTACACCGCAACGCTTGGCGATGAAATACTTGCTGGCGTGGTGATGTATTATTGCGGCAATGAGGTTGCTCACTGCCAGTACATCGCCTCTTCCGAGCGTGGCAGGGAATTCAAGGCGTTGACATTGCTATTTGATTATCTCATTAAAGAGTCGTCGCAGGCAGGGTACCGCTATTTCGACTTCGGAATCTCTACCGAGAACGGCGGCTTGTATCTCAACGAAGGTCTTGTGCGCCAGAAGTGCCGCATGGGTGGTCGAGGAATTGTCTATCAAGTGTTAAGTGTCAAGTTGTAAGGGTTAAGTAGGGACAAGGCGTGCCTTGTCCGAAAGTTATAAGTGTTAAGTGACTCTCAACCAATAACCGATAACCGATAACCAATAACCAATAACCAAGTATTTATGAGCAAGCGTGAAGGATTATCGAAAGTAATACTCAAGGCGATGGGCATATTTGGAGGTGTTCAGGTCTTGACGATTTTATGTTCGGTAATCCGTACCAAGCTTGTGGCATTGTGGATAGGACCTTTGGGAGTGGGACTGTTTGGCATTTACAATCAGGCACTCGAAATGATGAACACCGCCACCAATCTGGGGGTGCGAAATAGCAGCGTGCGCGACATTTCGATGGCAGTGGAGCAGCGCGACAAGTCACTTATCTCACGCATGTTGACTGTAGTGCGCCGATGGTCACTATGGTTAGGATTAGGCGGTGCTTTGATTACAATGGGCTTGGCACCGTTTCTTAGTCGTTTCTCATTTGGAGACTATACGCATGAGTGGCACTTTGTGGCTTTAGCAGTTGCTGTGCTGTTTATGGCGTTGACCAATGGTGAGTATGCGGTGCTCCAGGGCTTGTCTAAACTCAAACGCCTGGCTCGTGTCACGGTAAGTGGTGTGCTTGGCGGTCTGTTTATATCCATACCACTTTTCTATTTTCTTCGTGAGGATAGTGTGCTGCCGTCAATCGTTGCCTACGCATTGTGTTTAGTTGTGGCAGCGTTTATCTATAAAGACAAAGAATACCCTCCTGCCGAGGTTTTACCTCGAGATACGGAGCGTATGGGGGCTGGATTTATCAAACTGGGTGTGTTCATGACTCTTGGTTCGTTTGTTGCGATGTTTTCATCCTATGCCTTTGTCTCATGGCTCAATATTTATAGTGGCACCCACTCTGTGGGGTTTTACCAGGCGGGTTATACGCTCATCGACAAGTATGCGGGTTTGGTTTTTGCAGCCCTAGGTATGGAGTTTTATCCCCGTTTGGCTCGTGTGGCGAATAATGACCGCCGCCTCCGCATTTTTGTCTCTCAGGAGATGAACATAGCCTTCATGGTGCTCACTCCGTGCCTGCTGGCTTTTATCTTGTTGCGCTCTCAACTAGTGTGGCTACTCTATAGCAAGGAGTTTGAAGTGATTATTACCTATATCTCTTGGGGTGTGGTTGGCACTGTGTTGCGTGCTATGTCATGGTGTATGGCATTTGTGATGCTGGCAAAGGGCGACGGCAAGATTTTTTTGATTACCGAGTCAATTAGTGCCGTGATGGGCTTAGTTCTCAACATTGTGTGCTTCATCTATTGGGGGGTTGACGGTTTGGGCTATGCCTACCTAGCATGGTATGTCATCTACACCATCATCGTCTCGGTAGTATATTTCAAGGTATATCACCTCACGTTGAGTGTGAAGTGTTATCGCAATTTGTCAGCCACCCTGCTTGTGTGCATCGTCGCAGTCCTTGCCATGCAGCTTGGGATGTGGTACTTTGCGTTGATGATATTTGCTGTGGCGGCACCTTTGTGTCTGCGCATGGCTTATCGCGTTTGGGTGCGATGACTAACTACTGACAAACGGACAAGGCATGCCTTGTCCCTAAAAAAAACTGAAAACTCGAAATGAAATACTTCATTATAGCTGGCGAGGCCTCGGGCGATATTCATGGAAGTGCGCTCATCACGGCGCTCAAGGAACATGACACTCAGGCACAGGTCGATTTTCTTGGCGGTGACCTTATGGCTCGCAGTGCCGGCCATGAGCCTATTATCCATTACCGCGACATGGCATTTATGGGTTTCATTGAGGTGATAAAGCACTTAGGCAGCATAATGGGATTTATGAAGCGCGCTAAGCAAGTCATGACTGATAATCGCCCCGATGCTCTGATTCTCATCGACTACCCGTCATTCAATCTCAAGATGGCGAAGTGGGCGAATAAGCAGGGAATACCAGTGTTTTATTTTATCTCGCCGAAGGTGTGGGCTTGGAAGGAGTACCGTGTTAAGGACATCAAGCGTTATGTGAAGCGCATGTACTCGATTTTGCCGTTTGAGACTGAGTTTTACCGTAAGCATGACTATGAGGTGGAATATGTGGGAAATCCCACAGTCAAAGAGATTGCCACTGCCGTTGCCAAGATGCGCCTAGCTGCCGAGTTCCGTGCTGAGAATGGTCTCGACCACGATAAACCTATTATAGCCATTGTTCCTGGTTCACGCAAGAAAGAGATACGCGACAATCTGCCCACTATGCTCGCCGCAGCTCGCCGTCACAATGACTGTCAGGCGGTGATTGCCGGAGCGCCAAGCATTGATGATGAGTTATATAAAGAGGTGATGGGCGAAATTGAAAGTGGAGAGTGCAGAGTGGAGAGTGGAGAGCCTTTTATTTCACCATTGTCTTCGATAAACGATAAACGAACAACGATAAACGAAAATAAGATTCCGGTGCTTCGCGACCAGACTTTTGAGTTGGTGCGTAATGCCCGAGTGGCGCTTGTCACCTCTGGCACCGCCACCCTTGAGACTGCTCTGCTCGGCACACCACAGGTAGCTTGCTACCGCATGAACGGCAGCAAACGGATGTATTGGTTTTACAGCAAACTCATCAAGGGCAAGTATGTGACTCTTCCCAACCTAATTACCGATGCTCCGCTGATTCCTGAGTTGCTGTTGCATAACTGTTCGGTGGAAAACGTGGATTCTTGGCTCACGAAATTGCTCAATGACGGCTCAGAACGCCAGGAGATGCTTGAAGGTTATAAACGCATGGCGGAGATTTTGACGGAGAAAGACTGTGCTACAACCACCGCAAAACGCATAATTGAAGAATTAAGATGAACGACAGATATAACGAGATAGCGGCGTTTCTAGAGCAGGAGATAGTGCCTCGCTATGATGCATTCGATGCTGGGCATCGCCGTGACCATGTGCATTATGTGATGGAGGAGAGTCAGCGGTTGGCGCGGTATTATCCGAGTGTTGACCGTGCCATGCTGCTTGTGGCTGCAGCCTATCATGACTTGGGACTTGAGGTTGGCCGCAAGGTGCATCACACCGAGAGCGCGCGCATCATCCGTGAAGACCAGCGACTGCTGCAGTGGTTCTCCGTCGACGAGATTGAGACCATAGCTCAGGCTGCCGAAGACCACCGCGCCTCAAGCGACCATGACCCACGCACCATATATGGCCGACTTGTTGCTGAGGCCGACCGTCAGATTGACGGCAACACCATAATCCGACGCACCATCCAGTTCTCGTTCAAGCACTATCCTTTTCTTGACAAAGAAGAGAACTACAAGCGTCTGCTCGAGCACATGGCAGAGAAATATGACGAGGGAGGTTACTTGAAGTTGTGGATTCCCGAGTCAGCTAACGCCAAGCGCCTGCAGGATTTTCGCAATCTGCTTCACGACAGCGTTGCATTGAGAGAGAAATTTGATGAAATATATGACTCACTAATAAAACAGAATATTATGACAACAATCTTAAAACCAGGCATTCCCGTGGCGCTGTGCAGCGACCATGCCGGATTTGCCACCAAGCTAGCAGTAATCAATTACTTGAAAGAGAACAACATTGAGTACAAAGACTTTGGTACCTACAATGAGGATAGCTGTGACTATCCCGATTTCGCCCACCCCTGCGCTCTGGCGGTGGAGAGTGGCGAGTGCTACCCGGGCATTGCCGTGTGCGGTAGCGGCGAGGGCATCAACATCACCCTCAACAAGCATCAGGGCATCCGCTCAGCTCTTTGCTGGTTACCCGAACTGGCACGTTTAGCGCGCCAGCACAACGACGCCAACGTCCTTGCCATGCCAGGACGCTTTGTCACCAATGAAGAAGCTCTTGAGATGGTAAAAACATTCCTCTCAACCCCATTTGAAGGCGGCCGCCACCAGAAAAGAGTGGATAAAATCCCGGTTAGGAATAGCTAGGAGTGTTTAGGAATAGCTAGGAATTCTGCATTGTGCATTCTGCATTGTGCATTGATTACAGGCTGCCTATTATAATCAAGGTCATACCTGCGATGAGGATTATCTGGTCGATAATCTTGAGTCGCAGGTTCTTTTCTTTGAGAACAAGGGCACCGTAGAAGAATGCCACGAGGGCACTGCCGCGGCGTATCATTGAGGCTATCGACACCAGCGACTCGGGATAGGAGAGGCTGAAGAAATAGCTTAAGTCGGCAATGACGATGAAGATGGAGATTACGATGATGTTCTTGTTCCAGTGGAACGAGTCGGGGTTGAACTTGCCTTTGTGAATCACCGTCACTACCATTGCCATGATAAGCGTCTGGTAGAAAGGATACCACGCCTCAATAGCCAATGGGGTATAGCCGTTGCCAATGAGCCACTTGTCGTAGAGGCCGCTCATTGCCCATAGCATTATCGACAGGATGCCTAGCACTATCCAGATGCCTAAGCCTTTCTCTGTCTTCTCCTTGCGGCCAATGAATCCCACCCACAGCAGCGACACAAAACCGAGAATGATACCAATCCACTGGATGGCGTTGGGACTCTCGCCAAATATGGCGATCGCACCCACCAGTACGAGGATAGGGCGGGCGGCATTAATAGAACCGCTGATGCTTAACGGTAGGTATTTTATTGACATAAAGCCCAGTAGCCAAGACAGAGTCACTATCACCGACTTCATAAAAATCAGCAGGTGCCCATGTGCCGAGAGTGCGCAGTGCTCATTGCCCATGAACGACAGAACCATAAGCGGGCTAACCAGTATCGTACACAGCAGCACGTTGATAAACAGCACAACATACACGTTGTTGCGCTCAAGCGACAGCTTCTTGAAAATATCAAAGAAACCTAGGCTAATCGACGATATCACTGCCAGCAAAATCCACATGGTTCCCGATTTTGGGGTGCAAAGGTACAAAAAAGTTTTCAGTTATAAGTTATCAGTTGTCAGTTTTTTCCTAATAGATAAAAAGATGCTGTAAAAAAAAGCGACTGTCAACTATGACAATCGCTTTTTTCTTAGCGTTAGTGGAGAATTTTATTGAAACTTCTCGCTGATTTTTTTGCAGATGTCCTGCATCTCTTCGGCGGAAAGGGTGAGTTTCTGGCGGAAGAAGTTCATGTCGCTCTCCTTCTGCAGTGGCACAAGGTGCACGTGAGCGTGGGGCACTTCAAGGCCGAGCACGGTAACGCCCACTTTCACGCAAGGCATAGCCTCCTTGATGGCGGCAGCCACACGTTTGGCGAATGCCATGAGTCCGGCATACTCCTCGTCGTCGAGGTCGAAGATGTAATCTACTTCGTGTTTGGGAATCACGAGTGTGTGGCCAGGTGCCACGGGGTTGATGTCGAGGAATGCATAGTAGTTCTCATCCTCGGCAATCTTATAGCTGGGAATCTCGCCAGCAACGATTCTGCTGAATATAGAAGCCATAATTTATAGTTCAGAGTTAAGAGTTCATAGTTCACAGTTCATAGTTCACAGTTCACAGTTGACAGTCCAGAGTTAATATTTTTCAGTTAAGAGTTTTAGTTCAAATAATTGGTTCTTGAAAATATCTAAACACTAACCTCTGAACTGCGCGGAGCGCTTTATACTGCGATGTCGAGGATCTCGAATTTCATCATACCGGCGGGGGCTTGGATTTCTACCACGTCGCCCACTTTGTGGCCCACGAGGCCTTTGGCGATAGGGGTAGTGATGGAGATTTTGCCCTCTTTGAGGTTGGACTCGGTCTCGGTAACGATAGTATAGGTCATCTTGATATTGTTACCTAGGTTCTTTATAGTGACTTTGGTGAGAAGCTGAACTTCGTCGGTGCTGATTTTGCTCTCGTCGATGATGCGTGCGCCAGCGATTAGGCTCTTGAGCTCGGCAATCTTCGCCTCAAGCATGCCTTGACGCTCACGTGCTGCATCATACTCGGCGTTCTCGCTGAGGTCGCCTTTCTCGCGTGCCTCAACAATCGCCTGCACTACTGCGGGACGTTCAACATTCTCTAAGTGAGCAAGTTCTTGCATCTTCTTGTCATAACCAGCCTTGGTCATATAACTAATAGCCATGGTAAAGTAATTTTAATATTTTATTGTTAAAACATAGATTAAAAACCGAAGAATCTCAGTTGAATGTGAGACTCTCCGCGTGTCATTGATTTTATTTTCGCTGCAAAATTACTCACTTTTACAACAATACGCAAACAAAAAGCACAATAGTTATTAACAATTCAGTTTTATTAACCAAACAACCTACTGTTTTGGGTGTTTTGTGGCTGGTCTGACGGTTCAGATGTATTAGTGTGCTAGATAAAACTGGCGTGGGTGTGTTAGTGATAATAAGTGTAAATTCGTGGTTTTATGAGTTGATAAATTTGGCAGTTCGCTCAACTTGCACTAATTTTGCACAGTTATTTGGCTTTGCCGAAGTTTTGGGTGCGTTGTAGAAACTTTGAACTCTGAACTAAGATAATATGGACTACAAAGTAGTAGCGACAAATAAAGACACTAAGGCGCGTGCTGGTTTGATAAGCACCGACCATGGTGATATAGAGACTCCTATCTTTATGCCAGTGGGCACTGTGGGGAGCGTTAAGGCGGTTCACATGAGTGAGTTGCGTGACGATATCAAGGCGCAGATTATTCTTGGCAACACCTATCACCTCTATCTGCGTCCTGGCATGGATATCATTGAGCAGGTGGGCGGCTTACACAAGTTCAACAGTTGGGACCGTCCCATCCTTACCGACAGCGGTGGCTTTCAGGTGTTCTCTTTGAGCGAGAACCGCAAGTTGAAAGAGGAGGGCGTGACCTTCCGCAGTCATATCGACGGCTCTAAGCACCTGTTTACTCCCGAGAAAGTGGTTGATATCCAGCGCAGTATAGGCAGCGACATTATGATGGCGCTTGACGAGTGTCCGCCCGGCACCAGCGACTACAAATATTCGGAGAAGTCGCTGCGCCTCACCCAGCACTGGTTAGAGCGCGGTTGGAAGCATTTTAAAGAGACCCAGCCTCGCTATGGCCACAGTCAGGCGTTTTTTCCTATCGTTCAGGGTTGTACCTATACCGACCTGCGTCAAGATGCCGCCAAGCACGTTGCCGACCTCGGCGCTGAGGGCAATGCCATTGGAGGATTGGCAGTGGGCGAACCAGTGGAGGTGATGTATGACATGATTGAGGTCGTAAACGAGATATTGCCCGAAGACCGCCCGCGCTACCTGATGGGAGTTGGCACCCCAGCCAATATCCTTGAGGCGATAGACCGCGGCGTGGACATGATGGACTGCGTGATGCCTACCCGCAACGGCCGCAACGGGATGCTGTTCACTCAGCACGGCATTATGAATATGCGCAACAAAAAATGGGCCGACGACTTCTCGCCGCTGCAAGAGGACGGCGCCTCGGCAGTTGACCGCATCTACAGCAAGGCCTACGTGCGCCACCTGTTCATCGCCAACGAGTTGCTTGCAATGCAGATTGCCAGCATCCATAACTTGGCGTTCTACCTGTGGCTGGTGGGCGAGGCCCGCCGCCACATCATCGCAGGCGATTTCAAAACGTGGAAGACCGCAATGGTGGAGAGGGTTACGCGAAGATTGTGATTTTTAGAAGACGAGAGGACAACCTGACAAGAGAATATAATTATGAACTTATGTTCTTATGTCTAAAAAAGATGACGAGAGGACAAGAAAATAGAACTTATGTTCTTATGTCTATAAGAGAGAATAAAAAAACATGGGGCTGATAAGGCGAAATAAGAAGGGCAGCGATACCATTTTGCAGAATTCTGACAAATGGGAGCTGATGAACGAGAGCGGGCAGAGTGTGCGCTCCGATATCGACTTTACCCAGATGGAAGTGCCTAAAATCGCCCCTGAGAACCTTCAGGAGACAGCCGATGAGATAGCACCCGATGAATGGGATGCCAAGCCCTTAGCACCAGTCGAAGATACTCCCAAGAAGAAAGCCCGCAAACCATGGATTAAGCATTTCGATGCCTATATCATGAAGAAATTCTTAGGCACGTTCTTCTTTGCCATCTTGGTGCTGTTGGCAATCGTAATTGTGTTTGACATAAACGAGAAACTTGATGCGATGCTTACCGCGCCGCTCAAGGAGACGGTGTTTAAATACTTCCTGAACTTCTTGCCTTATTTTGCCAACCAGTTTGCACCGCTGTTCGTTTTCATCACGGTAATCTTCTTCACGTCCAAACTCGCCGACCATAGTGAGATTATTGCGATGATGTCGAGTGGCATCAGTTTTAAGCGACTGATGGTTCCCTACCTCGTGAGCGCGTCGTTAATCGCTGCCGGCACGCTTGTGCTTGCGCTTTATGTCATCCCACCTGCCAATGTCAAACGAATAGAATATACCAACCGATGGGTGAAAAATAAACGCGTGGATTTTGGTGATAACATTCAGCTTCAAGTAAAACCTGGAGTGATGGCCTATCTGTCAAGGTATGACAACACCACCAAGCGGGGTTTTCGCTTTTCAATGGAGCAGTTTGACGGCAACCGCTTGGTGTCGCGCATAACTGCCAATAATGTGGTTTATGACACTTTAGGCAGATGGAAACTCAATGATTACAGTATCAGGAAATTCGACGGACTTAAAGAGACTCTGCGCCGTGGCACATCAATCGACACTATGCTTGATGTGGAGCCGCGTGACTTCTTGATTTCAAAGAATGACCAGGAGATGCTCACTTCGCCTGAATTGCGGCACTATATCAACAAACAGAAGGCGAGGGGAGTGGCTAACCTCCAGCAGTTTGAGTTGGAATATGAGAAGCGATTCGCAATGACTGCCGCGGCATTTATTCTCACGGTGATTGGTCTGTCGCTTTCATCCCGCAAGGTGCGAGGAGGCATGGGTGTGAACATAGGAATTGGTCTAGTGCTGAGTTTTTCTTATATTCTGTTTATGACTGTTACCCAGACCTTTGCCCTCAGTGGCTACACTTCGCCTCGTTTGGCGATGTGGATTCCTAATATCGTATATACCATTATTGCTATATTCCTGTATCGCCGCGCCTCACGATGACCACCAGCAATCGACTTCACAATGTGTCGCTGTCATCATTTATCGTGGTGACTATCACCGTTGTGACAGTGCCGATTATGCTGCTGATGCTCTCGATAGATTCTCCGTGTTATGAGGTGTGGGGTAGGATTGACTCGTCGTGGTTCTTCACGGCGGGCAAGGCGTGGATGAACGGCATGGTGCCCTACGTTGATTTCAGTGATTCTAAAGGTCCACTTCTGTGGCTCATCTATGGCATAGGATACCTGTTTAGCCACTATAATTATGTTGGAGTGTGGTTGCTCACGTGCATCGCCTATATCTTCACTACTTTGATCAACTATCGCACCGCCCGCATCTTTCTCAAGAACGATTGGCTGTCGCTGGCGGTGTCGTTGTTCATGCTGGCGGTGTATTTCAATAATTTCATACATTACGAGACTAAAAGTGAAGACTTCTGCCAACCATTTATCGCTTTGAGCCTGTGGGCAATATGCCGTTTGGCTTATGGTGAACAAGCGTCACTCCGTTTCAAGCGTGCGGCATGGCTGATAGGTGTGTCGATTGGTGCCACACTGATGATAAAATTCACAGTAGCGGCGATGATACTATTCTATGCCATAATGCTTGTGGTTCTTGCATGGCGCTCAGATGCAGTTAAAGTCAAAGCTGTCGTGTGGCGTTTGTTGGCGGGAATGCTAGCGGTGTGTATGCCATTTGTTGTAATGTTTGCTTTCTTGGGCAATCTTGATGACTTTTTAAAAGAATACTTTCTTGTCACTTCGAGTATCTCGTCGCATCCTCCACGACTGAACGTGATAAAATGGTTGCTGAGTGGTGGATTTTTATCGAGACTGATTGTTGCTATGACCCTAAGTACAGGCACAGTTTTCTTGATGATGAAGAAGTATGCATGGATGCCCATAGCTGCATTCTACTGGTTCCTGCTTATCACGGTGCAGAATGCCGAGTGGGTATATTATTACTGCAGCTGTATGATATTTGGTTTGTTTGGCCTGATAGCACTTGCCAAGTGTGGCGAGCGGTTCTTGCTCTCTAAGCGTGCTATAGCCGCTGTCGTGGTTTTTTCAATAGTGTCATTAGGAGGTCTCTCGTATTATAAAGCCAGGCAATTACCCACTTTCAAACCAGTGGAACATGAATTTGATCGAGAGTTTGAAATGAAGCGTGCAGAATATTACCGTCATGTCGATGTAATTAGAAAGGTGAATGAGCCACACATCGTGTTCTTCAACTGCAATAATGTGATAAATGTTGCCGACGAGACTGGTGGACTGCCTGGATGCAAGTATTTTGCCAAGCAGTTTGGCGCAACAGAAGCGATGGTCGAGGCACAATACGAGGATATTAAGAAAAATCGCCCGCATTTCGTCTATGTGAAGAAATGCGAGCTTGAGAGCCTTAGCCAAATAGAGCAGTTAGGCTATTCCCACGTGTTGGAGCCAGGCGAGATCTATGATGTGTATCTGCTGGCGGATCAATAGTTCATAGTTCAGAGTTTTGAGTTCAGAGTTTATTGCGGCTATGCTGGATTGAACGCCGTGGGTACGGCGCAATACGGAACAATACCAAGAAATCTCTTGCATTGCCTAGACTGCTAGCTTCGCTTTTTCACAGCCTTGTCCTCTTGTTCCCTTGTCCTCTTGTTCCCATAAAGATCAAAGTGCTATTGCCGACTCTAATGCCAAATGCATCATAGTGCGGAAGCTGGTCTGGCGCTCTTCGGCACTCATGGCGGTGAACTCCACCAACGAGTCGCTGATGGTGAGCAGACAAGCGGCGTTTTTGCCCATTACTCGCGCATTTTGGAAAAGAGCGAAGCTTTCCATCTCCACGCAATCTACCCCGGTGCGCTCCCGCAACTGTTGCCAGGGCTCGCTGTTGGGGCCTCCGTAGAACACGTCACTGGAATATACCTTGCAGGGCGTGCATTTGATGTCAAGCTCCTTGGCCTTGGCCAGGATTATATCGTTAATGTGCTGGCTTGGGAGGAGTTCGTGGCTCGTCTCGCCGTTGTGAACTTGCGCGTAGGACGATGTGCTGTAGGCCGAGTTGGCAAGCACCACGTCCTTAACTTTAAGTTTCTCGGTGTAGCTGCCTGCAGAGCCGATGCGGATGATGTTCTCCACGCCATAAAATTGGAAAAGCTCATAGCTGTAGATGCCTATGCTGGGCATTCCCATACCGCTGGCCATCACCGAGATGGGTTCGCCCTTATAGGTTCCTGTGAATCCCAGCACGTTTCTTACTGAAGTGACAAGTTGAGGGTTGTCGATGAAAATCTCGGCGATAAACTGCGCACGTAATGGGTCGCCGGGCATAAGGATAGTTTTTGCGAAATCGCCTTCGCGGGCATTGATGTGAGGTGTAGCCATAGTTTTTTCAGTTTTGAGTTTTGAGTTTTCAGTAGGGACGAGGTCTGCCTCGTCCTTTGTGTTATTTTTTCTTGTTGACGTGGTTTCGGAACACTCGGTAGGCATTCTCGACTTGTCGCACATAGTTGACCGTCTCTGTTCCTCGGCAGTAGCCGTAACTGCACACGGGGTCGTTGTAGAACTCGGGGTGAGTCTTCCACAGCACGGCAGCCTCTACGTTGGAATACCAGACATGGGGATTTTTGTTGTACTTCTGAGCCAGTTTCATTGCATCGGTGATGTGCCCCACGCCAGCATTGTAAGCACCGAGATTGAACCTCAGTCGCTCGGCTCGGTTGGAGATGTAGCTTTGCAGGAATTTGTCGGTTTTGGAGATGATGAGGCTGGCGACATAAACGCTCTTTTCTGGGTCTCGGAGGTCGGCCTCTGAGAATCCGTAGTTTTTAGCAGTGCTAGGCATCACCTGCATCAGTCCCACAGCCCCCGCCCAAGAAACTGCGTTAGGGTTGAAGTCCGACTCCACATATGCTATAGCAGCCAGTACTGTCCACTCGACACCCGCTGTTGCTGCATATTTCTTGAAGAGTCGGTCATATCCTGAAATGTCGCCATCACTGCGCTTGTAAATCTTTGAGTAGTCGATTTCGCCTGTCTCAGTCTTAGCTTGCTCGATGATATTGTTCACCGAGTCGTTCATCGCCCGCACTGAGTCGATGTGATGCTTGTTCATCTCGAAATAACGCTGCTTAATGGTGTGGGCATTGGTGATAGTAGAGTTGTTGCTCGCCCAAGTGTTGATGGCATTGGCAAGCCACTGCCGGTCTTTGCCTGTGGCCCATGATGAGCGTTGTGGGAATCCTATCTTCAGGCTAATGCTGATACTGTCGTTATAGGTCTTGTTGATTTGTGCGATGTCGCTCTGTGCCACAGTGTAGGGCAGTCGTCCGCTAGCCACCATGTCGATAAGGTCTTCGCTGATTAGCGAGTCGTTGTCGATGGCGTGTATTTTGATGCCTCCTCCTAATTCGTTGTCGAGGTTTTTAAGTCGAGCCTCATAACTTGATCCATGAATGACATATACTTCCTTGCCCACGAGTTGGGTGACATCGGTGAGAGTGTCTTTTGTGGCACGCTGCACAAGCACCTGGTAGGTAATATTCTGCTCTCCGCAGTGTATCACGTGCTCTTTGTATTCGGCAGTCATGGGAATATCGTAGGCGGCGACATGCACCTTGTTGTTCTCAATCAGGGAGATAAGTTCCTTCATGCTTGGTGCGACGTGGAATCTGATGGCTATATTATTGTCGCGGGCAAAGGCGCAGATGCGCTCGTAATCATAGCCTAGCGTGTCGCCCTTGAGGATAAAGAAACTAGTTGGACTGTAGATTGTCCCCACCACCAGCGTGTCAGGAAGATTGTTCTCGACAGCGATAGTTGGCATGGAGTCGGTGACCACTGGTTTGCTCGCTTCGCCATCTTTGTTGTGACAAGCAGCAGCTAGCAAGCACACTAAAAATGATAATATCAAATATCTGGTTGATTGCATAAATGCAGGTTGTCGTTTATCGTTTGATGTTGGAAACAGATAACTCACAACTAAAAACTATTGTATAATATCTGCAATTTGCAGGGTAATTACAGTGGCAAGTGTGACAAATAGCAGACTGTCGATGCGGTCGAGCATACCACCGTGACCAGGGATGACATTGCCTGAATCCTTGACACCGGCGGTGCGCTTAAGCAGCGACTCAAAGAGATCGCCAAGCGTAGAAGCCACCACAGTGACCACTCCCAATGCAATCCATGTCGCCACGCCCAAATTGATGGGATTGAACACCTCTTTCAGATAAGGAATACAAGCAAATGCTATAGAAGCGGCAATCACAAAGGCTGCACCGCCAAACACGCCCTCCCACGATTTCTTGGGGCTGATGCGCTCAAAGAGTCGGTGCTTGCCTATGGCGCATCCCACAAGGAAAGCTCCTGTGTCGTTGAGCCAAATAAAGACAAACATTGCCAGCACAATGCGAGGTGAGAAATCACTTGCGATAGTATTGAGAAGAGCAATGGGAAATGCCACATAAAGCAGTGATCCCAACGATTGCTGCACGTCGGCAACAGCGTTGCGTGAAGGCATATAGAGCTGTGCGGTAAATCGCACCAGCAGATAGGCAGCTATCACAAATAATATTACTACTTCGTGAGAATACAAGTTGTAATATCCAAAAAAAGAAAGGAACAGCCCAAAACCTCCAAATGCGTCAATGGCCTTGATTAGAATTGGAACTGGCTTGCCTTTATGATTCAGCAGTTTTGATGCCTCGTTCATGCCTAAAATGATGAACAACAGAAACAAGACTAGGAATAAGCATTTACAAGTGTCCCATAACAGCAGCGACGCAACAATCAGTGCCACATATATGCCTCCAAAAATGGCGCGTTTTACTATATTCATAAATAGGATTCTTAGAAATTTTCGGCAAAATTAGTGCAAGCCGAGAGAAATACAAAATGAAAAAGGAAATTTTTCATGTTTATTTCTGAGTGTAGCCTGATTTATCAAGAAATAGAGCCTGCTGGGAGAAAAATGCGATTTAACGAGAGAAGGCTTGAGTTTTCTCAACGCTTTCGGTGGAAATGTTATTTTTTCTGTTGCAACCCTCTGTTATTATTGTGGTTATAGATTGAAGGGTAAAATGTGGATAAAAAAAGTGTGGAAATAGGCTGTTAATTGGGGAAAAATCACTATATTTGCAGTCTAAAATAGACTATAAAACATAAACAAAAAAATATCTGAAACATAAACAACTATTATGAACAAACAAATCACTCTTGAGCAAGCTGTCGAGAAGGTACAAGATGGAATGACCATCATGTTCGGCGGCTTCCTCGGTGTGGGTAGTGCCACACAAATTATCGACGCCATCGTAGAGAAGGGTGTCAAGGACTTAACAATCATTGCCAACGACACCGCCTATGACGAGGTGGCTCACGGCAAGTTAGTGACTAACCATCAAGTGAAGAAAGCTATCGTTTCGCACACCGGTACCAACAAGCAGACCGCGTTGCAGAAGAATGAAGGCACTCTCATCGTGGAGTATGTGCCCCAAGGAACACTTGCTGAGCGCATCCGTGCAGCAGGTGCTGGTCTGGGTGGCGTGTTGACCCCCACCGGCATGGGCACCATCATGGCCGACGGCAAGGACGTTGTTACCGTTGACGGCAAGGACTATCTGCTTGAGAAGCCACTGAAGGCCGACATCGCTTTCTTGCGTGCCAATATCGTTGACGAGTTTGGAAACATGGTATTCTTGGGAACTACCAACAACTTCAACCCCTTGATGGCAACTGCTGCCGACTATGTTGTTGTTGAAGCAGAGAAACTAGTGAAAGTTGGCGAAATCAAGCCAGAGCACGTTCACGCTTCAGGAATCTATGTTGACGGCATCTATGTTGAGAAATAAATCGGCGTTATGGAGTACAGAACAAAGATTAGACTGCGCATGAGCGCAAAGGATGCCCACTATGGCGGCAACCTGGTTGACGGTGCCCATATGGTTCACCTTTTTGGTGATGTGGCTACCGAACTCCTGATTATGCGTGACGGCGATGAGGGCCTGTTCCGCGCCTACGACAGCATCGACTTCCTCGCACCGGTGTATGCCGGCGACTTCATCGAGGCTGAGGGCTGGATAGACAAGGAAGGCAACACCTCGCGTCACATGCAGTTTGAAGCCCGCAAGGTGGCGATTTCACGCCCCGACATCTCGCCATCGGCAGCCGACGAACTCGATGAGCCAATCGTGGTGTGCCGCGCCAGCGGAACTTGTGTGACCCCAAAAGATTGCCAGAGAAAAGGATAACGAGGCGGACGAGGCAGGCCTCGTCCCTACAAAAAACTAACAAATATCAAATGGATAAACTGATAATTACTGCCGCGATATGCGGTGCCGAGGTTACTAAGGAACAGAATCCTAATGTTCCTTATACCGTTGAGGAGATAGTTCGTGAAGCAAAATCGGCCGTTGATGCCGGTGCTGCGATTGTTCACCTACATGTGCGCTGGGACGACGGCACGCCCACTCAGGACCGTGCCCGCTTCCAGGAGTGCGAGGAGGCTATCTTGAAGGTTTGCCCCGATGTGATTTTGATTCCATCAACCGGTGGTGCTGTTGGCATGACTCCCGACGAGCGTCTGCAATCGACCGACACCACTCCACTCCCAGAGATGGCAACCCTCGACTGCGGAACCTGCAACTTCGGCGACGAGATTTTCGACAATACTATGCCCACTATGCGTGCCTTTGGCAAGCGCATGATGGAGCGTGGCATCAAGCCCGAGTATGAGTGCTTTGAGATGGGTCACCTCGACACCATCCTCAAGATGGCGAAGAAGGGTGAGGCTCCCGGTGCACCCATGCAGTTCAACTTCGTGCTTGGCGTGCCTGGCTGCACTCCAGCCACTGTCGCCAACCTGTGCTGGCTTGTGAACGGAATCCCCGCCGGCTCCACTTGGACAGTTACTGGCGTTGGCCGTCACGCTTTCCCAATGGCTGCCGCTGCCATCGCTATGGGTGGTAACGTGCGCGTGGGCTTTGAGGACAATCTCTACCTTGAGAAAGGCGTTCTTGCCAAATCGAACGGCGAACTCGTGGAGAAGGTGGCTCGCATCGCTCGTGAGCTTGGCCGTCCCATCGCCACCAGCGACGATGCCCGTGAAATCTTAGGCCTCCCACCACGAAAATAAATATCAGTGACTATTCAGCTATGTCACCATTTTCAAACAAAAAGAACAAAATCTGACAAAAACAACAAGAAAAAATCACAATAATAATTTTGTTGAGTTTGTTCCTCTTTGTTGAGTTTGTTTGATGATAATGTGGGTCTAAAGCAAGATCGCTGAATAGTTACAAGCCTCAACACTATAGCAAATTAAAATAAAAAGAGTATAAACATTAAACTAAACTAAAGACAATGCAGAAACATGGAAATAGATTCGGTACACACCGAGTAATTGAGCCAGTGGGCGTACTGCCACAACCAGCCAACAAGCTTGACAATAATATGGATGAGATTTATGACAATGAGATTCTCATCGACGTTCAAACTCTTAATATCGACTCGGCTTCGTTTACCGATATCCACAACTATGCCAAGAGCCAGGCCAAGAATCCCGACGATGAGGCCGAGGTAATGGAAGAAATCAAGAAAGAGATGTTCCTCAATGTGGAACTTCAGGGCAAGCACCGCAACCGCCGCACCGGTTCGGGTGGTATGCTTCTGGGTACTGTAGAGAAGATTGGTGACGCTTTGAAGGACAAAATCGACCTGAAAGAGGGCGACCGCATCGCCACTCTCGTGTCGCTGTCGCTTACTCCATTGCGCATTGACGAGATTCTCAACATCAAGGCCGACGTTGACCAAGTTGACATCAAGGGTAAGGCTATCCTCTTCGAGAGCGGTATCTATGCCAAAATTCCCGATGACATGCCCGAAAAGCTCGCATTGAGCGCACTCGATGTGGCTGGTGCTCCTGCACAGACAGCCAAGTTGTGCCAGTATGGCCAGAACGTAGTTGTTCTCGGTGCTGGTGGCAAGAGCGGTATGCTGTGCTGCTATGAGGCTAAGAAGCGCGTGGGTGTTACCGGTAAGGTGATTGGTCTTGCTAACAGCCCCAAATCGACCAAGCGCATCAAAGACTTAGGCTTCTGCGACGTGGTAGAGAGCGTAGCCGGCATGACTCCCGTTCAGGTTTATGAACTCGTGAGCAAGCTCACCGACGGCAAGATGGCCGATGTTACCATCAATTGCGTTAATGTTCCCGACTGCGAAATGACAGCTGTACTCTGCACCCGCGATGACGGAGTTGTTTACTTCTTCTCGATGGCAACTAGCTTTACCAAGGCTGCTCTTGGTGCTGAGGGTATTGGTGCCGACACCAATATGATTATTGGTAACGGCTACACAAAGGGCCACGCCGAGTTTACTCTGCAAGAGCTGCGTGAGTGCCCTGAGCTACGCAAGATTTTTGAGGAACTTTACGCTTAATTAGGTTTAAATGCTATAGAGGCGTGTTAATATGCGCCTCTATGGCTTAATAATACATGAAATTTATCATGGCAGAATCAAGAAGAAAACAACTCTTTCCCGATGTTACCGACGAGCAGTGGAACGATTGGAAATGGCAGGTTAAAAACCGCATTGAGACTCTCGAGGACCTGAAGAAATATATCAGCCTCACCGCCGAAGAGGAAGAGGGCGTGAAAAAGACACTCTCTACTCTGCGTATGGCAATCACTCCTTATTACCTGAGTCTCATCAATCCTGATGATCCAAATGACCCAGTGCGCAAGCAGTGCATTCCTACTGGTCTTGAAACCCATCAGGCAGCAGCCGACCTTCTCGACCCATTGCATGAGGACGAGGATTCGCCAACGCCTGGCTTGACACATCGTTATCCCGACCGTGTGCTGTTCCTCATCACCGATATGTGCTCTATGTACTGCCGCCACTGCACTCGTCGCCGTTTTGCCGGTCAGACCGACGCCGAGTGTGGCAACGACCGCATCGAGAAGGCACTTGAGTACATCGAGAAGACCGAGACAGTTCGCGACGTGCTGCTCTCAGGTGGCGACGCTCTGATGGTAGCCGACAAGAAACTTGAGTATATAATCTCACGCCTGCGTGCCATACCACATGTGGAGATAGTTCGCCTTGGCACCCGCACTCCAGTGGTATGTCCACAGCGCATCACTCCCGAATTGTGCGAGATGCTCAAGAAGTATCATCCCATTTGGCTCAACACACACTTCAACCATCCTAACGAGATTACAGCCGAATCGACCCGCGCTTGCGAGATGCTAGCCAACGCCGGTGTGCCTTTGGGCAACCAGAGTGTGCTGCTTCGAGGCATCAACGACTGCGTTCATGTGATGAAGCACTTGGTGCAAGGACTTGTGAAGATTCGCGTGCGTCCTTACTACATCTATCAGTGCGACTTGTCGATGGGATTGGAGCATTTCCGCACTCCCGTATCAAAGGGTATAGAGATTATCGAGGGCTTGCGTGGCCACACTTCGGGCTATTGCGTTCCTACCTTTGTGGTTGACGCTCCCGGTGGCGGCGGCAAGACTCCCGTTATGCCTCAGTATGTGATTTCTCAGGCTCCTGGCAAGGTGGTTCTCCGCAACTTTGAGGGTGTTATCACCACCTACACAGAGCCCACTGAGTATCACAGCGAGTGCAACTGTCCCGAGTGTCAGGCTGCCCGCAAGAAGGCAGAGGTTCCTGCCGACAAGGCAGTTGACGGTGTTATCTCCCTGCTCGAGGGCGAGCGCATGAACATCGAGCCAAAGGCCCTGAAGCGTCACGAGCGCAACGAGAAACGAAATGGTTAGTATTTAGTGTTCCGTTCAGCGGTGGTGATGGCCAATCACCGTCACCATCCTGAAACGGATAAGTATGCTTGCGTTGTCCTTCATCAATGACATATTGAATTATGACAGCCTCTCGATAGTTGGGCTGCAAAAGAACACCGGCAAGACAGAGTGCTTAAAGTATGTTCTTGCGAGGTTGCCATTGGAGCAGAAGCGGGTGGCAGTTACTTCGATAGGCATTGATGGAGAGACCACCGATCAGGTTACTCGCACGCAGAAACCCGAGATAGTGCTGCGCGAAGGCATGTGTTTCGGCACCAGCGAGGCACACTATCGCCAGCGTCGGCTTGTATCGGAACTCATTGACGTGAGCGACGAGAGCACCAGTTTAGGGCGTGTGGTGACAGCGAGAGCGTTGACTCAAGGCAAGATTTTGCTCTCAGGCCCCTCGTCAACCTCAGGACTGCAACGCTGGATGCGCGATGTTCGCCGCCACAATATCGACCTGGCAATCATTGATGGTGCTTTGTCAAGGTTGAGCCTCGCTTCACCGGCTGTTAGCCAGTCGATGATACTTGCTACCGGGGCTGCCTACTCGATTAACATGAGTCAGTTGATTCAACACACTGCCTTTATTGTTGACCTTATAAATATTGGTGTGACTAATGAACGCAACATGAAGCTTCTCTCACCTCTTGACAAGGGTATGTGGTGGATAGACACCGACGGAGAACTGCATGAAATGGAAGCTGTAACCTCGCTCTCGCAGCAGGTGCAGTTTCATGGCATGGAACGCTGTTCCACGATTTATGTCGCAGGTGCGCTTGTCGATTCGTTTCTTGAGAAAGTGCGCAAGAACAAGAGTCTCAAGAATGTTGAACTTGTGGTTCGCGATTTCACTAAGATATTTGTTTCGCCACAACAATTAAGGCTCTTTGAGAAAAACGGTGGCATTATAAAGGTGCTGCAAAAGAGCAAACTCATTGCCGTTACCGTCAATCCCACCTCGCCAAGTGGATATGTGCTTGACTCTGAGGTGTTGTGCGACAAACTTTCACAGGCTATAAACCTGCCTGTTTATGATTTATTAAAGAACTAATGCAATTAAAGAACGTCATAGAATCCCCTTGCGGACTGCGTTTCATGGTCGATGGACTTGACCTGCAGTCGGGGTTCGCTCGCCGTTGGCTTCTCGATAGTGAAATGATGACTATCGAGCAAGAAATCACAACGACTTATGACGTTTTGCGACATTTTGTCGATTTTGTACACAGTATTGAGCCTTCGTTCCTTAATACGCTGCTCTTCAGACTTCAGGGTGTGAAGGACATACGCACTACCATCAAGAACCTTCGTCAATCGTCAACACTTGATGACATTGAACTCTTTGAAGTGAAGCACTTAGCCATTCTCTCCACCGAGGTGGTAAAGTTGCTCAAGGAGCATAATCTTGACAAAGTGGTGGATATTCCGTCCCTCGATGAGGTGATAACTATCCTCGACCCTGATGGGATGAAGATAGCCTCGTTTTATATTTATGATTCCTATTGCGAGCAACTAAAGGATTTGCGCATACAAATGCGCAAGAATCCCGAGCAGCAGGACGAGTTGCTTATTGAGGCTGCCGAAATAGAGGAAGGCGTGAGACAAGACCTCACTCGCCAACTACATTCTAATGTCGATGACATTGAGTGCGCTTTGGTTGCACTTGCAAAGGTTGATATCGGTGTTGCTAAAGCAAGACAGATTGTGGAACAAAAACTGTGCTTTCCGGAGATTTCAGTAGATGGCACAAGCCATTACTCGGCATTGTTCCACCCTCAGGTGAAGGACGCTCTCGGTCGTGCCGGCAAGCAATTTCAGCCAGTGAATATCTCCTTTGCCTATAGGCCAACCCTTATCACTGGAGCCAATATGGGCGGCAAGACCGTGGTGCTCAAAACCCTCACGCTTTGCCAGTATTTGTTCCAGTTCGGCTTCGGAATTCCCGCAAGCGAAGCTTGCATAGCAATAAAAGATGAAATAATGTTCTGTATCGGTGACGAGCAGTCGATAGAGAAAGGACTTTCCTCGTTTGCCGCCGAGATGAAGAACATCGATGCCGTTATCAAGGCATCACGCGAAAAAAGAAGATTATTGGCGTTGATTGACGAGCCAGCCCGCACCACCAACCCCACCGAGGGTACGGCATTGGTGCAGGCTTTGCTCAAGGTGCTTGCCACCAAGCAGATGAGTCTCGTCATGACAACGCACTACGATATAGAGCCTGGCTCAGCCCACTGCCTGCGGGTGAAAGGCTTTGACAACGGCTTGATGAACTACTCGCTCGTGGAGGTTGATGGCGGTGATGTGCCACATGAGGCACTCAACATAGCCCAGAGTCTCGGCATTGATCCAGAGTGGATTGACTTGGCTAGACACGAACTTGAAAAATCAGAATAAGTACTATATAAATAATGTAATATGCAGAAAAGTAAATTAGGATTAGATTTCGAAAAGGTGGAATATGCCAGAGGTTTGGCCAAAGGCATCGCGCAAGACGTGCAGACCTTTGTGGAGCAATATACCACTGTTGCCGTTGAGCGCACCCTATGCCGACTGATGGGCATTGATGGCGTTGACGACAACGATGTGCCGTTGCCCAATGTGGTGGTCGAGGCGCTCAAGGACAAGGGTGTGTTAGGAGAAGGCGCACTGTTCTTCATCGCCAATGCCATGATTCAGACTGGTCTTAAACCACAGCAGATTGCTGAGAAAGTGGCAAAGGATGAGCTTGACATCACCAAGGTGGTGACCACCGACCCCAAGGCGATTGCAGATGTGCTTCAACCTGTCATTGACGAGAGTATGGCACGTATTCGCGCCCGCCGCGCCCGCCGTGAGCATTATCTCGAGACCATTGGCGAGGGTCCCAAGCCTTATCTTTACATAATTGTTGCAACTGGCAATATATATGAAGATGTGGTTCAGGCACAAGCTGGGGCCCGTCAGGGTGCCGATATCATTGCTGTGATTCGCACCACTGGTCAGAGTCTGCTTGACTATGTGCCTTATGGTGCAACCACCGAGGGTTTTGGCGGTACCTTTGCAACTCAAGAGAACTTCCGCATCATGCGCAAGGCACTTGATGAAGTAGGGGAGGAGCAGGGACGCTATATTCGCCTTTGTAACTACTGCTCAGGTTTGTGTATGCCCGAGATAGCCATTATGGGTGCTTTTGAGGGTCTTGACGTGATGCTCAACGACGCACTTTATGGAATCTTGTTCCGCGACATCAATATGCAGCGCACACTCATTGACCAGTATATGAGCCGTATTATCAACGGTTTTGCAGGTGTGATTATCAACACTGGTGAGGATAACTACCTAACCACTGCCGACGCTGTTGAGGCAGCACACACCGTGCTTGCCAGCGACCTCATCAACGAGCAACTCGCTCTCATGGCTGGCCTGCCCGAGGAGCAGATGGGTCTGGGTCACGCCTTCGAGATGGATCCCATGCTTGAGAACGGCTTCCTGCTGGAGCTGGCTCAGGCACAGATGACCCGCGAAATCTTCCCTAAGGCTACACTCAAGTATATGCCTCCCACTAAATTCATGACTGGTAACATCTTCCGTGGTCACATCCAGGATGCGCTGTTTAACATGATTGGCATCTGGACTCATCAGGGAATTCAACTGTTGGGTATGCCCACCGAGGCCATTCACACCCCATTCATGAGCGACCGCTATCTTTCGATTGAGAATGCCAAGTACATCTTCAACAATATGCGCAGCATAGGCGAGGAGATGGAGTTCCGTGAGGGTGGCATCTGCCGTAATCGTGTGAAGGAAGTGCTGGGCAACACTATCAAGTTGCTCGAGGACATTACTAAGGAGGGCTTGTTCACAGCTCTGGAGAAAGGTATCTTTGGCGACGTGAAGCGTCCCAAGAATGGTGGCAAGGGCCTTGCTGGCGTGACTATGAAGGGCGCCAACTATCTAAACCCGTTTATTGAACTGATGAAAGGCAAACGTTAAAATATAGGAGACACAAGATATGAGCGAAGGACTATATTCAATGGAAGCTAAGGATTTTGACAAAACCTTAGACTTATCGAAGATAAAACCTTATGGCGACACTATGAACGATGGTAAGGTGCAGCTGAGTTTCACCCTGCCAGTGCCATGTGGTGCCGAGGCTGTGGAAGCCGCCAAACAGATGTTGCGCAAGATGGGCCTTGAGAACCCCAGCGTGGTGTTCTATCAGGAACTCACCCCTGGTTTTACCTTCTTCAACTGCTACGGTAGTTGCACTCACACAGTGGATTACACCAATATCTATGTCCCCAAAGTTGAGTCTAACACAATGGACATGTATGAGACCGATGAGTACATCAAGGAGAACATCGGTCGCAAGATTGTGATTGTGGGAGCCTCAACAGGCACCGATGCGCACACCGTGGGCATCGATGCAATCATGAATATGAAAGGCTATGCCGGGCATTACGGACTAGAGCGTTATGATATGATTGAGGCCTATAACTTAGGCTCTCAGGTTCCTAATGAGGAATTCATCGCCCGTGGTATAGAGCTTCATGCCGACGCACTGCTCGTGTCTCAGACGGTGACTCAGAAAGACGTGCACATCCATAACATGACCAACTTCATCGAGCTCATGGAGGCCGAGGGCTTGCGCGACAAGATGATTTGCTGCTGCGGTGGCGCGCGTATCACTCACGAGCTCGCCAAGGAGCTTGGCTTTGACGCCGGCTTCGGCATGAATACATACGCCGACGACGTGGCTTCGTTTGTCGTGCAAGAAATGGTGAAGCGCGGAATGAAATAATAGTTCACAGTTCAGAGTTCACAGTTCACGACTAGTCAACTAAGAAATAAATAACAAAATATTATTAATATCATAAACCGTAATTAACTATGGATAAGTATCAAATGAGAGAGGTCATCGCTAAGCGTGCCGCCAAGGAGTTGCACGACGGTGACGTAGTGAATTTGGGTATTGGTATCCCAACATTGATTCCTAACTATCTTCCCGAAGGTGTGGAGGTGACCCTTCAAACCGAGAACGGCGCTATGGGCATGGGCCCAACACCTGCCGAAGGAGAGGAGGACAAGAACTTGATTAACGCTGGTGGCGGTTTCATCACTTTGGAACCAGGCGCTTGCACATTTGACTCGGCTACTTCGTTTGCAATCATCCGTGGCGGACACGTTAACGTGTCATTCCTCGGCGCATTGCAGGTTGACGAAAAGGGCAACCTTGCCAACTGGATTATTCCTGGCAAGATGGCTCCCGGCATGGGTGGCGCTATGGACCTTGTGGTAGGCGCAAAGCGTGTGATTCTCACTATGGAGCACACTCAGAAGGGTAACCACAAGATTTTGAAAGAGTGCACACTGCCACTTACTGCCGCTGGTCAGGTTAACATGATTATCACCGAGATGGGTGTTATGGACATCACTCCCGAGGGCATTGTGCTGCGTGAGCTGCATCCTGAATTTACCGTTGAGCAAGTACAGGAGGCAACTGGCGCCACTCTTATCATCGATCCAAACCTCAAACCAATGGATGTTTAATTAAATTTTAAGTTGTAAGTGTTAAGTTTTAAGTATATTTTTCTTAGATAAATTGAAGTTTGTGAACACTTAACGCTTGACACATAACACTTAACATTATTATGGATTACAACTTCCTGAAGATTGAGAACATAGATGGTGGCATCACCATCCTGAAAATCTCGGCGCCCAAGTCGCTTAACGCACTCAACTCCAAAATATTGACGGAGCTGGACAAATTTGTTGACAGCATTGACCCTGCTACTCGCGTGCTAATCATTACTGGCGATGGCGAGAAGTCGTTTGTCGCAGGTGCCGATATCAGCGAGATGGCGTATCTTGACGAGCAAGAGGGATATGAATTTGGCAAACTTGGTGCTGCGGTGTTCCGCAAGATAGAGGTACTGCCCATTCCTGTGATTGCTGCTGTGAACGGCTTTGCGCTGGGTGGCGGCTGTGAGCTCGCTATGGCTTGCGACATCCGCATCGCATCAGTAAAGGCTAAGTTTGGTCAACCAGAGGTTGGCTTGGGTATCATCCCAGGCTTCTCTGGCACCTACCGCCTGCCCAAACTCATTGGTCAAGGCTATGCCAAGGAGATGATTTACACCGGCAAGGTGATACGTGCCGACGAGGCGTTGCGCATAGGTTTGGTTAACTCTATCCATGAGCCCGTAGAACTTTTGCCAGCGGCAATCGCTATGGCACAGAAGATGCTGGCTATGGCTCCTGTGGCTATCTGTCTCGCCAAGTTGAGCATCAATGAGAACTACGACCTCAACGCTCCCGAAGCTCTTGAGCTTGAGAGCAAACTCTTTGGCAAGTGTTTCGCCACTGCCGACCAAAAAGAGGGTATGGACGCGTTCCTGAACAAACGCCCAGCCACATTTACTGGAAAATAAATTCAATAATCATTAAATAACAAAACACTATGAAAATTTGTGTAATAGGAACCGGAACAATGGCTAAGGGTATTGTTAAGGCTTTTGCCGCCAAGATGCCTGTTGTCATGAAGAGCCGCACCGATGCCAGCCTTGAGAAGGCTATGGCTTCAATCTCCAAGGGGTACAACAAACTCGTGGAGAAGGGAAAAATCACTCAAGAGAAGATGGATGCTATCTTGGCAAACATCATCACTACTACCGACTATGCTACATTTGCCGACGCCGACCTCGTAATTGAGGCCGCTGTTGAGAACATGCAGTTGAAGAAGGACGTGTTTATGGAGCTTGACAAAATCTGCAAGCCCGAGACTATTTTCGCCACTAACTCATCGTCACTGTCGATTACTGAGATTGCTGCTTGCACCAGCCGTCCCGCACAGTTCATTGGCTGCCACTTCTTCAATCCAGCCGACCGCATGGCGCTCGTTGAGGTAATCAAGGGTCAGCTTACAAGCGATGAGACTGCCCAGTGCATCATCGACCTCACCACCGAGATTGGCAAGACTCCAGTGCCCGTGAACGAGGCTCCTGGCTTTGTCGTTAACCGCATTCTTATCCCGATGATCAACGAGGCTGTAGGCATTCTCGCCGACGGCATCGCAAGTGCCGAGGATATCGACAAGTGCATGATGCTTGGCGCTAATCACCCAATGGGACCATTGGCACTCGCCGACCTTATCGGTAACGACGTGAATCTCGCAATCATGGAGGTGCTCTACAACGAGTTTGGTGATCCCAAGTATCGTCCTCACCCACTGTTGAGGAAGATGGTCCGTGCTGGTCTCCTCGGCCGCAAGACCGGTGAAGGCTTCTACAAATATTGAAGCTGACAAGGAACAAGCTGACGAGCTGACAAGGTAGCAGCAATTGCCGCTTAGTGGACGAGGCCCGCCTCGTTCCTACAGCCCTCTACCATTGCCTTGTTTACTTGTTTCTCGTCTGCTTGTTAGCTAAATATAAAAACTAATAAACTAATAACTAAAAACTATATGGATTTCAGTTATTCAAAGACAGAACAACTATTCCTGCAGATGATTCGCGAGTTTGCCGAGAAAGAGGTGAAGCCTCTGGCAGCCGAGGTTGATGAGCAGGAACGCTTCCCCCTCGAGACAGTAGAGAAGATGGGTAAGCTGGGCATCATGGGAATTCCCGTGCCCAAAGAATATGGCGGTGCCGGCGGCACTGTGCAGATGTATATCATGGCTGTTGAGGAGCTTTCGAGGGTTTGCGCCACCACTGGCGTAGTGCTCTCGGCTCACACTTCGTTGTGCATGGCTCCTATCTTGGAGAATGGCACCGAGGAGCAGAAGATGAAATATTTGCCTAAGCTCGCTTCGGGCGAGTGGATTGGCGCCTTCGGTCTTACCGAGCCTAATGCCGGTACTGATGCCGCCATGCAGCAGACTATGGCTGTTGACGCTGGCGACAAGTGGATTCTTAATGGCACCAAGATTTTCATCACCAACGCTTCTTACGCTAATGTTTTCATCGTGATGGCGATGACCGACAAGTCGAAGGGCACAAGAGGTATTTCGGCGTTCATCGTTGAGAAGGGTATGCCTGGATTCTCTATCGGCAAGCCCGAAATGAAGATGGGTATTCGCGGTAGTGCTACCTGTGAGCTTATTTTCGAGAACTGCGAAGTGCCCAAAGAGAACCTGCTTGGTCAACTTGGCAAGGGCTTCAGCATTGCCATGAAGACTCTTGACGGCGGCCGCATAGGTATCGCTTCGCAGGCGTTGGGCATCGCTCAGGGCGCGATGGACGAGACTGTGCGCTACACCAAGGAGCGCAAGCAGTTTGGACGCGCCATTGCCCAGTTCCAGAACACCCAGTTCCAGATGGCCGACCTCAAGACAAAGGTTGAGGCTGCCCGCTTGCTCGTTCGCAGCGCAGCTTGGAAGAAAGACAATGGCATTCCTTACAGTGCCGATGCTGCTATGGCCAAGCTCTTTGCCGCCGAGACTGCTATGGAAGTAACAACCAAGGCCGTTCAGTTCCATGGCGGCTATGGCTACACTCGTGAGTATCCTGTAGAGCGCATGATGCGTGATGCCAAGATTACCGAGATTTACGAAGGTACATCTGAGGTTCAGCGCATGGTGATTGCCGGTCATTTATTTAAATAATCAAGGAGGACACAAGATATGAATATTATAGTTTGCGTAAAACAAGTTCCCGATACCACCGAAATCAAGATTGACCCTGTAAAGGGAACATTGATTCGTGATGGAGTGCCAAGCATTATGAACCCCGACGACAAGGGCGGTCTCGAACTCGCTCTGCGTCTCAAGGACGCTCACGGCGCTCATGTGACTGTAATCTCGATGGGTCCTCCCCAGGCCGATGTGATGCTGCGTGAGGCTCTCGCAATGGGTGCCGACCGTGCCATCCTGCTGAGTGACCGCAAGTTTGCAGGTGCCGACACTTTGGCTACCTCTTACGCCCTCTCAGGGCTGTGCCGCACACTCGACTACGACCTCATCATAGCTGGTCGTCAGGCTATCGACGGTGATACCGCACAGGTAGGTCCCGAGCTTGCCGAGCACTTAGGATTGCCACAAATTACTTATGTTGCCGATGCCAAGTTGCTCGAAAATGGCAACTTGCTCGTTCACAAGGAGAATGAGGACAGCGTTCAAGTGCTCGAGGCCGAGGGTAAATGCCTCTTGACCGTGCTTGCTTCGGCTTTTGACGCTCGCTATATGAGCGTGAGCGGCATCATGGAAGCCTACAACAAGGAAGTTGAGGTTTGGGGTGCCGACAAAATTGACGTTGAGGAAGGCAAGTTAGGTCTTTCTGGTTCGCCAACCAAGGTGTTCAAGTCATTCCCCAAGCCCATGAAGGAACCTGGAGAGGTTCACGAGGTTACTCCCGAAGAGGCTGTAGAGCTTATTGTTAATAAACTGAAAGAGAAACACATCATCTAAAAGTAAAAGCTATGGAAAAGAAAGATTATAAGAACGTATTCGTTTTTGCTGAACAACGCGAAGGTGTAATCCAGCCCGTTGCTTTTGAACTTTTGGGCAAGGCTCGTGACCTCGCCGATGTGCTTGAAGAGAAAGTGGTGGCCATGTTCTTGGGATGTGGCATCAAAGATAAGGCTCAGGAACTCATTGAGTTCGGTGCCGACGAGGTGATCGTGGTTGACACTCCCGAACTCAAGGATTTCCTCTCGGAGCAGTACGCTCAGGCTGTGTCGCAAATCGTGCTTGACCGCAAGCCTCACATTGTGCTTTACGGTGCAACTACCATTGGTCGTGACTTGGCACCACGTTTGGCTTCGCGTCTCAAGACTGGTCTTACTGCCGACTGCACAAAACTTGAGATTCAACCCGTGAAGGATGAGGAGAAAGAGTTCTGCATGACTCGTCCCGCCTTTGGTGGAAACCTCATGGCTACTATCGTGTGCCCCAACAATCGTCCACAGATGTCAACAGTGCGTCCAGGCGTTATGCAGAAGATGCAACGCGACCCCAACCGCAAGGGCATCGTGACCGTGTTTGAGCCTAAGTTCGACACCTCGAAATTCAAAGTAAAGGTGGTAGAGACCATCAAGGCCGATAAGGATATTGCCGACATTTCGGAGGCTAAGATTCTCGTTTCGGGCGGTCGTGGCGTGCACGACAAGGAAGGCTTCGACAAGCTGCAGGCTCTCGCCGACGTGCTTGGCGGACAAGTTGCATCGTCGCGTGCTATGGTTGATAACGGCGTGATGCCTCACGAATGCCAGGTTGGACAGACCGGTAAGACCGTGCGTCCTAACCTCTACATGGCATGCGGCATCAGCGGTGCCATCCAGCACCTCGCTGGTATGGAGGAGAGCGATTTCATCATCGCTATCAACAAGGATAAGTTTGCTCCCATCTTCAGCGTTGCCGACCTGGGCATCGTGGGCGACCTCCACAAGATTGTCCCCATGCTAACAGAGCGCATCCGCAAGGAGATGGAGAAGTAAGATATTTTCCCTAATTATATTACAAGGGCGAGCTAGAAATCGGCTCGCCCTTGTAAATTTATTGATTCACCCGTCGGTACGGTGTGTCTAATAACTTACTTCCATTTCTTCAGGATCATCAATGTAGATGGTCTCTTCTTCTAGAAACATGGTGCTGTCTGGCATTTCAACTGGCCGATTTGAATCTAGTTTTTTTTCGGCATTTCCCATTCGCTCTCTTAACTTATCATATTTTGAATTATAGCGAGATTTAGTTTCTTCATAAACCCGATTAATTTCATCTTGAAATTCTTGGTATCCTTTATAATCGCGTTTGTCAGCATAATATTCTGCTATTCTAGTTTGAGCTTCTTGAGCAATCACTTCATACTCAACATATTTTTCCATAAAGTTTTTAAAGGCTTTGGCATCCTTTTGGGGATTTCCTGTGGGCTTGATGTTGGCAAGTTCGCTGTAGCTTTCTTCGTCGTCGCTGCTCACGCTTTCGCTCTTCTCGCTGTCGTCATCGTTTTTAGCACCCTTCTTCTTGCCGTCGCAAGACGTGAATGCCAGTGCTACTGCAACGGCCATCATGATAGATAAAAATTTGATTTTCATAAATGTAATAGTTTTTATTGTTGCCTACACCCTTTCAAGCGGCTCGGCTATCTCTTTATATGTAATCTCTAAAATGTTACAAAATTAATAATTCCTTCATCAAAAAGCAAGCAAATATGATAAAAACATATGAAAAAGAACCAGATTGAAAAAGATTGAAATATGATTTTCTCTCTGCTAATGACACATGTATTATGTGTAAGCTGGCATCAGCAGGTTGTTCTATTGCTGTTGTTGTGGTTTTCTTAATAAATAATTGCAAAATCACACTTTTTGTTGTAACTTTGCAACTATAAAACGAAATCACTAATTAAAAATTTTTTTCTATGGGCTATATTCAAAAAAACTTGATGAGTGGTGAGTATGTCGTGCATGAGGCAAAATTGCATCGCATAATTTATGCGGGACCATTTGCGGTGGCTCTGCTGGCGATAGGCGTGTTTTTTATACCGAACCTTGCCTTTATAGTTAAGGCTTGCATTGTGTTGGCAATCTGGCTCTTCACTTTAGGCTGGGCAATTTCCATTTATGGCGGCAGGCAGTATGTGGTGACCAACAATCGTCTGATTTTTAAGCGTGGCATCATTAACCGCTCTTCGCATGAGTTGCTGCTCAAGAAGTGCGAAGGCGTGCAAGTGGACCAAACGATACCTGGTCGATTGCTTAACTATGGCACGGTGATTGTGACTACTGGCGAGGTGACCAACAGTTACAAGTTTATTAGTCACCCTCTGAGATTCACAACACATATCCACGAGCAGATCTCTAAACTGAAAAGTGACTGAGAAATTATTCAGTAAAAAGTAAACCAAAAGCTCCCGCTCTGTTGACAGAGAAGGAGCTTTTGATTTATAGAGCCTTATGCTAAATTTAGTCAACTTCAATTTCCGGTATTTCGTCTTCTATATTCATCTCAGGTGTTGGCTGATCTGGTGCTGCTGTCGGCTCATCATAACGATTATCTCTGTTTTTGCTTAGCTTCTCTTCAGCTTTTTCGATGCGTTTTTTGAGGTCCTTCATTTCTGCTTCATTATCTTTCTCAAAATCTTTATATAACTTTTTCTCCAGTTTGTCTAATTCTACCTTAAATTTCTTGTATCCCTTATAATCTCCATCCTCAGCGTAAGCTTCGGCAAAAGCCAGCTTTTTCTCAAGAATTTCAACTTCAATATTGTTGCTATTTTCAAAAAGCACTTCTAAGTTTTCGGCATCTTCTTTTGGGTCACCAGTTGGGTCGGCCACGCTTATGCTGCTGTTTTGGTCAGTATTAGGGCATGCTGTGCAAACAAGCATCAGAGCGAAACCTGTTATGATTGATAATGGTTTGAGTTTCATAATGTTGGTTGTGTCATTTTTAATTTTACCTACTTCCTTTTGAGCGGTTCGGCTTTTTCTCTTATGTGGTTGCTTTAGAATTGTGGATGAGCAGAATAACAACTATTAATAGTCGTCATCTTCATCATCATCTGTATCTCTATTTTTAATAAGTTTCTTTTCTACTTTCTCAAGATCCTCTTTGAGGTCTTTTTGCTGATTGTAATAATCATCATTGAGATCTTCAATCTCATCTTTAAGATCTTGCCAAGCATCCATATCTTCATTTTCGGCATAGTATTCTATATAATCTGCTCCGGTTTGATATACCTGTATCATTAGCTCATATCGTTTTTCCAATAACTCTTGGAATGCCTCAGCGTCTTGTTCTGGATCAAGAGTAGCTTCCTCTTGTTCGCTACTACTGCTACTGCTGCTGTCGCTGGAACTGCCTTTTATGCTGTCGCAAGACGTGAACGCCAGTGCCACGACAACAGCCATAAAAAATGATAATAGTTTGAATTTCATAATGTTGTTGAATTAGTGGTTATTACGGTAGTTTTCTTCTTTATTTCTTTTTTCTCTCATATCTTCTTCAGCGTCTATGGTGCGTTCCTTGATATCATCGAATTCTTCTTCATGATCATCATAGAAGTCTTCTCTAATTTCCTTCTCTCTCTTATCTAATTCCTTTAGGAACTCTTTGTACCCTTCTGGATCTTCCTTCTTTGCATAGTATTCGGCCATTTCAAGTTTCTTCTCTAAGAACTCAATGTTAAGCTTATAACTTTTTTCGGCAAGTCCCTTCCAGTTCTCAGCGTCATTTTTTGGTTGTCCGCTGGGGTCGCCGCAGGAGTTGAATAATGGCAGGCTGATAATTGTTGCCGCAGCTATTAAAAAAATATTTTTCATAATATATGTGTTCTGTTTTATGAATGTTGCCTACTCCCTTCTGAGCGGTTCGGCTTTTTCTCTATAAAAGTAGGATAGATGAATGTCATCAAGCAGCGATAAACTTACTCGTCATCGTTGTCATAGTCTTTATAGCTATTGTCATTCACATTTAATTCGTTTTCTATCATTCTTATTTTGTAATTAAGGTCTTCTATTTGTTGCTGATAATCCTTATAGTCATTACTCAGACTTGTTCTAAGACTATCATATTCAAGATAAGTTTTATAATCTTTTTTCTTGGCGTAATACTCAAGATAATCAACATCTTTTTTCTTGATTTCCAAATCTAATTCGCAATACTTCTCTAGTAATTCGTCAAACGCTTCGGCATCTTTATCGGGATCTCCTGTGGGACCGCATGAGTTGAGGGCAGGAAGTGCCAATAATGATGCCACTGATATTAACAAGTATTTTTTCATAATAATTTTTGTGTCTTTTGTTTGTGTGTTGCCTACTCCCTTTCAAGCGGTTCGGCTTCTTCTTGTTTGTTATATTAGTCGATATGATCACTTGAGCGGTGCTCACTGAGTTGTCAAGTGCCACAAGGCCGACTATTGTTTGTTAGTATCCGCCGTAGTTGTTATAGCGAGGCGAATTTGAATCTTTAGAGAAAGCCTTTTCTGCTTTGTGACGGCGTCCTACGATATCGTGATACTCATCATCGTGCTCTCTTTGGAGTTTTCTTTCAACTTTCTCTTTGATTAGGTCTAAGTTTTTTAAGAACCTTTTGTATTCCTTATAATCTCCTTTTTCGGCATAGTATTCAGCTACTTCTAACTTTTTTTCAAGAAATTCAATCTCCAGTTCTTGATTTTGGTCGATGATTTGTTTCTTGTTTCTAGCGTCTTTTTCTGGATCGCCAGTGGGTTTATTACAGGCGTTGAACAGAGGCAGAGCAATCAATGCTGCCGTGGCGATTATCAAGTATTTTTTCATAATATGTGTTCTTTTGTTCATGATTGTGTTGCCTACTTCCTATAGAGCGGTTCGGCTTTTTCTATATATATATATTAATTTGTAATTATCAATTCGTATTATCCAGGACAGATGTCGACTTGTTACTCGTCATCGTCTTTGGCATCCTTTTTCATCTCTTTCTCTACGTCTTCGATTTTCTCTTCGAGGTCTTCGATTTTGTCCTGATATTTATCTTCAATAATCTCTTTTTTTAATTTATCGGACTCTTCACAATATTCCAGCCAGGCCTTTTTGTCTTCGTTCTCGGCATAATAATCCATGTGTTGTTGGTCAATCTCCTCTTCTCTCAAATCTAATTCCCAATATCTTTCATATAAGTCCTCAAACATTTCGGCGTCGTGAATAGGGTCGCCATTAGGACCTCCGCATGAGGTGAGGGCAGGAAGTGACAGCAGGGCTGATGCTAAGAATAAGTATTTTTTCATAACTACTTCTAAATGTATTATAAGGTGTGTTGCCTACACCCTTTCAAGCGGCTCGGCGGTCTCTTTGCACAATTTTTTGCTGGTATTTTTAAGACCACAAAAATAGTGAAAAACTTTGATTTTTACAACAATCAGAGCAAGAAACTTTCAAAAAATCCATGATTGAGAGCCGGATAGCCTGGTATTGATAAGAGTATCGGCTGGACGGGTGTGAGAAATTGGATGTCCTGTAGGGACACGGCATGTTGAGCCCGAATTGTCGCAGGGGCGGAGAGTGAGTCAAAATGCAGAATAGAATTTAAACAACTGAATTGTCTGAATGTTCTGATTTCTCAATATCTTGATTGACTGGTTTTTGAAAAATTACAAATAATCAGATTATTCAGAAAAATCAGTTGTTTTTAATTTTCCCTACAGAAAATTATGTTCTGACATAAATCCTAATGACAGATTCTGGATTAACGTCATCATCATCCTCGTTGGGTTGAAAAAAGGCCTCCCTTTACCGCTTGTGAGTTGGTAAAGGGAGACACAGGTATGGTTGGTGCTCTATAATTACTAAATAGTCATAGTCAGAGTCGAAATCATCGTCTAGTTTTGATACTTCTTCGCCTTTTTCTCAAGTACCTCAATTTGTTCCTCAATTTTATTCTCAAGTTCCTCAATTTCTTTCTCGTATTCGTCACTATTTAAGAGTTTCTCGTACTCCTCTTGGAATTTCTTAAGTTTTTCTGGTTTGTCTTTGTAGTATTCTTTGAACTCTCTTACGGCGTCTTCAACCTCTTTTTCTGCTTTTTTGTAATCCTCAGCTGATTTCACGCCTTTGGTAATACCTATACAATACTCTACTAATGCTTTAGCGTCTTTATCAATACTTGTTTGTTCGTAATCAGCAGCGTCCTCAAAATCAATTTTATCTTCGTCATCGCTTATGTTACGGCTTTTGATGCTATTTGTACTCTCGTATTCATCTTCGTCATCCTCTACGCTTTCTTTGTCGTTTTTGCTTTTACTGCTTTTGTGCTTCTTGTCGCATGAGGTGAACGCCAGTGCCACAGCAATGGCCAGGAAGATTGTCAAAATTCTGAATTTCATAATGTTGGCTGTTTTTTGTTGTTGTGTTGCCTACTCCCTTTCAAGCGGCTCGGCGGTCTCTTATTTGTTATCTATTGATGATATGTTGACTACAAAAATAGTGATAAACTCTGACTTTTGCAATACTCTTATGAAAAAAGCCTCCCTTTCAAGTTGCGAAAGGGAGGTGCAGATGTTTATGATTATGCTTTAATAGTCATAGTCATATTCTTCGGCTTCTTCTGATACTTCGTAGTCGGGTTCTTCATATTCGTATCCAGATGCTGATGCTGAAGCATAACCGTAATCATCGTCGTCATAATCTCTGGATCTACTGCTTTTGTTTATATTCCTCTCAATTTTGTTCACTACTTTTTCCACTCTTTTTCCCTCTTTCTCCAGTGCTTTATCAAATTTTTTCAATTCGTCTTTACCCTGATCTTTGTAGTATTCCTCGTATTCCTTAACGAGGTCCTCAATTTCTTTCTGTGCATCTTTGTAATCATCCTCGGTCTCGACATCTTCCAGTATTTCAATTGCTTTGTCTGCTAAAGCTTCTGCGTCTTCTTTTGGGTCGCCGGTGATTTCCTTGTCATCGCTACTGCTACTGCTGCCTTTTGAGTCTTTGCAAGATGTGAAGGCAAATGCCACAGCAACGGCCAATAAGATAGTTAAAAATTTGAATTTCATAGCTTAATAATGTTTTGAAGTGTGTTATTGCCTACCCCCTTTCAAGCGGCTCGGCGGTCTCTTTGTGCTTTATGATAGAAGAGTGTTGCATCTCTCAATGCTTTGGATGCAACACTCCGCTATTTAAGTGGTTGGTTTTGCTATTAAAAGCTATTACTGTTATTGAATGAATTTCATTGCTTCTGTTTGTATTCTATTCATGGCCTTTTCAATTTTGCGCTTGATAACAGGGTCATTTTCTAATTGATCTAACGCATCGTTGAAATTTTGCAGCTCACCTTTATTCCTATAGAAACCCTCATATTTTTCTTTAAGGGCATTAAGCTCTTTTTCGAGATTCTTCACGTCGGCTTCGCTATTGATTTCAACATTGTTCATGAGGTCAACCATTTCTTCGGCTGCCATTTTAGCGTCTTTAGCTGGGTCGCCAGTGAGTTCGTAATCAGCAGCGTCCTCAAAATCAATTTCATCTTCATCCTCGCTTATGCTACGGCTTTTGCTGCGACTTGTGCTCTCGTCGTCTTCATCTTCGTCCTCATCCTCTACGCTTTCTTTGTCGCTTTTGCTTTTGCTCTTGCTTTTGCTCTTGTCATCGCAAGATGTGAAGGCAAATGCCACAGCAACTGCTAATAAGATAGTTAAAAATTTGAATTTCATAGCTTAATAATGTTTTGAAGTGTGTTATTGCCTACCCCCTTTCAAGCGGCTCGGCGGTCTCTTTAGGTGTGTTCTATAAATATATTGAGATCCACCTTTAATATATCGACCACAAAAATACTGAAAAACTTTGACATCCACAACAATAAAGCCGAGAAACTTTCACAAAAATCTTTGAGTAGGAAAAGCATAACAACCTCATCGCTGTCTGGCGGCGCAAAGCGAGGCTGTTGCAAAACTCTCACTCAAAATATAAACAACTGAATTATCTGAATGTTCTGATTTTTATATATAGTTGATTCTAAAGATTTTATATATTATTCTGTTCTTTATGTTTTGCATCAGCTTCCTATATCGTCATTTTGTTCCTATTGCGCAATTGTTTACTACAAAATAAACGAGTGTCGCATCGTTTTGTATTCATGATGCAACACTCTGTAGGTTCGTAAAAAAGAAATTTTAGAATGTTTTTTTTCAGCTTATTTCATAAAATCTTTAAGAACATTCATAGCTTTCTCCTGAAATGCTTTTTGAGCCTCTTCCATCTTCTTGCTGATTTCGGGGTCTTTCTCGAGCTTATCCATCTCGTCATTGAATTTCTTCAGCTCTTCTTCGCCTTTAGCTTTGTAGAAGTCCTCATATTTCTTTTGAATCTCTTCTGCTTGTTTTGAAAATTCTTTCTCCCACTTCTCGGCATCTTCAGCACTCTTGATGTTGCTGAAATCTACGTTATTCATTAGGTCAATCATTTCTTCGGCTGCCATTTTAGCATCTTTAGCGTGGTCGCCGGTGGGTTCGTAATTAGCAGCGTCCTCAAAATCAATTTCATCTTCGTCATCGCTTATGCTACCGCTTTTGCTGCGACTTGTGCTCTCGTCTTCATCTTCGTCATCCTCTACGCTTTCTTTGTCGCTTTTGCTTTTGCTGCTTTTGCTCTTGTCATCGCAAGATGTGAAGGCAAATGCCACAGCAACTGCTAATAAGATAGTTAAAAATTTGAATTTCATATCGATTTTAAAGTGTTTGTTGTTTAATAGTTAAAATGAGTGTTGCATAAATTGTTTAAAGAAAATAAACACCTATGCAACACTCGATAATTGTTATAATTTAGGATAGCCTAAAGAGTCAAAAATTATTCTTCTGATGCTGATGATTCTGAAGCCGAACTTTCAAACTCCTTTAGTTTTTTATCGATTTCATCAATTTTTTTCTTGTATTCGTCACTCTTTAAGAGTTTCTCATACTCCTCATTGAATTTCTTAAGTTCTTCTGGTTTGTCTTTGTATGCATCAGTGAACTCTTTTACAGCGTCTTCAACCTCTTTTTCTGCTTTTTTGTAATCCTCAGCTGAGTTTACGCCTTCGGTAATAGCAATACATTTCTCTACTAATGCTTTAGCGTCTTTAACAGGATCATCACCAGTTGGTTTTGCGTCTTTTGCGTTTTTGCAAGAAACGAATGCGAGTGCAACTACGAGTGCAAATGCGATAGATAAAAATTTAATTTTCATAATAATAAATATAGTTTAAAAAAATTAGTGCCTACTCCCTTTAAAGCGTTTCGGCTTTTTCTTGTTTGATTCTTTTTTCGGTTAAACAATATAGTGATTCTTAATCGATAATGCCATGTGTGCAGTTTTCTTGAATGTAGCCTGGAGGGGGGGTGTTGTGCTTTCAGTCCTCTTTGCTCATGAAAAAGTCATGCTTCTTGAGAAAACGCACGTGGTTGTTATTGATTAATCGTCGTCTTTGTCTTTTTTGCGAATTTTCTTTTCAGCTTTCTCTAAGCGTTTTTCGAGGTCTTTAAACTCATCTTTGTGTTCTTTTTTGAAATCTTTGTCTACTTTTTCTCTAAGTTTACTTTGTTTTTCCAGGAATTTCTTGTATCCCTTGTAATCATTGTTCTCGGCATAGTATTCTGCCATTTCAAGTTCTTTTTCTAATATGTCAATTCTAAGATCTTGGGCTTTTTCATATAAATCTGCAATGGTCTCAGCGTCACTTTTAGGGTCTCCTTTGGGTCCACAGGAGTTTAAAAGTGGCAGTGCAATGAATGCTGCTATTGCTATTATTAAATATTTTTTCATAATAAATTCTGTTTGTAATAATTGTTGCCTACTACCTTTAGAGCGATTCGGCTTTTTCTCTTTGATGTTATATTGTTGATAAGAAAAATAAATGTTAGATACTCTATTGACTATTCGTCATCATCGTCATCATCTTTGTCTTTTTTCTTATCCTTCATGTCATCTACTGCATCCTTGATTTTGTCTTGGAGATCATCTATCTTATCTTCGTATTTGTCTTCATATATATCAGAAATAAGATCCTTGAACTCCTCATCTAAATCATTCCAAGCATCTAAATCTTCGTTCTCGGCATAATACTCGGCAATTTCAACAGTCTTTTCCAATGTCTCGAGTGTTAATTCATTTTCTTTTTCGTATAATGACTGAAAAGTGTTGGCATCGTCTTCTGCATCTCCGCTGGGTTTTCCGCAGGAGTTGAGTGCTGGCAGTGCCAATAGTGCTGCTGCTGTTAGTAATAAGTATTTTTTCATAACAAACAAATTTTATAAATTTTAGTTAATAGTAAATGTCGTAATTGTGTGGCGCAAGTAGCATTGCAGATGCTGATTTTGCGGCATTTCAATAAATACTAAATGCAAATGTAGTTAAAATGTAGGAAACTGCAAGAGTTTTTTTATTTTTTTTATCAACAGATTTATGCTTTAACAAGGCTCGAAGGGACAATAATGTATCAAAAAAGGTGGTGCTAGGTGTGTGATAGTGTTGATATATAGGGTTTTATAAATAGGATGTGGATTTAAAAGGCGAATTCTTAAAAAATCTTAATTCGGGGTGGCAAAACCACCAATTTTCACGATTTTGCACAAAAAAATGCCTCACCGCATGGGTGTAGGCATATAATAGATAAAGCTGCATGTCCTCATTCTCAAAATTGTGGAATCAGCTTATTGGGCTTAGTCGTTCATAGTGAGCAGCAGTTCCTCGTTGCTGCGAGTGCGCTCCATGCGGTCTTTGATGAACTCCATGGCCTCGATGGAGCCTCGGTCGCTAAGGAAGCGTCGCAGAATCCACATGCGATTGAGAGTGTCCTGCTTGAGCAGCAGGTCATCGCGGCGTGTGCTGGAGGCAATGATATCAACAGCGGGGAAGACGCGCTTGTTGGAGAGCTTGCGGTCGAGTTGTAGCTCCATGTTGCCAGTCCCCTTGAATTCCTCGAATATCACTTCGTCCATCTTGCTGCCGGTCTCGATTAGTGCTGTCGCGATGATAGTAAGACTTCCGCCATTCTCGATGTTGCGGGCCGCGCCAAAGAAGCGTTTGGGCCTTTGCAGGGCGTTGGCATCCACGCCACCACTCAGAATCTTGCCGCTGGCAGGCGCAATTGTGTTGTAGGCGCGAGCTAGACGAGTGATAGAGTCAAGCAGAATCACCACGTCGTGGCCACATTCCACCATGCGTTTTGCCTTTTGCAGCACGAGGTCGGCGATTTTCACGTGTCGGTCGGCCGGCTCATCAAAGGTTGAGGCTATCACCTCAGCGTTTACGCTTCGTGCCATGTCGGTCACCTCCTCGGGGCGCTCGTCTATGAGCAGTATGATCATATAGGTGTCGGGATGGTTCTCTGAGATGGCATTGGCGATATCCTTGAGCAGCACTGTCTTACCCGTTTTGGGCGGTGCCACGATGAGACCGCGTTGTCCTTTACCGATGGGCGAGAACATATCCACGATGCGGGTGGAAATGTTGGGACGTGTGGGGCTCACGAGGTTGAATTTCTCGTTTGGGAACAGTGGCACAAGATGCTCAAACGGTATGCGGTCGCGCACGAAATTTGGGGTGCGGCCGTTGATGAGGCGCACATCCACGAGTGGGAAGTATTTTTCACCCTCTCTTGGTGGCCGTATGGTGCATTCCACCACGTCGCCGGTCTGCAGGCCGTATTTCTTGATTTGCGCCTGTGGCACGTAGATGTCGTCGGGCGAGGTGAGGTAGTTATAGTCACTTGAGCGCAGGAAGCCATAGCCGTCGCTCATCACCTCTAAAACGCCCATGCCGTTGAGTATGCCGTCGAAGTTGTAGGTGATATCGGCGTAGGGCAGTGCCGACTCGGGCTGCTGTTGCTGGTTCTTGCTTTTTTTCTTCTTTTGCTGCTTGTTGTTCTGTGGTTCTTTCTCGGCTTTAGGCTCTTGAATGAGGATAGGAGCTTTGGCGGCTTCTTCGGCAGCTTGGCGGCGCTGTTGCTCGGCGCGTCGTGCCGCCTCCTCACGCTCTTCGGGAGTGCGGGGCTTGAAAGTCATCGTGCCAGAACCGAAGAAGTTGCCTTGTCCCTGTTGCTCACCTCTGTTGTCGCGTTTGTTTTTCTTGCCTATTGTAGCGTTTGGGTTAGTGTTGAACAGACTCATAAAGTCGTCCTGTTTTGGGTCGAAGACTGGCGACTCGGCTTGTGGTTCCATCTCTCCCTCGCTTGACATGATGGGAGGCTCTTGCTCCTCGATGGGAGCTGGAGAGGGTTGCAGAGCGGCAGGGAGCATGTCGGTTTGCATTGGCTGTGGCTCGTAAGAGTCCATGTCTTCGGGCATAGGCATAGCATCGGAACTTGCAACCTGCTCGCCATAGTTGATGGTTTCTTGCGCTGTCATGCGCTCTATGCGCTCACGTCGTGTGCGCTTCGCCTTCTTAGTGGTGTTGTTGTCGGTGGTCTCTTCATTGGCGTTGGCAGGAGCGACAGTTTCCAGGCCTGGCAGTTGCTCTTGCTGCGTGGTTTTCACCTCACTCTTGCGTGGACGTCCACGCTTGCGCTTTACAGGAGCTTCAGCAACAGGCTCCTCAGCAATGGGTTCAGCTTTAGGCTCGGCAGGTTCCTCAACTGTGGCCTCCTCGACTTTTGTCACTTCTTTTTTCTCCTTTACCTTTTGTGGTTTCTCATCGGGGGCTTTTGCCATTTTTTTCTTCTTGTTGTCTTTTTCGCTGGTTGGTTGTGTCTCAACGGTATCATTGGCTTCCTTCTTTTTGCGTCCCTTGCGTTTTTTAGGAGCTTCGGGCGCATTCTTTGAAGCGTCGATAGCCTGCTGGTCAATAATTTGATAGACAAGGTCTTCCTTTGGAGTACTGTTGACTTTTTTGATACCCATAGATTTCGCCAAGTCTTTAAGCTCGGCGTTGGTCATTGAACTTAGTTCGTTAATGTTATACATAATAAATAAAATGAAAAATCGTGAAAATCTCAATTTCGCATAGCGTGTATGGGTTTGTTACACAACTATTATCGAAAAAAGCACATGATTGTTCACGTCAAGATGTGGCGATGTGCTTGGTGAGATTGAGATGTTTTTGAAAAATGATTTTTAATAGGATGTCGCACACTTTTATTTTTGAAGTGTTTTATCTTGTTATAGTTTGGTTAGGTGTGCTGAATTTTGATGCAAAGGTAGTAATTTTATTTTAATTAGCAAATTTTTTTGCTCACAATGCGTTTTTATACTACCTTTGGGGCAATAAATTCAATGAAATCATGAAAAAACAGGCATTACTATTGATTATTCTGCTTGCTGGCGGCTTTGCTGCGATGGCTTGTACCTCGGCGATAATATCAGGTAAAAAAACATTGTCGGGCAGGCCTCTGCTGTGGAAGCACCGCGACACGGGCTGTCTCGACAACCGCGTGGAACTTATCAAGGCTCATGATGACTGCTATGAGTTTGTGGCGATTTTTGATGCTACCGACGCCAACGACACTGCTGCGTGGACAGGTTTCAACAAGATGGGCTTTGCCATCATGAACACGGCATCCTATAACCTCAACGACGATGATGTGCCAGAGAGCGAGATGGACCGCGAAGGCGTGGTGATGAAACTCGCGCTGGAGCACTGTGTCACGGTCGATGACTTTGAACGGCTGCTGCAATCGCTGCCCAAACCGCTTGGAGTGGAGGCGAACTTCGGCGTGATAGACCGATATGGTCATGGAGCCTATTTCGAGACAGGAAATTACACCTATAAAAAATATGACCTTGCTGATGCTCCTGATGGCGTGCTTATTCGAACCAATTATTCTTATAGCGGCCGCTCAGACGAGGGTTTTGGATATGTGCGAGAGGGTAATGCGAAGCACCTGCTCGCTCCTCACATCGCTGCTGGCGACTTCACCCCGGCAGTGTTTACCGAGGAGATTTCCCGTACCTTCTATCATAGCTTGCTTGGCAAGGATTTCACGCATAGCGGTGAAGAATGGATTGTTGATCAAGACTTCATCCCGCGTCGCATCTCCACGGCATCGATAGTGATTGAGGGTGTTGAGCCAAATGAGCCAGGGGCGTTGACAACTATGTGGGTTGCGCTGGGTTATCCGCCTTGTGCCGAGACGTTTGCTGCTCGAGTGGGAGAGGCTGGCGGAGTGCCCAGCGTGCTTAACGGCACTGGCGAGAACCATCATAGCCCGCAATGCGACAAGGTTCGTGCCCGTCAGGCGGAGGTGTTCTCTATTATGCGTGGCAATGGCCAGCATTATCTCAATTTGAGTAAACTCTATAACGAGGAAGGCACAGGCTATTGCCAGCAAATGGTGAAGATGAACATGTTGATGTATGAACGCGAATACAACACGCGTGCCGCATTGAAAGATTGGTTCAGCAGAAAACGGAAATCTAATACTTCAGGCACGAAATATCGTTGATTGAGACTAATTCAATAACTTCAGGCACATATATGTCGATACTTTATCGGCTGTTTTTGGTGCGATGGTGGTGGCTGTTGCTGCTGCCGGTGGCGGTGTGTCTGGCTTTGATAGCCGTTGACACCCGCTTTGCCTTTGTAGCTCTAATCGTAGCGATGGCGATGGTGATGGTGTCGTTCCCTGTGCTGTATTATTTTGCACTGACGCAAGAGTCTAGATGGTCAATACTGGAAAAGACGGTGACGCTCACCGACGAGGGCTTGTTGCTCGACTTCACAAGCGACAAAATGCGCAGCCACGTCATCGCCTGGGGCGATATTGAATCGACCACTGCATTGAACCGTTGTCTCGTGTTGCGTTTCAAGAAAAAACGTTACACATTTCTCGCTGTTCCCCTTGATGCTTTTCAAGACGAGGAGGAGTTGCGTCGCTTTGTTGTGACGACAAGGGAGAGGATAGGTTGAATTAGTAGATAAAAAATTGACATTTGTCTATTCTTGGCGTTGATTGAAAGAGATGCGTTAAACTTTGATTGTTCTAGGCAGTCAAAAGGGAGCAACTGACTTAGATTTTCAAACTTCTAACGAAACGCAGATAAATGAAAAGAAAAAAGACTTTGATTGTGGCTGTTCTGCTGGCGATGATGGCATCGGTGGCGGTTACATCATGCAGCCCTTACTGGTATGACGATGGTTATTATTATGACTACCCCTATAGGGGACGACCTGGACCACCACCGCCTCCCCCTGGAGGACACCACCCTGGAGGACACCACCCTGGAGGCGGTCACCATCCTGGTGGCGGTCACCATCCCGGCGGTGGCGGACATCATGGGCATTATGATGATTGATTAATTATGAAGAGTGGCGCAAGTTGTTTTCTGCGCCACTCAGTGTTATAGTTGTCTTATGTATTACTTCTGACCTCTGAAATCTGACCTCTGACCTCTGACCTCTGAAATCTGATTTCTATTTACACACCCAGGCTTTGCGGTATTTCTCAGGGAGGAGCTTTTTGGCACTGGCAAGTTCTTGCTGGCTGTTGCTTTGTGCCACCACTACGTGGAAATATCCGCTTCGGGCGATAATTTTTGACTTTATTCCCTTGCTGGCATATTGCTTTGCCAGAACCTGAGCCTGATGCTGCTTTTTGCAAGAGTTGATGACAAGGAAATAGGCTCCATTCTCATCGCACGGCATACCGTCATTGAACGCTGCTGATGGCTTCTCGATAGCGGGTATGTCGGATGAGACAGGTCTCGTCCCTACAGTGTTGTCGATGACGGTAATCTGGTTGTCGTTGCTTGTCGCTTGTGCAGCGGGTTTCACTATGACCGCATTAGGCTTGACTTTGACGTTGGCTATGTTAAGGCTCGCTGTGTCGATGCTCTTGTCAACAATGACAGGAGTGGAGAGTATCGCGCCAATGCCAATGATAGCGGCAATCGCTGCGGCGGTCTTCCAGCCTCGGTGGGCGAAGATACTGCGTGCCACTTGTGCCTGCTCATGGTCGCCGGCTTGCGACAGGATTGGGAATTCAAAGCTGCGTAGCCCGAAGAACTCATCGCTTGCCTCATCGTGTAAGGTCGGGGTGAAGATGAGCTTGCCGTTGTCATCGTTCTTGAAAAATCCCAATCGCCCGAATGCCACCTCCGATCCAGTTGCCAATTGGCGGCGGAAAGCCGTGACATTGTCGGCAATCACCTTGCATGCCTCAGCATAGCTGATGTTGTGTCGCCGCGCCACCGAGGTGGCAAGCAGCCCATCGTTGTGTGAGATGCTGGGGTTAAAGGCAATAAGTCGTGCCGGTCTGCTGATGCTTGTTTTATCAATGCTCGATGGCACATGGCTGGCTACCAATGCTCCCCAGTCAGGAACCACCACGCAGTCGCCCAGCATCATCAGGTATTCTATATGTTGTGTAAGTGAAATCATCGTGCAAAATTACAACCATTTGCTCACATTGGCAATAGTTGTTGATAACTTTTTCCAATCGTGATTAACCTACGAAACCTTATTCCCCAATTAGTGCTTGTGCTTCGTCTTTGTCGATGCCGTGGGCGATGGCGAGCTTGATGTCGCGCTCCATGTCTTCGCGGTTGAAGCGCAGTTTGTTGAGCTTGGCTCGCAGGATATAGATATATGGGTCTTCGGGGTCAAGTTCCAGTGCGTTGGCAATGTCGAGAGATGCATCGTTAAGTCGCTTTGTGGCAAGATAGCAGTCGGCGCGGTTGGCGAGTAGGGTTGCGCTGGGTTTCACGTTGATGACTTCGGAGAAGCATTGTGCCGCCTTTTCATATTCGCCGGCGTGCTTGTGGAGGTAGCCTTGTCCCTGCTTTGCCATGCCCGAGTTGGGGTTTATGCGCAGGATGTCCTCGAAATCTTTCTCGGCGGTCTTAGGGTCGCCCATATTAAGTGCCAGCATGCCATGAGTGTAGCGCGACTCCACGTCGCTCTTGTCTATCATCATAATGCGCTCATAGTCGGCCTGTGCCAGTGCTATACTGTCGATAAGTATATACACCGCCGCGCGGTTGTGAAGCAGCGTAACGGCATTGGGGGTGATGTCTATGGCGAGTGAATAGTTGCGGATTGCCTCGTCGAGGCGGCCTTGCCGTCGCTGCATCGTGGCGATGTTAGACAGCAGCAACGAGTTGTTGGGGTTGGACGGTTCACTCCTGATAGCCTCAAGTAGAAACTGCTCAGCCTGTTGCCAGCACTCTGCCTTGATGCACTGCTGTGCCGAATCAACAAGCGCAAAATATACCGTGCATGTGTCGATGGTGATAGAGTTGTCAAGTGGCGGCTTCACTTTGATAGGGTCGGGTTTTATTCCTTTCTCAAACTTCATGTTCTGCTGGTTGATAGCCACTCCAGCTTGCCCCCATGCCATAATGGTGAAAGCAAGCATTATCGTTGTGTTTATAAAGCGTCTCATTGCATTGATGTGTGGTTTTTCTAACGGCAAAGATAAAAATCCACTCAATATCACGTTGTCGTTGTTTAGTATTTTTATAAATGTTTATGTTTTTGGAACACCACAGTAACTATTCAGCGATGTCAATTTTTATCAAACAAAAAACAACAAAACCTGACAAAAACAACAAGAAAAAATTATGAGAACAATGTTTTCAAAAATTCTGTTCTGACATAAATCCTAATGACCGATTTGGGTTAAACTGATTTTTTTATTAATTTTGCAGGTTGAAAAGAGAACAGTAACTATTCAGCTATGTTACCATCGTCAAACAAAAACAACAAAAATGCGATTAAGTGAGTCAAAGAGCCACAATCTACGCAGCAAGGAGTCGCCTAACGGCGAGAAATCTTACAAATCATTCCAAATCTAAAAAAAATATTGCTTGATTTGTATTAGATTTGATAGATTTCTGCCCATAGGGCACTGAATATGCGAGCGTGAGCATTTTATTCAAAATATGACAAAAACAATTTTTTGTTGAATTTGTTCCTCTTTGTTTAGTTTGTTTGAAGAAAATGCTGAGAAAAACAAGATAGCTGGGTAGTTGCAGAGGACAAGACACAAGAAAACAAGAAAATATCGAGAACAATGTCATTATCACAAATTACACTTCAAGTGCCGATAGTGAGCACCGACTCTTTGCCCAAAGAAGCTGGAAAACTGAAAGCGTTAACCGACTCCATAGCCGCTTCACCTAAAAATTTGCATGATAATATTCAGAATGCTGACTGGTGGAACGACGTGATCACTAAACTGGTGGATGCGGGTGTGACACTCGTGTTGCATCTGCTGGCGGCAATCGTGGTGTTCGTGGTAGGTCGATTCATTGTGATAAAACTTCACAATCTGCTTCGCACCATCTTGATTAGTCGCGATGTTGACCGCTCGCTCACCACGTTTCTGTTGAGTCTGTTTAAGATAACATGCTTCTTTATCCTTACAATAATCGTCATCGGTCTTCTTGGCATCGAGACAACCTCTTTTCTTGCCATCTTTGCCTCGGCAAGTTTAGCCATTGGAATGGCATTAAGCGGCACGTTGCAGAACTTTGCTGGAGGAGTGCTGATATTGCTAATCAAGCCTTATAAGGTGGGTGACTTCATCGAGTATGAGCAATATAAGGGTTTTGTCAAGGAGATTCAGATTTTCAATACCATTATCACCACCTACAACAACGAGTCTATAATTATCCCCAATGGCGGCCTCTCGACAGGCACTATCAATAACTATTCCCGCGAGAAGTTCCGCCGTGTGGAATGGCATGTGTCGGTGGCTTATGGATCGGATGTGGATATAGCCCGAAAGGTGATTCTCGAACTTTTAGAATCTGATGACCGCATCCTCAAGCCTGGGACCGAGGACGCTAACAGTAATAACGATACTAATAAAGATTTGCCCTCGGAACGAGAAATCAAGAAGATGCCATGGTATAAACGCTTGTTCTATAAGCAAAAGAAGCGTCACGAACAGATTGTGGAGTGGCGTGAGGAAAAAAAGCAGGAGATTGAAAACAAGTTGCCTAAGGTTGACTTTACGCCATACGTTTCCCTTGAGAACCTTGATGATAGTGCTATTGTTCTGGTTGTGAGGGCGTGGTGCCTATTCAGCGACTATTGGAGTGTGCTTTACGACATCAACGAGGCGGTGTATAAGCAGTTGCCCGCACATGGTGTGGAGTTCCCGTTCCCGCAGTTGGATGTACACATTAAGGACAGTTTATAGTTCACAGTTTATAGTTCACAGTTCACAGTTCATAGTAGTGCTTTGCGCGAGTGGAGAGGTGAGTGTTTAGAGAAATTAAATATATGTTTTTATGTTCTTATGTCTAAAAAAAGACGCGATGAAATTGTGCATTTTGCATTTTTCATTGTTGATGATGATAGCCGCGGCGGTGGCGATGCTCACGGGTTGTGTCGATAACCTCGACAAGTCGCATTTCAGGGTGGAGTGCAGAATCTCCCCTGAACTTGGCACCGACAGTGTCACGTTGTTGCTGCTATTGGAAGACTATAACAGTGTGTATCGTGTGGCCACTGTGGCTCGCGACAGTAAGAGTGAGGCTTTTGTCTTTGAGGGGATTGTTGAGGAGCCTGCTGTCGCGTGCCTCAAGTTCAGCAACGACACCACCCCTATGATGTTTGTCATTGAGCCAGGACTGACCAAGATTGACATCTCATCTAATGGACTTGTGATTAGTGGAGGTGATGCCAATCATGAGTATATGACCTATCTCAAAGCACGAAAAGCATTGACCGACGAGAAGCAAAAGCTGCATCAAGAGTATCTTGGTCAAGTGGCACCCGACTCAACCATTGACGATGCGCTTGAGCGTCAATATTTTGCTCGCGACAGCCTGCTCACCGACTCCATTGAGCATATTACTGTTGATGCCATCAACCGCCGCAATGCTGCATCTAAAATAATATTTGAGCGTTATGTCAACACATTAAGTCGTAAAAACTTGCAAAATATTCATAAAAAATAGCCGTTATTGACTATAAATGGCCTTATTGTTGAGTGAGTGTTTTAATTAATTTATATCTTTGCACCCGAAAGTTTTAATTGACAACAAATAATATAGGAAAAAATGAGAAAGATTTCTTTTTTGCTTCTCACGATGATTGTGGTTCTTGCGCTGGGCAGCTGCAAGAAGGAGAAACCTATGTATGTATATATTGATTGCGAGAATCTTGACTCTCAGCCAAAACCTTTTTCAGTAGAGGCCGATGACGATGTGTCGGCATTCTATAAATCTTTTGAGAAATATGCCAGTGACCGCCATTTCGTTGAGTTCAAATCCAGAATGCCTATCGACTTCAACGGCGGAGGCAGTGAGGCATGCGAGAGCGATGAGGCCGATCAAGGGGCCATCCAGTATAGTGAGGTGGATGGAAGCGGTGAGATCATGCCTTCTGGCGACTCCGACGAAATGGAAGAATATATTTACCCTAACAACATGGATGTGGACAACACTCCTAATTTTGTTCTCTATAAGATTGCCGACAAGAAGTCTCGTCAAGTGGCTCAAGACTTTATTGACAAGAAGATCAGTTTTGAGGAGTTCCAGGAAAAAGTGAAGGACAATGTCGAAATCATCTACGATAATGTGCAGCACAAGGACATCTATGAGAAGGAGTTCCAAAAATGCAAGGAGATTGATTACAATGCCTACTGCAAGATGAGGGAAGACTTCAACAAGAAAGTGAAAGAAGCACAGCGAAAAGAACAATAACGCTTCCTTGCGGCTCTGACAAATACACATGGGGGTGTGTCGGCTTGACACACTCCCATGTGGCGTTTATGGCAAGATGCAACGTGCACTATTGCAGTCTATGTTTCTTGCGGTAATCCGATGGAGTGAGCCCTGTGTTCTGCCTGAAGATTTTGGAGAAGTAGCTGCTAGACTCAAATCCGCAGTTATAGCCGATGTCTCCCACCGGGTCTTCGGTCTCGAGCAGCAGTTCCTGCGCTTTGAGGATTCTCATCTGCCTGATGCAGCTTGCGGTGTCGATGCCGAGCACGCTGTTCACCTTTCGGTTAAGCTGCCGCTGGCTCAGGTTCATGGCGTCGGCGATAAGGGCCGAGTTGAGTTCCGACTTGGCGATGTTCTTTAAGATGACCCCCTTCACCTTCTCGATGAATAATTCGTTCTTCCGTGCTATGCTCGAAAGAATCTTTGCTGTGTCAACCATTTCGGTTGTATTCTCAGGTTTGTCGGTTTTCACTGGCTCTGCTCCAGTGAGTTGAGCCTGATATTTCATCCTTAGCATCTCTCGTGTGTGGAGCAGGTTGTCGGCAACGGCAATCAGCTCATCGCGCTTGAAGGGTTTTGCCAAGTAAGCGTCGGCACCTGTGGAGAGTCCCTCCAGGCGGTCCTTGTCGGTGTCGCGTGCGCTGACTATGATGATGGGTATGTGGCCCACGAGCTCGTCTTCACGCAGCCTGCGGCACATCTCGAGGCCGTCAACCTTTGGCATCATGAGGTCGGTGATGATGATGTCGGGAATCACTTCGCGTGCTTTTGTCAGTCCCTCCTCGCCGTCGTGCGCTGTTATCACATTGTAGGAGCTCTCCAGCACGTGATGGATGTAGGTTGCCACATCGGGGTTGTCTTCAACGACAAGGGCTATGCGCTTGTCGTCGTTGCTCAGTGTCATCTCGGTGGCAGAGGGCTTCTCAATGTCTTTTTGCGCTGGCTCGGGATAGTCGTCGACGCTTGGTGTGATCATCTTTGGGATCCACTTGGGATATTCGCGGTTCTTGTGCTTGGCAGGGATAGTGATGGTGAATGTGGAGCCTTCTCCCTCACTGGATTGAACCTCGATTCTGCCGTCCATCGCTTCGGTCATCTGTTTCACCAGTGACAAGCCAATGCCGGTGCCGAGGTCAGATTTCCCGGTGCTTCCCTGAAAGAACAGGTCGAAGATGTGTGGCAGGTCTTCCTTCTTTATGCCGCAGCCATTGTCGCTGATGATGATTGTCACATTGTTCTTCTTGCGGCTCATGTCAACGGTGATGTGTCCATTAGGTGAGTCAAACTTGATGGCGTTAGAGATCAGGTTTGTCACTATGCTGTGGCAATATTCAGGCACGAAGTCGATGTTGAAGTCGCTCTCGTCGCGGGTGAAATCTATTTTGGTGTCTTGGCGCTGGGCATGCACACTCATGTTCTCTACTATCATGTTGACAAGCACTGCCAGGTCGCCATTCCTCCAGGGCAGGCTGCCAATGGCTGTTCTCACTTTCGAGATGTTTAAGAGTTGGTTTACAAGTCTCAGCAGGTGATTGCCCTGATTGATGATGGCGTTATACTTGGGTCGTTTCGACTCATCGTGTTCCTCATTTTTGAGTTCTTCGGTTTCCCCGAGGATTACTGTGAGTGGTGTGCGGAATTCGTGAGTGACGTTGGTGAAGAAGCGGTCGCGGAGCTGCTCGGCATTCTTCTCGGCTTTGCGGGCACGAGACCTAAGCATGATGATGACAAAAAGGGCACTGCAAAGCACGAGCAGCGAGGTGACTGCGATGATGGCAGCGGTTATAATGAGGCGCTGCACGGTGATAGAGTTTTGCTGCTCCTCAATCTTTAGCTCCTTCTCCTTAGTCTGGAACTCCATGGCATAATAGGAGGTGAGCTTACTTGTGGCGTCATTGTATATGCTGTCGGCAAGGCTGTTGCTCTGACTCAGGTATTTGGCTGCTTGCGACGGGTTGTTGTCGCTGAGGATGTTGGCAAGCAGTAGATAATTCTCTTTCAGTACACTTTTTGCGTTACATTCTTTAGCTATTTCGGTGCTCAGGTTGAGCCATTTCATGGCTTGGGTCTTGTCTCCAATTTTCACGTACATGGCACCGAGGTTCTTGTAGGCAAGCATCATGTTGTATCGGTCGTTGTTTTTCTCAAACATGTTGATAGCCTGAATGTAATTGTCAAGAGCTTTTTGTGTGCTGTCGGTGGAAGCATAAATGTCGCCCAGAGTCAGCTTACGTCTCATGATCTGCACCGAGTCGCTAGCTATAGTGTCGATTGAAAGCGCCCTGTTGATATAGTCTAATGCCTTGTCGGGCTCGTTGAGCTTGAGGTAAATCTCGGCAGCCATGCCATACCGGTTGGAGAGATTGCGGGTATTGGGCTTTTTGATGTTTTTGTCTAAATCAAGGGCTTTGTTGATGAGAGTCTTGGCCTCGTTGGGGCGTTGTGCGGCGAGATAGATGTTGGCAATATTGCTGTAAGATGCGCTGATGCGCTCATTGTCCTTGAGCTGCTCGTCGATGTGCAGCCCCGCAAAGGCATTGTTCAAAGCATTGTCGTTCATCCCTATGCGCTGATAGCACGCCGCCATGTGTGAGTAGGCGTCGCTCATCGCCACTTTGTCGTTTTGAGAGATCGACTTCATGGCATCTCGGGTGAATTCTATCGATTTTGTGAAGTCGGCCTTGTTGTAGCTATCGTAGGCTTTCTTCATCAGTGTGTCGTAGGCGGCGACATTTGTGGAGCTTGTTCCAGAAACGTTAGCGTTCTTTTTGCACGACACATCAATGACTAAACAAGATAATATAGTCAATGCTATTGCTAATGCAGTCCTCAATCTATGGGTTATTTCTTTTGCCATGAGTGTATTTTTTGTACAATGGTGAATTCGTTAAGAAGTGGTTTTTCGTTTGATAATTCTCAGATGATGAAGGCGAAGACAAACGGGCTCTTCTTCTTGAGGTGATGAACGGTGCAGGCGCAACTCAAGCGTGTTGTTGCCCTTGAGAAGCTGAACGTTGAGGCGGCTGCTGTAAGAGGTGTTGAGCCATTGGCCTTCTCCAAGTTGTGGTGTGACGACAACACCTTGAAGGTGTCCGTTGGCTGTTACCTCCAACATCTGGCATGGCGATGTCAGTAATGCCTGACCGTTTCCGTTGCTGTAAAACACATCCACAACATAGTCGCCGGCCTCGGAGGTGGTTACAGGAATCGACAACCAAGAGGTGCTGTCGGTAATCTCGATAGGATGATGCTTATAATAAATGGGCAATGCCTGATTAATAGTGAATTGCGGGTTGAAATGTGAGAACTCGTACGTAGTGGCGGTAGTGGTGATGAAGTGAGGCTTTGAGATGTAGCTGAAGCCATACTTGTTGACCGCCATCAGCGAGAAACTGCGGTAGCTCACCGTGTCGCGTGTGCCAAGCACCGAGTCGCGCATCGAGTAGCGCTCCACATCGTTAATAAGGATTTTATAACCATTATTGCCGTTGTAGTTGTAGGTGGTGCCGTAATAACCGTCCCATTGCCAAAGAGGTGTCTCAGGAATGTAATACAAGTTTTTAGTAACGGTGATCTTTCCCGAGCCCGTGTAGATGTCGTTCATGGTAATCACAATAGTGTGATTGCCACTGATGTTGCCGTTTATGAAATTGTCGGCAAGTTCGTTTCCGTCAAGTGAAATCTTACTCAACTCGTTGCCAGTGCCTTCAATGATAATGTTGAGCACAGCGTTGCGGTATCTGAACGAGGTGATTCTCTTTTCGCCCTCAAAGCACACAGGCACTTTAGGATTGAACTCTATGCCGTTAGGCAAGAATTTCATGCCTGCGATAACATTATATACCATTGAGAGGTTGCCAGCGGCGTTGCCGCGGGAATAAGACAATCCGATGGGCGTGCCAGTTGTTGCTGTGGTGCTCACGTCGCAGCTGGCAAGAAGTGCCTGTGGCCTGATTTGCGAACCTATGCCACGTCTCAGCATCGCGATGTTGCCGTTGCGGGCAGCGGCAAGGTTCCATAGCGCCTGAACCATTGGGATGAAGGCATTGTTGAACTCAGGTTTCACGTTTGTGTAAATGGGGTAGGTGAGTGAGACGCCATAGTAGGAAAGATGCATCTTGTTGATGAGGTTTTCACCCCTGTTGTCCTCGGCGATGTCCCACAGCACGCATAGCGCCTGACCCATGTTGTCGGAACATGGCGACATCATGTTGAGCGTGCCTCCATACAGATACTGCGAGTAATATCCTTTATACTCATCCCAGAGGCGGTGGTTGATGGCGTCTTTTAGCGCATCGGCATTATGGCGGTTGTTATCTATGTTGAACTCGTCACACATCATGCCCACAACACGGTAGGCGTGTTCCATGATAGCGTTGGCGACTAGAGGAGTCGTCTCGAAGATATCGGCAACACTGGCCCACGGCGGGTAATACTGGTTTATGTTGCTCAGATTATAAGGACAAGCGGCACGATAAAGCCCTGTTTCATTGTTGAGTAATCCAGAATTCTCTATCATAGTGAGGTTTTTGACGATAATGTCGTAAGAATACTTGAGCCACTGCTTGTCGCCAGTGACGCAGTATACCTCCCATGCGGCTGTCGCCCATATCATCTTGTTGGCAAGAGAATTATAGCTGTCGATGCTGTCGCCAGCAGTGATGACGCTGTCTTTAACCATCGCTCTGAGGGTTTGCATTGATTTCTGTGGCTCAAGATAAGCCAGCGACAGTGCTATGGCATAGCACTCTTGGGAGACCATGAAGTTGTCGTAATGCTGGGGATAGGGTTTGGTGATTTCTTCTATCGACATATTGTGCATCACGTCCATCAATTTCTGATTTGACTCATACACAGGATAGTTGACATCAGGGGCGCTAATCTTCCATTCGTTGTTGATTTGCCGCTTAAAGGTTGACAAGTTTATTGTAGCGTTGTAAATGCCATCATTGAACGACATAGAGTCAACAAGCAGCTCATCGTGAAGCGAGCATTGGGAGATGTCGAAATCGAGTGGCGCGATGTCGGCGGTGAGCCACACGCCTTTATAATCCTCAGCATAGATGGTGTCGTGGGTTGGGGTGACGAAATATCCCTTGTCGCTAAGGCTGCTTTTTATTGCGCTTAGGTCAATTTTCAGCTTCAGTTCCTGAGGGCGAGCTGTCATTCGTGTTGACGAGAGCTTATTATCGGGAGTGCACGCTGTGATTACGGTATTTTCAGTATTTCCTGTCAAGTCGATGTAATGGTACTCCCCTGGGCGCAGTTCGTTGTCATGGCCGTTGATTGCGAGTCTTATCCTTATTACAGCGGGCACCGAGTCGCTGAGCGGCAGTTGGTAGTTGGTCACAAGATGAGTGCTGCTTTTTGCCTCGGCTACCCATTTGCCATCAATCACTTTATTGGCACCTACGGTGAACCTGTCATTCTGTGTTATCACATCTTTAGGCATCGTGTCTTCATTGCACGACAATAGTGTTGTTGCCATCCAAGCCGCAAGCAACAACATCAAGAAATGCCCTATTTTCCTTCTCTTTCGCATTTCAAACTGCAAATGTAGATAGAAAATTCCAAAATATATAAATAATGTGGAAAAAAAGTTGTGAAAGTTGTCTCGTGAGCTGGTTCCCTCAAGAATGTTTTTGTTCTTATTCCAACCAGACGAGGGGGCATAATTCTTTTGTGCTTCTGTCCAAAAAGCGAGATCGAGGTATTTGTTGCAATTCGTGAAATTTGTGGTTTTTCATTCAATAGGCATGTGATTGTTATTGAAAATGTTGTTGAAAAGGCATGTTTTTTCCCTTTTTTCTTGAGTTTTGAGAAATATTTTTTGCTATTCCGAAAAAATGTTGTACCTTTGCGCGCCATTACAATTTTAGGTGTCTTACCAACGCCGTTATTGTATAACAAATTAAATATATATTTAAAATGAAACAAGGTATTCATCCTGACAACTATCGCGAAGTTGCTTTCAAGGACATGTCTAACGAAGAGGTGTTCATCACTCGCTCCACAGTCAACACAAAGGAGACTATCGAGATTGATGGCAAGACTTATCCACTGGTAAAACTTGAGATTACCAGCTCATCACACCCATTCTTCACCGGCAAGCAGAAGCTTGTCGATACCGCTGGTCGTGTTGATAAGTTCTTGAGCCGCTATGGCGACCGCAAGAAGAAATAATCTCTTCAAGAAGGTTAGTTAGTTCTAATGAACCGTGGCTGCAGCAGCCGCGGTTTTTTTCTGTTAGGTGAATCGGGAGTAGCATGCATAAAAAATGAGCACCACCCCTCGCAGCCGAGTTGGGTGGTGTCTTTGTTTTTTCTGCTCTGGGAATGATGTGCCAGAGTTGTTTGGTTGTTTTTAATTTGCCACGAAGCCTTCAAGTCCTGGCTGGTCAATACCTGTTGCCGTGTAAGCTCTGGCAAATTGCTTGAGGAAGCTGATTGTGGAGAGTTTTGGCCCACGCTCTACTTGCTCCTCTTGTGTCTGAAATTTTAATTCTTCGGTGTAGTTTTCTTGCATAGGCAGCCTTTCTTTAATAAGTTATACACCTTTATAACGCACTTAACCACCTATTATTATTTCAGATAGATATATTTTTTTCAAAAAGTTATTAACAAGTTCGGGGACCGTGATTCGAACATCGATGACGGGGATTATGCTTTAACTATGGGAACTGCAAGTTATGCTTCTTGAACTGGTCTATGTCGAGTTGCTTGAGGCCACAGTTGTCTAAAGGCAAGAATTCGTTATGGTCATTGATATAAAGGCGCTTATGCGGTTTAAAACCTTTGTTGCTCAATGATAGTGAGTCCTTTTTGTAAGGCGATTGAATGCCGCTAAGGTCGAGTAGTGTGTGGAATACCACCATATTTGTTGAAACTGGAATCGCTTTATGTGCCTGTAACTGCGCCACAGCATCAGGGTAGTTGCTGCGATAGGTTTGCGAAGTCCACACGAGCAGTGGCACATGTATCTGATAGTAAGTTGGCAGTGGTGAGGCGTGGAGGAATCGTCCCCTCTCATCGTCGAAGATGTCCTCACCGTGGTCGCTGGTAAAGATGACAGCACTATTCACACCTTTAGAGTCAACCAAGCGTATAATAGAGGCTAGCACCTTGTCGGTATTGACGATGGAGTTGTCGTAGGCATTAATGAGTTGCTCGCGGTACACCCTTTCGGCCGAAATCACATTGTCGGGTGTGAAAACCGCCTCATTTTTGGGATAACGGTCTTTGTAGTTGAAATGTGAACCATACATGTGCACTACAATGAACAATTTTCCTCCAACATACTTGTCTAATCGTTGTTTCACGCAATCAATCAACTCATCATCAAATATGTTTTCCTTGAAGGATGCATTTTCTTTCAAGAATTTCACTTCATGTGCTTCGTTACCGAAGGCATCGATAAACGAGTGGTTGCGCCGTTGGTTGCTGTAAAACGCCGTTTGATATCCAGCCTCTTTATAGGCTGTGATAATGCCCTTGCGATAGTAAAGGCTGTCATACTGCTCACATGCGGCACATGACATAAGCATAGGAACACTTTTGTGTGTAGTGTTTGACATGGTTAATGCGTCACGATAGACGACCAGTCCATCTAATGCGCTAGTGCCGGGATTAGTATTACGGTTGTAGCCATATAGACTCCAGTTGTCTGCGCGCGATGTCTCACCTATCACTAAGACATAGATTTCTGGCACTGAATCTTGCCTCAGATTAGTGGCTTTATAAGTGAAATTCTTGGAGGTGTTTTCATAATTCCTCTGTTTAGCATAGCGGTTGATGGCAATGCCAACGTTGTAAGTTCCATTAATAGGGAAAATGTCGTCTTGTATCTTGAAATTCCTGTCACATAACACATTAATAATCATCAGCAAAGCGCCAACTCCCAAAACCGGCAAAGACCACATTCGCTGAATACGACGGAAGCGCTCGCTCAGCGTAGTCTTAGCACGCCACGACACTATCGACATGGCAATGCCGAAGCCATACACCAAGACAACAAAGATTACTGCAACAAGCAAATTTTCCAGCAGCTCAGAAGCCTCTCCAGGATTGGTGGTCAACACATTAAGGAACATGTCCACGGCTATCGGTGACTCGCCATAGAGCCATAGCAGCACTATCTGGAAGGCCCCCACAAACATAAACCAGAACAGCACCCAGAACATCTTTCCGGGTTTCTTTGCCACCGTGAACATAAAGCCAAAGAATCCCAAGGGCAACACTATCTGAACAATTCTTGTGAGTAGCGAAGTTGACTCTGTGAAGAACATGAAGATATTGGGCAATATCGCCATGAACACGAATAACCAGTAGATGTATTGCTGATTAGTAAATATCTGCTTTAAGCGCTTCATTTGTTGTTCTTGTTTACAAAAACCTGCAAAGGTAACATTTTTTTCCGAAAACAAGGGCAATGTTGCAAACTAATGTGTAATTTTGCACAATAATGGCATCGATTAAAAACATTTACTTGCAGCTGTGGCTCACGTTCATGAAGATTGGCGCATTCACATTTGGTGGTGGATGGGCAATGATTTCTATTATTGAACGTGAGATTGTCGATAATCACAAGTGGATTGAGAAAGACGAGTTTCTTGACCTGCTCGCCATAGCTCAGTCCATGCCAGGCATTCTTGCGGTGAACATCGCGGTTGTCATTGGCGACCGTCTCAAGGGCGTTAAGGGCAGCATGGCGGCAGCTTTCGGCACTATACTGCCATCGTTTGTGATAATCCTTGCTATCGCCATATTCCTCACTCCCGAGACTATCAAAAACAACGAGGTCCTAACCCGCATTTTCAAGGGCATCAGGCCAGCGGTGGTGGCGCTTATCATTGCACCAGTCATCACTACCGCCCGCGCGGCAAAAATCAACTGGAAAACCATAATCATCCCTGTAGCGGTGGCGGCGCTTATCTACTCGGGTCTACCGATAGTCTCTAACCCCATTCTCTACATCATTCTTGGAGGCATTGGTGGCTATATCTATTACACGCACGTTACTCTCAAGCAGCGAAAGGAGGGCGGGCAATGAGCATCTATCTGAAACTCATATGGGCCTATCTGAAGATTGGACTCTTTGGCTTTGGCGGTGGTTATGCCATGCTCTCGCTGGTACAGAACGAGGTGGTGAAAAACGGATGGATCACCAACCAGATGTTCACCGACATCGTCGCCATCTCTCAGATGACACCGGGCCCCATAGGCATCAACAGTGCGACCTACATCGGCTATGTCTCCACTGGTAACGTGCTGGGTTCAATAATCGCCACCCTCGTAGTGGTGCTCCCTCCCTACTTGCTCACGCTCTATGCCAGCCACTATATCTCTCGCCACAGCGACAGCACCATCATCAAGGGAGCATTCATGGGTTTGCGGCCTGTGGTAGTGGGACTTATCGCCAGTGCCGCGTTGCTGCTGATGAACAAGGACAACTTCGGCATCGCTGGTTCTAACGAGAACATTATCTCCATCACCCTGTGTGTGGCATCGTTCTGCGCGGTGTATTTCACCAAGATTCACCCCATCTTTGTTATAATTATGGCAGGAATCGCCGGCTTTTTTCTGTTTTAACAAAACGTTCTCTATGTTGCGATGCCATCGCAACTAAAAATTGAATAACAATGACTTATCAAGACACAATCAATTATCTCTACAATCAGCTTCCCGCTTTTGAGAGGCAAGGGGCAAGCGGCTACAAACCAGGATTAGGCACAACTATCGCACTTGACGACTGGACAGGAAATCCGCATCGCGCTTACAAGTGCATCCATATTGCGGGCACAAACGGCAAGGGCTCAGTTGCCAACCTTCTAGCCGCCACGCTGCAAGCCAGCGGTTACCGCGTGGGGTTGTTCACGTCGCCACATCTGGTGGATTTCCGCGAGCGCATCCGTGTCAACGGTGAGATGATTGACAAGCGCAGCGTGAGCCGCTTTGTGGAACGATGGCTCAAAAGCGACCTGCCGTGCGAACCGTCATTCTTTGAGCTGACAACCGCGCTGGCATTTGAATATTTCAAGAAACAAAAAGTGGACTATGCTGTGATTGAGGTGGGGCTGGGCGGCCGCCTAGATAGCAGCAACATAATCACCCCTATATTGAGCATTATCACTAATATCTCGATAGACCACACGCAGTTTTTGGGCAACACCCTTGCTGAGATTGCCAGCGAGAAGGCGGGAATCATCAAGCCTGGCGTGCCAGTGGTGATTGGTGAGGCCCATGAACCCGATGTGCGCGATGTCTTTGAGCACACAGCGCGGGAGAACAATTCTCCAATCGTCATTGCACAAGATGAGCCACTTGTGACCGATGCTTCACATAATAGCGACAGCACTTTGCGCCTTACTGCAGTTGATTATGGAAATGTGACATGTCAACTTTGCGGTGATTACCAAATTAAAAACGCCAGCACCGTGCTTCACGCCATCGCCATATTGAAAAAAGCAGGTGCAAGAATCACAAATGATGCCGTTGCCGAGGCTTTTGAGCACGTGTGTCAATACACCGGATTCATGGCTAGATGGATGGTAATTGGCCATGAACCGCTTGTGATTTGTGACGCAGGTCATAACGCGGGTGCGTGGAAAACACTTTCTAAGCAACTTCGAGAATTGGAGTGCGACCATTTACACATGGTTCTAGGTTTCTCGGCCGACAAAGACATTGATACCGTTCTTGGCATGATGCCAAAAGATGCCATATACTACTTCACGCAGGCTCAATCAGCACGCTCGATGAAGGCTCCAGACTTGCAAGCCCTCGGTGCAAAACACGGACTTAATGGCGACTCCTACCCCATAGCCCTCAAAGCCTATAAAGCAGCGTTAAAAGTCGCCAAGCCAAATGATGCAGTCTTCATCGGCGGCAGCTTCTACGTTTTAGGAGATTTGTTTAAGCACTTAAAGATTTAAGAAATGTGGTCACATTAGATGTTAGAGGGGTCGCGCTACGCGCTTAAAATTAATTGAAAATTAAAATAAAAATTTTGCTCCAACGAATATGAAATTCTATAATTAATTTTAATAAAAATTTAAGCGAAGCGCCCATCATGCATCTCATGGTCGTAATCGCCATCACACCAAATTTCGGAAGAAAAAAGAAAAAGCAGTGGAGCTGTAAGCCGGGTTATGTAGTCGTTACCCGTAGGAAACGCCGCTTGTCATTTATCTGTCTGCCGTGTTGCCACGACAGTATAGCAGTCTACCCCTCGGCAATGGACGAGCAACCCTTAGATGCCGATATACTTGACCTTGCAACTCGCAGGTAGTGCGGCACGCCATGTCGCCGTGGCGCCCGGTGGGCTCTTACCCCGCCTTTTCACCCTTACCGTCAAATGACGGCGGTTGTTTTCTGTCACCTTAACCCTGAGGTCGCCCCCAGCTTCCCGTTAAGAAATGCGATGCTCTATGTTGCCCGGACTTTCCTCCCGCGCTCTTGTGGCGCGAGCGACAAGCCACTCCACTGCTTTTGCGGCTGCAAAATTACTGCATGTTGAGAGAAATACAAAATGAAAAACGAAGATTTTCATTTTTATTTCCGATGCAGCAGCCTGATTTATCTAAAGGTACATCTTTTTTGTCAAACAATTATAAACAATTACATATTTTCTTGTGGGGAACTCTTTTGAAAAACCCTTCGGCCTCGTTTTTTAGACACAAACCACTAATTTGCACTAATTGTCACTAATGCTGTGCAGGATGATTCTTTGACATAAGAACATAACTCCCAGTTTGGTAGGACATAAGAACATAACCCAATAGTTTTGTGGGAAATAAGTATGAAGATTTTGTTATTTTAAAAGCTTTTGTCTATTCTCTGTGTGGGTTCGGCCTCGGTTTTTGGAGAGAAACCACTAATTTGCACTAATTGTCACTAATGCTGTGCAGGATGATTCTTTGACAGAAGAACATAAGTTACATAATGTCCTCATCTTGTGGTGATTAAAAAATATGACGATTTGAAGGGATTACGCTCGTAACATCGTTAGTTTTGTTGATTTCATCGCTTTTTTTGAATTATTTGTTGTGAATTGCTTTCAAATTTGTATCTTTGTATTTGATAATACAACCTTATATGCCTTCATATTCTTGTCCATCCGTTGTGAATTGCTTTCAAATTTGTATCTTTGTATTTGATAATACAACTTTAACGATTTTTCACAACTACAAGTAGTTGTTGTGAATTGCTTTCAAATTTGTATCTTTGTATTTGATAATACAACCCCTGCGGGCTTGTTGCAACTACTAAAAGCGTTGTGAATTGCTTTCAAATTTGTATCT
>JAFYYI010000085.1 GCA_017557665.1 Muribaculaceae bacterium | reverse complement strand
TTCCACTGCCTTGCATAAGGGCAGGAATATTAATACTAGTATTAATCAATTTATTTATTCACCAAATCAATTCATTATGAAAAAGAAAGTATTTTCTTTGATGATGATGCTCTTGCTTGCCTTTACCGGCTTTGTGAGAGCAGATGAGCTGACCGTCAATGATGGCACAGCTTACAGCGGTTACTTGCCTATTTATGGCTTGTACGTTGACACGCAAGGCTGTAATGCCGAGTATGTCATTCCGGCTGCCGACTTGACAGCCATGAACGGCGGAGAAATCTCCGGCCTTACTTACTACCTTAATACTCCAGCTAGTGCTGCTTGGACTGGAACAATCCAAGTTTACATGACTGAAGTTGAAGAAACCACGGTAAGTGGTTTGGTAGGTCCTGACGACTGCACCTTAGTTTACACGGGTACATTGGATGCTTCAGGTTCCACCATGGAAGTGACGTTTGACGACAACTACACTTACAATGGCGGCAATCTTCTGATTGGCATGTATGTATCAGTGGCTGGCAACTACAAGAGTGCCTATTTCTATGGTGTGGATGCTGATGCTGCTGGTTATCTTCACTATGGATCCTCCAGCTATCAGAATCTGGTTGTCAACTTCATGCCCAAGACCACTTTCGCCTATACTCCTGGTGAAGGTGGCGACGAGCCTGACGAGCCAGGCGAGCCTACTTTCGAGGACAACCTCCACGTGAAGTATGTCAACGCTGAAGGCGAAGAGGTCATCGACACGCTGGATCTGGGCGTTCGCCCTGCCGGTGCTTGGATGGAGCCCTTCACATTCACGATGTACACCGACGGTCCTGACTACACTGTGACCGTTCTCGACTTCACGCCGAGCGATGGCATGTTCGTTGTTGAAGGCGAAGAGCTGCCCTTCGATGTGGTAGCCGATGCCGACGTCGAACTCACCATGGGTACGAACAGCACTGCAGCTGGCATCATCGAGCGCCAGTTTGTCGCCATCACCGAAGGCGACCGTGCTGCCCACATCTGGCCTGTGAGAGTTGAACTCTACACGCCCGAATGCCCCGATGTCGTTGAAGTTGCTTACGAACTCAACGAAGGCGAGCCTCTCGAAGCTGGCTTCAGCTACGAAGGCATTCCTTCAGAGATCACTCCTACCGAACTGCACAACGACTACACCTTGCCCTTCCCCGAGATTCCGGAAGGCGTTGACGGTGTGTACAAGTTCACGGTTGAGAACGACGTGATCCTCAATGCTTGGGTTGACACCACTGCCGAGAACGGCAAGGTGGCCCTCTACAAGCAAGAAGGCGAAGAGCTGCCTCACCCGATGGCAGACAACTACTACCAAGGCCTGAACGGCGGCGAAGGCGGCTCTGCTGCCACTCCGTTTGAGGCTCAGATCGGTGAAGGCACTACCACCACTGGCTACTTCCCGTTCTACACCTTGTACAACTACAGCATTGCTGAGAACCTCTTCACTGCTGCTGAACTCGAAGGCGCTGGCGTGACCACCGCTCCTATGACCAGCCTCAGCTGGTATGCCACCAATGCTCCTGGCTATGAGCAGCAAGGCATCACCATCTGGATGGCCAACGTGGCCGATGAGACTCTGACCACCACTTCTCACCCTGTCACCAGCATGACCAAGGTTTACACGGGTGCCATGACTCCTGCTGTGGGTTGGAACGAATTCGTCTTCAACGAGGGCAACTTCGCCTGGGACGGCACGAGCAACGTTCTCATTTACTGCCAACGCAACAACGGCAGCTGGAACAGCACTGTGAACTGGCAGGCTACTGCTAGCCTCCCGTTCAACGCTATGGCTTATCGTTACCAGGACAGCGAAGCTTACGATGCCACTGTGGCTAACCCGATGTACACGAGCACTACCCGCCCGAACATCATCATGAAGTCTACTGGCCGCAACCGCGATGCCATCACCTATGACTTCGAGGATGGCCTTGACGGCTGGACCGTCATTGACGTGAATGAAGACGAAGGCACTTGGGTCCATAGCGACGACAACCCTGGTCTTTATGACTATACTACGCTTGCCCACGGTGGTACCGGCTTTGCCATGTGCTACTCATTCGTCGACTATGTTGCTGCCTACAACACCAACAGCTACCTTGTTTCACCTCAGAAGTATGCCGTTGACAATAACTCGACGATTACTTTCTGGGCCGACAACGCCAACGATGAATATCCCGAGAGCTTCTCGGTTTGCGTTGCTACTGCTGCCCAGCCGACCGCTGCCGACTTCACGGAAGTGTGGTCTGGCGCTGCCAAGGGCAATGGACCTGCTGGAAAGAGCGTCCGCCACATGAACAACCGTTACGAGAACT
>JAFYYI010000084.1 GCA_017557665.1 Muribaculaceae bacterium | reverse complement strand
GGCGGCGTGGCGATGTAAAGGTAGCCGTTCTCGATGAGGGGCCTCATGCGGCGGAAGAAGAAGGTCATCAGCAAGGTGTCGATGTGAGCGCCATCGACGTCGGCATCGGTCATGATGATGATGCGATGATAGCGCAGCTTGCTCAGGTTGGCCTCCTTGGGGTCCTCATCGGTGCCGATGGTCACGCCCAGGGCACGGAAAATGGTAACGATTGAGTCGCTCTCAAACACCTTGTGGTCCATCGCTTTCTCGACATTGAGGATTTTACCGCGCAGGGGCAGGATAGCCTGAAACTTGCGGTCACGTCCCTGCTTGGCGCTGCCGCCTGCCGAGTCACCCTCGACGAGGAAGAGCTCACTCTCGGCGGGATCCTTCGACGAGCAGTCGGCGAGTTTGCCGGGCAGGCCACCGCCGGCGAGCGGCGACTTGCGCTGCACCTTCAGGCGGGCGTTCTGTGCGGCATGGCGGGCCTGTGCGGCCAGGATGACCTTCTCGATGACGGTCTTGGCCTGGTTGGGATGCTCCTCCAGGTAGTTGTTCAAAGCCTCGCGAACGGCGGTCTCAACGGCGCCGATTACCTCGTTGTTGCCGAGCTTGGTCTTGGTCTGTCCCTCAAACTGGGGCTCCAGCACCTTGACCGAGATGATGGCAGTCAGACCCTCGCGGAAGTCCTCGGGCTTGATCTCAACCTTGGCCTTCTCGAGCATCTTGTTGTCCTCGGCATATTTCTTCAGGGTTGAACCCAGACCGCGGCGGAAGCCCGTCAGGTGGGTACCGCCCTCGATGGTGTTGATGTTGTTGACAAACGAGTAGATGTTCTCGTTGAACGATGTGTTATAGGTCATGGCGACCTCAACAGGGATGTCGCCCTTCTTGCTCTTGATGTGGATGACGTCTTGGATGAGCGCTTCCTTGTTGCCGTCGATGTAGCGCACAAACTCGTCAAGACCAGTCTCGCTGTAGTAGGTCTCGCTGTGGCAGTTGCCGTTTTCGTCTTTAGAGCGCAAGTCGGTGATTGACAGCGTCACACCGGCATTCAGGTAGGCCAGGTCACGCAGGCGCTTCGATAGGATGTCAAACTCGTAGACCGTGGTCGAGAAGATTGATGCATCGGGGTGGAAAATGATGGTCGTGCCGTGCTCCTCTTCGGTGCAGTCGCCGATGATCTTCACATCACAGGTCGGCTTGCCCAGGCTGTACTCCTGCATGTAGACCTTGCCGCCGCGGCGCACCTCGGCGCGCAGATAGTCGCTCAACGCGTTCACGCAGCTCACGCCCACACCGTGCAGACCGCCCGACACCTTGTAAGAACCCTTGTCGAACTTACCGCCGGCATGCAACACGGTCATCACGACCTCAAGTGCCGACTTGTGAAGCTTCTCGTGCTCGTCCACGGGAATACCGCGGCCGTTGTCCCTGACGGTGATGCTGTTGTCCTCGCCGATGAACACGTCGATGCGGTTGCAGAAACCTGCCAGAGCCTCGTCGATGGAGTTGTCCACGACCTCGCTCACCAGGTGGTGCAGACCCTTGACATGAGTGTCACCGATATACATCGCCGGACGCTTGCGCACGGCCTCCAGTCCCTCAAGGACTTGGATGTTAGACGCTGAATAATTCTTCTCTTCCTGTTCTTCGATATATTTTTCTTCTTCTGACATAAAAATGAAGTTTATTTCACATTGTATACCCTCAAAATTAGGGGGTGTCTAAAAACGTACAAAATTACAAAAAATCGCCCATCTGCCAAAGCTTTGAAACCTTAAAAAATTATAATTTCATCCGCTTCTGCCCTTCTTCTTACGGGCAGGAAAACACCCATGGTTTTCAATCAGTAAAAACAGGGATTTTTGTCCAAAAATGGGGTAAAAACCATAGATTTGTACGAAAATCAATTTACTGGACATGTTTTGTGGCGTGTTTGCTGCATTTCAACTAACTTTGCAGTGATGAAATTGCCCGAGGAGTTCATAACGCAGTTGAGGGGCCTCTTACCCGATGAATGGGAGGCGCTGGCCGAAGCCATCTCGACGACCGAGCCTAGCGTTGCCGTGCGTGTCAACGGCGCGCGTGGGGTGGAGGTGCCCGAGGGATGCCGCCGTGTGCCCTGGTGCGGCGAGGGTTTTTATCTGAATGACCGCCCGTCGTTCACATTCGACACCGATTGGCATGCAGGGCGCTATTATGTTCAGGACGCCTCGTCGATGTTCATCACTCACGTGATACGTCATTTCATTCACGAACCAGTGCGCTATCTTGACCTGTGTGCTGCTCCTGGAGGCAAGACCACAGCGGCCATCCAGGCATTACCACAGCGCTCACTGACGGTCGCCAACGAGATCGTGCCGCCGCGAGCCCGTGTGCTGGCCGACAATGTTGTCCGCTGGGGCAATCCCCGGTGTGTGGTGACAAGCAATGCACCAGCCCACTTGGGAAAAATGACCCATTTCTTTGACGTCATCGCCGCCGACGTCCCGTGTAGCGGCGAGGGTATGATGCGCAAGGACGACGAGGCCGTGGCCCAATGGTCGCCGGCTCTGGTAGAACAATGTGCCCAGCGTCAGCGCGAGATTCTCGCCGACGTGTGGCAAGCCTTGCGGCCTGGAGGTCTGATCATCTACAGCACTTGCACCTATAACCGCCAGGAAAACGAACAAATTGCCGAATTCATCGTGAATGAACTGGGAGCCTCCTCGCTTGAAGTTCCCATCGAGGCCGATTGGAATATCCATCCAGCCATCGGCAGTTCGTGCCACTGCTACCGCTTCATGCCTCATCGTGTGGATGGCGAAGGCCTGTTCATGGCGGTTTTCCGCAAGGACGGTGACGGCTCGAGGCAGGACGTCCGTGTCAAGGAAAAAACAGCAAAAAAATCAGATGAAACCGGAAAAACCTGGTTGGCTGCACTGGATGAGTATGTAATTGATCAACAAGAAGATATATATACCGCTGTTCCGCAGGACATCCGTCGCGATGTGGCCGCCCTGCGCTCCTCGTTAAATGTGCTGCACGCCGGGGTGGAACTGGCGACCGTGATGGGTCGCAAGACGGTGCCTCACCATGCCCTGGCGATGTCTACGGCAAGGGCTGCCGACGCTTTCCCCATCTGTGAAGTGGATTACCTGGCGGCGCTGCGCTACCTGCGCGGCGAGAGCATCACTGTTGAAGGCCCGCGTGGCCATGTGCTCATTGCCCATCAGGGCGCGGTCCTCGGCTTTGCCAACAATTTGGGCAACCGCGCCAACAACCTTTACCCCAAGCCCCAACGCATCCTCAGCACTCATCTTCCCCCCGAGAAACCTGTTGTTATCGGGCTGTGATGATGCTATTTACTTGATTTCTTTGATGAACTTGGCGGGGACGCCGCCGACGATTGTCCGCGGTGCGACATCCTTGGTCACCACTGCTCCGGCAGCGACGATGGCCCCTACGCCGATGGTCACGCCTGGCAGAACGGTGACATTGGCTCCGAGCCACACTTTGTCTTCGATGCGGATAGGGTGAAATTCCATATCACCACGGCGGTCCGGGTCTTGCGCGTGATTGATGGTGCAGAGCGTGGCGTTGTGACCTATCAGGCAGTCGTTGCCGATGTAGATACCGCCTTGATCCTGAAACTTGCAGCCGGCATTGATAAACGTGCGGTCTCCTACCACTGTGTTTTTGCCGAAGTCGGTGTAGAAGGGCGGGAACATGCCCACATGCTCGGGCACCTCAAAGCCCCACAGCTCGGAGAGCAGTGCACGTATCTCCTCTGGCTCATGATACTCGCTGTTCAGCCTGACGGTGATTTTCTGGGCTTCATGGCTGGCCCGGTGCATGAGCTGGTGAGCCTCGGAACCGGCTATCACGGGTTGTCCCGATGCGATGTATTCCTTATATTCCTGTATGGTCATAAGCGATATTTTGATATGGTGTTGATGATGGCTGCAAAGGTGCAAAGAATTGCCGTGTGGCCGCTTATCTGAAATCCGTTTATATTTACCCAGATTACTTTTTCTGCAGTGAAGCGACATATTTCGAGGGTGGCAAGCCCGCATGTTTCTTGAAGAAACGGGTGAAATGCTGCGGATACTCGAAGCCTAGGTCCTCGGCCGTCTGGGTCACCGTTCGCCCTCCGACGAGCAGACTCTTGGCGCGGTCGATGAGGAAACGTTGGATGATGCGCATGGGACTGTCGCCTGTGGCACCGCGCACCACGTCGCCGAGGTAACTGGGCGAGAGGCACAGCTGCGAAGCACAGTACTTGACGTTGGGCAGTTCGAATTTGAATTGTTGCTGCTGCTCGTAGTAATCGGTCAGCACACGATGGAAACGCGTCAGCAGATCACTCTGTTGGCGTGCCGTCACCTCAAACTGCCGTTGGTAGAACAACAGGCAGTAGTCACACACCAGCGTGATGTAGTCCTGTACTATCCTGTCGGTGAGTGCGTTCTGTTTACGATGCTGGATAAAGCGGCGTATCAGTTCCATCAACTGCCACATCAGCTGTTTCTCTCCCTCGGTAGTCTGCAATGCCTCGTTCACGTTGTAGGAGAAGAAATGATACTCATTGAGCCGCTGCTCAAACACCGTGCCGCGCATGAACTCGGCATCGAACAGCAGCACCCAGCCGTGGTAAACCTCATGATGCCCATCGTCGGCCTTGCCGATAATCTGGCCGGGCGATGCCGCAGTCAACGTGCCCTTGGATGTGTCGTAGCCGCCCATGCCGTAGGTCGCCCCCGTGGGAAAGTTGTCCTGCACAAAGATGGCATACACCCCCATCTTGGTGAGTGCATGGTGAATCTCGCCTAATTCGTCGAAGTGGACGACGCTCACCATCGGATGCAAGACCGGCGCACCGAATTCCCGAGCAAAATCATTGGCGGTGTTGATGTGGACAAGTTCTTTCATAACGTGTACAAAGGTAATGATTTTTATTCTAAATAATTCTAGTCTAAACCCGAAAGAAAGGTGAAAACAGGTAAAACGGGTATATTTTCAGGTATTTCAGATAATTGACGGTCATGAAGTAAAGACTAATTTTGCATCGTGATATTTTACAAATTCAAGGATATGAAAAAGATAATGCGAAACTCCCTACTCGCCATTGTGATGACGGTGGGTGGCCTGTTATTGGCTTGTACAGGAACGAAGGATAACAATCAAAATGATGAGAAGATGAATACGACATTGAATTTGACAAAGGAATGGGACAAAACGTTCTCGTTGAGTGACAAAGTTGAACACAAGAAAGTGACTTTCAAGAACCGCTATGGCATTGAACTGGCTGCCGACATGTACATCCCCAAGGCTGCACAGGGTAAGTTGCCGGCTATCGCCGTCTCGGGACCCTTTGGCGCCGTGAAGGAGCAGTCGAGTGGCTTGTATGCACAGCACATGGCCGAGCGTGGCTTTGTGGCCATCGCCTTTGACCCGTCTTACACTGGTGAGAGTGGCGGTGAGCCTCGTCGCATGGCTTCGCCCGACATCAACACCGAGGATTTCCTCGCCGCCGTTGATTTCCTCTCGGTGCAGGACAATGTCGATCCTGAGCGCATCGGCATCTGCGGCATCTGCGGTTGGGGTGGCATGGCCGTCAATGCCGCGGCCATCGATCCGCGCATCAAGGCGACTGTCGCCATGACGATGTATGACATGACCAAGATCACCCGAGAGGGTTACTTTGGCAGCGAGGACACCCCGGCCCAGCGCATGGAAAAACGTAAGGCTATGGCTGCCCAGCGCACCGAGGACTTCCGCAACGGCACCTATAAACGTGGTGGAGGCGTTGTAGACCCGCTGCCTGACGATGCACCGCAGTTTGTCAAGGAATACCATGCCTACTACAAGACCAAGCGCGGTTACCATGAGCGCAGTGGCAACTCCAATGACGGCTGGAATGTCACCGGTTGCCAGTCGTTCCTCAACGATCGCCTCTTGGCTTTTGCCTCCGAGATAGAGAACCCCGTGCTGCTTATCCACGGTGAAAATGCTCACTCGCGCTATTTCTCGGAGTATGCCTTCGAGCAGATGACCGGCAAGCATGTCGAAGGTGTGAGCGCCAAGGAAGGCAATAAGGAACTGCTCATCATCCCCGGAGCCACACATGTGGACCTCTATGATGACGTGGCTGGTGTAATCCCCTACGACAAGATTGAAACCTTTTTTAAAGAGAATCTGAAATGAACATTTTGAAGTACGGGATGCTGGCGGCATTGCTGCTGTCGGTATTCCTTTCAATCAACGCACAGCAAAACATGGAATTGACCAAAAGACAACAAGCACTCGTGGCAATCGCTGCCAACGAGGCAAGAGGTAACATCGATGGGCTGAAAACTGCCCTGAACTATGGTTTTGAAAATGGACTGACCATCAGCGAGGCCAAGGAAGCCCTGTCTCAACTTTATGCCTACACGGGATTTCCCCGTAGCCTGAATGCGCTCGGCGCATTGCAGCAGGTCATCAAGGAACGTGAGGCTGAGGGAAAATTGACCGCTGCCGGATGTGAGGCCGATCCGCTGCCCGAGGACTATGATGCCCTCAAGCAGGGCACCGAGGTGCAGACGCGACTCTCGGGACAGCCGTTCAATTATACTTTTGCACCCCAGACGGACTATTATCTGAAGGCGCATCTCTTTGGCGACATTTTCGCTCGCAACAACCTCACCTTTGCCGATCGCGAGATTGTTACCGTTTCGGCCATCTCAGCTTTAGCGGGCTGTGAGCCCCAGTTGAAGGCTCACGTCAGCGGCGCGAGGAATATGGGGGTCAGCGACGGCCAGTTGCATGAAATTCCCTCTGTACTCCGCAACCAGGTCGGTGATGCCGAGGCCGTGCGCTGCGAGCGTGCGGTGGCTGAGGTGTTCGGTGAGCCTTCTCTAGCCGTCAACACAGTCGATTTCAGCAAGTGGCCAAAAGGAGACCCTAATCCCTACGGGCAATTCTTCACTGGCAACAGTTATCTCGCCGATATGGGCAATGGACTGTTTAACGTCACCTTTGAGCCGGGTTGCCGCAACAACTGGCATGTCCACCACCGCCAGGTGCAGGTGCTCATCTGTGTCGCCGGTCGTGGATGGTACCAGGAGTGGGGCAAGCCCACTGTTGAGATGACTCCCGGCACTGTCATCCATATTCCTGCCGAGGCTAAACACTGGCACGGCGCTGCCTGCAACTCATGGTTCCAGCACCTGACCTATCACACCAATGTCGAGGAGGGCGCGAGCAACGAGTGGCTGGAACCCGTGACCGACGAGGTGTACAACCCTTTGAAATAAACCATCAACATTTATTGTTAAAAGATTCTTCTAATATCCTTAACCGATCCCCCATGATGTGTTGAACCATGTCGATAGGGGGCAAGCAAATGAGGCTATGTCGCTTAATGACATAGTCTCATTTCTTGTTACAGGCATTCAAGCGGCCATGGCCAACTAAGGAGCTCATAGGTATTATTGAACAAAACTGCTAAAAACATTGAAGACGTTAGCGGTTTGAAGAACCGATTTCAACGAGAAAGACCATGCCAGAACCTCGTAGGGGTTGGTTCGCAGTTTGGTCATTGAGGAGATCACAAGTGCCTCGAAGAGGAAACAACCTTTTGTGGTTGTGAAAAGTACGGTCGAAAAGCCTGAAAGACATGATAAGAGCGCTCATCCAGCAATGGGATGAGCGCTCTTATCACTAAATGAGTCAGCTATTTACAGGTTCAAGTAACCTTTCAATGCATCAACGTATTGCTCAAAGGCCTTGCGGCCCAGTTCGGTGACCTGGCAGGTGGTGCGTGTCTTCTTGCCGACAAAGCCCTTGGTGACTGTGATGTAACCGGCATTGGACAGTTTGTCGAGTTGCACGCTCAGGTTGCCTGCTGTGGAGTCGGTCTGTTCCTTGAGGTAGACAAAGTCGGCCTCGTCCACGTTCATCAGGATGGACATCACAGCCAGCCGCAGCTGGGAGTGAAGGATGGGATCAAGCTCTTTCATCGCTGCAGGCGGGCTTTATGGTTGATGATGTGACCCGGGATAATCATCATGCAGATGAAGGCAATGATGAACAGCGGCAGAATCAGACTGGCATACAAGGGAACCTCGGCCGCAATGCAGCAGACGATGAAGATGCCACACATCAGGCCGATTGCGCCTCCTATCACCAGCGATTTCTCCTTGATGATAATGCCCTGTGCCATCTCGGCCATCGGCACGATAATGAGCGCGAAGGCAAACATCATCTTCCATGCGTCGTAGCCCTTGAGCAGGCTAAATCCCAGGCAGAACAGCGTCGCAACGGCAGCCGAACAACCCACAATGGTCCAAATTTGTGAAGTGAGTTTGTCGGAATAACTCTTCACGCCAGATTTCACCCGTTGTTTCCTGTCCATGATGGGGGTGAGGATGCCGCCGATAACACCGATGGCGAACCACAGCCAGTTCCATAACGGATTGTGAGTCTTCACTAACAAAATCCATACCAGGGTGGCCACGATTACCGACAGGTAACCCCACATCAGCATGATGTTGCCGTCGCCCACATAGCGCTCACGGGTGCGCTGAATCATCGCGGTAATTAATTCGAGACTCTCTTTCTCGGTCATTTTCTTCTCTTCCATAACTTGAATTGTTTTAAATTTGGCTATAAAGCGGTTTAAAAAATAAACTAAAACTCTCCGAAAAAAGAACAGCACTCGCGATTACCGTTCTTGTTTCACGCTGCAAATATAAAGCGGTTTATAATATAAACCAAATATTTCGCCAATATTTAACCTTCTTTAACAAATTTACCTCCCCAAGGCACATACTCACCCATGATATACATCTTTATAAAAAGCAAGTGGCCAGAGAAGTCTCTCTAACCACTAACCTTTAACCTTCAAGCGGCCCAAGCCGCTTGAATATTACCCTACTTGGCAGCCGGGCTTGACGGGGCCGGTGGGGCCGATAACGACGAGACGTCCGTCAGCGTCCTCCGCACTCAGGATCATGCCTTGGCTTTCAATGCCCTTGAGTTTGCGGGGCGGGAAGTTGGCGATGAAGCACACCTGCTTGCCCACGAGCTCCTCGGGCTCATACCACTTGGCGATGCCGCTGATGATGGTGCGGCCCTGCATACCGTCGTCGATGGTGAACTTCAACAGTTTGTCGGCCTTCTTCACCTTCTCACACTCCAGGACAGTGCCCACGCGGATGTCCAGCTTAGCGAAGTCGTCGATGGTGCTGGTGGTGGTGATGGGCTTGGGCTTGAAGCTATTGACGATGTTCTCCTGTTTGATGTGTTCCAGACGATCAATCTGCGCTTGGATGAGGTTGTCCTCGATTTTCTCAAACAACAGCACAGGCTGCTCCAACTGGCGGCCGACAGGCAGGAGGTCGGTATCACCCAGGCGGTTCCACTCGACCTGCTCCATGCCGATCATGTTGCGCAGTTTAGCTGCACTGAAGGGCAGGAACGGCTCGAAGGCGATGGCCAGGTTGGCTGTAATCTGCAGGGCTACGTTCATGATAGTCTGCACGCGCGCCATGTCGGTCTTGGCCAGTTTCCAAGGCTCGGTGTCGGCCAGGTACTTATTGCCGATGCGGGCCAGGTCCATGGCATCCTTCAAGGCCTCGCGGAAGTGGAAGTGCTCGATGTGGTCAATCAGGCTGACTTTCACATTCTTGAACTCCTCAAAGGCTGCGCGGTCCACATCGGTGAGTTCACCAGCTTCGGGCACACTGCCGCCGCAGAACTTATGAGTCAGTACCAGGGCACGGTTGACGAAGTTGCCCAGAATGGCCACCAGTTCGTTGTTGTTGCGGTCCTGGAAATCCTTCCAAGTGAAGTAATTGTCCTTGGTCTCGGGAGCGTTGGCGGTGAGCACATAGCGCAACACGTCCTGCTTGCCAGGGAAGTCCTCAAGATACTCATGCAACCAGACAGCCCAGTTGCGACTGGTCGATAACTTGTCATTTTCAAGGTTGAGGAACTCGTTGGCAGGCACGTTGTCGGGCATGATGTAGTCACCGTGGGCCTTCATCATCGTGGGGAAGATGATGCAGTGGAACACGATGTTGTCCTTGCCGATGAAATGAATGAGGCGCGTATCTTCGTTCTGCCACCATTGTTGCCACGTGCCCCAGCGCTCGGGCTGGGCGTCGCACAGTTCCTTGGTGTTGCTGATGTAGCCGATGGGAGCGTCAAACCACACGTACAGCACCTTACCCTCGGCACCCTCGACGGGCACGGGAATGCCCCAGTCCAGATCACGTGTCATTGCACGGGGCTGCAGGCCGTTGTCGAGCCACGACTTGCACTGGCCATAGACATTGCTGCGCCACTCCTTGTGACCCTCGAGAATCCACTCCTTGAGCCAGCCCTCATATTCATTGAGGGGCAGGAACCAGTTGGTGGTGTCCTTGAGGACGAGGGGATGGTCGCTGTCCTTGGCGTGCGGATTGATGAGCTCGGTGGGGTCCAGATCGCGGCCGCAACCATCCTCACACTGGTTGCCCTTGGCTGCCGGATGGTGGCAGTAGGGGCATTCACCCTCAACGTCGCGGTCGGTGAGGAACTTGTTGTCTATCTCGTCATAGAACTGCTTGGTCACCTTCTCGATGAGTTTGCCGTCGTCGTAGAGTTTGCGGAAGAATTCGGCAGCGAACTGATGATGTATCTTGCTGGTCGTGCGGCTGTAGATATCGTAGGAGATACCGAACTGCTCAAACGACTTCTTGATCAACTCATGATAGCGGTCAACAACCTGCTGGGGCGTGATACCCTCCTTGCGGGCTCGCTGGGTCACGGGCACACCGTGTTCGTCACTGCCACCAACAAACAGCACGTTCTCGCCCTTGAGGCGCAGGTAGCGCACATAGATGTCGGCAGGCACATACACGCCGGCCAGGTGACCGATGTGAACGGGTCCGTTAGCATAGGGCAATGCCGTTGTCACCAACGTGCGTGCAAATTTTTTCTCATTCTCCATAATATATATCGTTGTTTTGTAGTTTGTTTCCTATTTGGGGTGCAAAGGTACAAAAAAAATGTAGAGACGCAAAATCTTGCGTCTCAAGCCGCTCCGGGTGTTATTGGAGCCCCATGGCGAATCTTATGGATTTTTGATGAAGAAATCATGTAATAGTAAAACCGGGACAACTCCAACAACCCGTAAAAAGTTGTTGCCGTTGTCCCGGTTGCCTTTAAATACTTGTTACAGGCCGGATGGCCTTGTACTTGTTGTATTTATAGTTTTTCCCCTTAATAAAGTTATCGTGAGGAATTACTTCACGAGAATCTTCTTGCCGTTGTGGATGAAGATGCCGTTGGCAGGATTGCTGGTGGGGATACCCATCAGGTTGTAATAGAGACCGTCGTTCTCCTGAGCTGCCTCGATTTCCTCAACAGCGGTGTTGTTCTGATGGGGAGGCATGAAGATGACCAGACCCTTGCTGGGGTCGTCTGCCTGGTGGTAGATGACTCCCTCGATACTCTCCTCGTCTTGAACGATAACGTTCCAGGTGTTGCCCTGTGCCCAGATGGTAGCGGTGCCGTTGTTGAACAGGTCATAGAGCTCGCCGTTGTTGCCGTTGTTAACGAAGGTGTTGTTGCCGGGGTTGTAGTCTGCAGCCTCGGGATCATCAATCTTACCCAGGTTGATGTTAGGAGCGCCGGTGGGCACGGTGATACCCCACAGACCGCCTTCCATCCAGTTGCCTTCCATGTAGATGTTGGCACTGCTGCTGCTGTCATAGATGCTGACGCAGCTGCCGCCGTTGTTGGGATTGGGATCGTGGCAGTTGTCAATCATCGTGTTGTTGGTGATGATAGCGTCCACACTGCCGATGGTGGTGATGCCATAGCGGTTGTCAACGATGTAGTTGTTCTCGATGAGGTTGGTGCCGCTGTGGGCCAGGCCCATCATGTTGCTCAAGCCGATACCACCCGACATGGTGAACTGGCCACCAATCACCTGGTTGTTGGTGATGAATACATCGTAGGGGCCACCCACGGTCATGTTGATCTGGGGCTTGTTGCGGTTGGCGGTAACATTGTGCCAGAAGACATTGTTGCGGATGATGATGCCCACGGGGTTGGTGGCACCATTACCGATGGCATTGAGGGTGTTCTCGATAAAGTAGCAGTTCTCAATGATGTTGCCGTCGCATGAGGCATTGAACGAGATGGTGCCCGAGCTGGACAACTTACCGTTGTAGAGGGTGAAGGTACAGTTGTCGGCGTGCAGGCTGCTGTTCTCGCCACCAAAAGCGATGCCCACATACTCAAAGGTCACGTTCTTCAACTCGGCGTTGCCGTTATCGCTCAGCATCCAGAAACCCTTGGGGTTGGAACCCTCGGCGTCACGGGTGATGAGAGCGGTGTCGGCGGGTGCGAAGTTAGCGTCACCGTCGATGGTGATTTTGACGTTGTTGGCCATCTTGATAACGTCGTTGTTCTCGAGTTGCAGCACGTCGCCCTCGGCGATGGTGAAGTCGGCACTCACGAGGTAGGAACCGTCATCTTGCAAGGTCACGCCAGTGCCCTCGATCTGGCTGAGGGCGTTAAAGGTGTAGACGTTGCCGGTGCCGTCGCTCACAAAGTCGTCGGCCATTGCTCCAGCTGCCACAGCTGCCATGAGCAGGAATGCGTAGATTTTCTTCATGTTGTCTTAGTTTTACAGATGAATAATACAGTTTATGTTTTACAGGGTGCAAAATTACTCAAAATATCTGAATTAGCCATTGTTAAAACAGGAAATAATTGGCGGTTTTCGGTGCGTTTTATAGTTTTTGCCATCCGATGTTTTTATTCATGTTTCAATTATCACTGATTAATCAAGAAAAGGCTATAAAGTTTCAAAAAAAACTGTCGATACTGTGAAAATTGGAAAAATAATTATAATTTTGTGACAAAATAAGTCAGTAATAACTCAAACACCTGATGTTCAATGGACTACTCCTTAATTGATTTGTTGGCTTTATTAGGCTCAGTGTGTCTGTTCCTCTACGGAATGAAGATCATGAGTGAAGGCTTGCAGAAAACCGCCGGTAAACGCCTGCGTTCCATCCTTGCATGGATGACCAAGAACCGTTTCCTTGCTATTGTTACCGGTGTTATCATCACCGCTTTGATTCAGAGCTCGTCGGCATCGGTGTCGATGGTGGTCAGCTTTGTCAATGCCGGCTTGATGCCGCTGGAACAGTCGCTGGCGGTGAGCTTTGGTGCCGCGCTGGGTACCACGTTCACCGAGTGGATTATCGCCATCTTCGGCTTCAAGGTCAAGTTGTCGGCATTCCTGTTGCCCTTGCTGGCCTTTGCCGTCCCGATGCTGTTCATGAAACGCAGCAACTACAAGAACATAGGTGAGTTACTCATCGGTTTCGTGTTCTTGTTCATGGGTCTGGACGCTATCAGCGCCAATGTGCCTGACTTGTCCAAGTCGCCCGAGGTCTTCGCCTCGCTGCAGCAGTACACATCGATGGGTTTCTTGTCAATCCTGTTCTTCACCCTGGTGGGTTGGATCGTGACCATGGTCATCCAGTCGAGTGCGGCGACCTTTGCCATCGTGTTGATTATGGCCTCCAAGGGTTGGATCTCGTTTGATATCGCCTGTGCCATGGTGCTCGGTGCGAGCATCGGTACCAGTATCACGCCGCTGCTGGCGTCGTTGGGCGGTAATGCCGAAGCCAAGAAGGCTGCATTGGGTCATGCGTTGTTCAACCTGTTCGGCGCTGTCTGGGTGCTGATTATTTTCTCTCCGTTTGTGTCGATGGTGACTTGGGTGGTCAAGGATTTGTTCCACTTGGGCGACCCGCTGGCTCTCTATAACAGTGTGAAAGCCGGTGCCAGCGTCGATGATGGCTCCTTGATGCAAGAGCAGGTGGCAATGTCTATCGGCATGACGATGTTCCACACCATCTTCAAGTTCTGCAACCTATTGATTATGATATGGTTCACCAAGCTCTATGTGAAACTGCTCAATTGGCTGATCAAGAGCAAGAAGCAGGAAGAGGAGTTCCAGCTGAAGTATATCCAGGGTGGTCTCATGAGTGCCAGCGAGTTGAATATCGCTCAGGCCGAGCGCGAGATTGTCGTGTTTGCCGAGCGCGTGGAGCGCATGCTGGGAATGGTCAAGGAACTGGTGCATACCAAGACCGGCACGCCCGAGTTCAACAAGTTGCTCTCGCGCATCGAGAAATATGAGGACATCAGCGACCGCATGGAGTTTGAAATCGGCAGTTACCTGAATAAGGTGCTCGACGGTAAGCTCAGTAGCACGGCCAAGAAACGCGTGTCGGGCTTGCTGAGCATCATCAGCGAATTGGAGAGTATCGCCGACAGCAGCAACAACATCGCCAAGGCACTGGTGCGTAAAGAAGAGGCCGACGCCCACTTCAATGAGTACAACTACAAGAACATCGACGAGATGCTCAAGCTGGTGAGCGAGGCGATGACCAACATGCTCACCGTGCTCATCGACATCGACAACGTCACTCCCGAGGATTTGATGCGCAACTACAACAAGGAGCGTGAAATCAACAACTTCCGCAACGCGTGCCGCACCGAGAACATCGAGAACGTCAACCAGCACAAGTATCCCTACAAGGCCGGTATCTTCTACATGGACATCGTGTGCGAGACCGAGAAGCTGGGCGACTTCATCGTCAACGTCATCGACAGCGTGGAGGATATCATGCGCAGCAACGCGTCACCGAGCAACCCGCTGGACATCGGCGAGTTGAATCCCGAGAAGACCGCCAAGCCTGTCATTTAGTGCCCTCTTGTACAGACACAAAAAAGTCATCAATGGAACAGCGTCCATTGATGACTTTTTTCACATGCCAGGGCTACTCAATCACTGCTGGTAGAGCAGATTGTCGATGAGTTTCACCACATCTGAGATGTTGACGATGCCGTCACTGTTGACATCGGCCTTGTCCAGATTGAGTTGTGACGCATCATTGTTTATCAGATAGTTAATGACAAGAGTCACATCAACGATGTTGAACTGGCCGTCATTGTTGACATCGCCTGTGATGACCACAAGACTGGGGTCGGGCTCAAAATTGATGACCATGTCTTGATAGCTGTTAAATTGCATACCGCGCACGTCCAGCAAGGCGATGTCAAAGTAGCCATCGTAGTTGCCGTACCATCCCCAATTGACGTGAACCAGTCCCTCCTCGTTATAGCCGTCAATAATGAATGAGTGACCGGCTGCCATCAGACCCACAGACGGATCGAATTTCAAATAGACACCCTGATAATACAAGGGGCGCTGATGACTCAACTCGTTATAGACCATATCCATCCATTCGGGCTCGCTATAGTCGCTGCGCACGACTATGGCGGCATCCTTGCTGTAGCCGAAGTAGTTCTGCGCACCCGCCAGGCCGGAATGGTTGCTTGACCCCGACTCGTTGGTGGCATAGGTCATCCCGCTGATCAGTCCGCAGACATAGGACAGCAACGCTACGGCACGCCCTTGAGCCTCGGTGTATTGGCCCTCGGGGTAGCTGTCCAGCATATTGTCCCAGTCAAAGGTCGCGTCAAAGCTGGTGCTGGCATTCTGGTTACCGATCATGAAATTGGCTGTCCCGGCGGCATGGTCGGGAAAGCGGTGATAGCGCACGATCTGAGCCAGGGCTGTGGCCACACATCCCACACAGCAATGCACCACATCGGGCGTGTAGTCGTCACAGATTTCGCCATAGCCGGTTGGGCACCAGTAACTGTAGGGCGCGTCCTGCCCCCATTGCGACGTGATGAGGGCATCGACTTTGGCGGGATATTTGGCCGGGTCGGGAAGGGTGGTCGTGAGGGTCATACCTCTGCCGGTGAGGATGCGTGACACTTCCTCGATGCTCTGGCAGTACCACTCGAAGCCTGGATTGGCCTGTGGGGTCACCGATGCCCGGCCATTGCCCACAGCCAGGACCGCCGGCAGACGGTCATCGGTCGCTATCATGACAAAGTCACCTTGGTGTGTTTGATAGAGGGTGTAGGCATCGGTTACCCGGGACTCGACAAGGGGAGAGGAAGCATTGAAACGATGACCGCCGGTGGTCATTGTCATCAAGGCTTGCCTTGCCGTTTGCAACATGACTTGCTTGTCGCGCGGTGCGCTCCATGCAGGCGCGCTCAACAGGAGCACAGCCATCAGAACTGTGAGTTGTCGTGAAAAATGTGTAGACATAGTTGAGAGGTTTGATGGTGTTAATATTGAATTAGTTATGTCTGGCAAAGATAACAACTGCAGTATGATAGTTACAAATAAAAACCTAAGTTTTTACTACTAAAAAAAGTTATCGAGGCGATGTTCTGCAGTGTGTCATCGCCTCGATGTAGAAGTTACTGATTAAGGATGATTTACGCTATCATCATTTTGTCAAGATTGCCTGTTGAAAGACAATAGCTACTCGCCACTTGCTATCGAGTGGGCGCTCCCCCTGTTTAAGGCTCTTTCACGGCCTCGAAGTTGCTCAACGTGATGTTGCCTTTCTCATCCAGTGTGACAGTAGCGCTGATGGTGGGCATGCCTTCGTATTGCAGCACCTTGCCCACGACGAAATTCATGCCAGGGGTGACGTGGACCGTAAGCGGACCCTCAATGCTGTAATAGATCTGCTCGCCGATGTAGATGGCGTCGTCCATGAATCCACCCATGTCTTCCATCGTGTTGGTCGCCTTAGCGATTTCCTTCCCTTCGCAGTAGAAGGTGATTTCCTGATCCTTGATGCTATAGGTGAGCACTTTGCGCATGGCTTCCTGCATCTGGTAGGGGTCAATAGAGTTCACGATGCTGGCATAGCCGTCGTCGCCAAAGCGCAGCAGGTAGGGACGCTCGACATTCACGCCGGTGCCCTCGGTGTCGCTGCCCAGGATCCACAAGTCACCCGTGGCGGCATCATAGCGAGCCCGCGGCATGCGGCCATGGCGCAACTGGGGCAGCGCGGTCTTCACGTCGCCCTTGGCCACAACCATGCCGTAACCCTCGCTCGACACCGTGTCACCGCAGTTGAGTAAGCTATAGACGGCCACACCTGTGGTCTTGTCCTCTATCAGTGTCTCGTAGCGGTCGTCAAGGTTGACGTGCTTCATCAGGTCCACCACTGCTTTGGGCGCTTCTCCGGGCGCGACAGCCTCTTCCATTGTTCCATTCACGGGGCGCTGGGCATTGCCCTTGCAGCCCGTCATCGTGCCGCACAGTGCAACCACAGCGGCAACCATCAACCATTGCTTCATCTGTTTCATTGTCAATTTTCCGTTTATTGATATTGCTGTTTTTTAAACGTGGCAAAGATAATGCAAGAAGCTCGCAATAGAAAAACTTTTCCCAATATTTTTCGGCATGAAGATTTTTCCACAAGAAGACACGTTTTTTAGTTAAAAATACGTATCTTTGCGAATAAATAAACCAGATAATACTGAATGACTATGAAGAGATTATTACAACTATCTATTGCATGTTGCACGCTGATGGCGTGGCTCATGCCGCTGAATGCCGCCGCTACTAATGTGAGTGGCGATGTCAACAACGACGGAGAAGTCAATATCGCCGATGTGAATCTCTTGATTGATATAATCTTGGACGGTGACAGCAGTCCGATAGCCGATGTCAACTATGACAATGAGATCAATATCGCCGATGTGAACACGCTCATCAGCATCATCTTGGGTGGCTCCGCACCGACACCCCCAGGCGTTGTCGAGACCTTTACCGTGAACGGCGTGACATTCAAGATGGTCAATGTTGAGGGCGGTGTCTATATGATGGGTGCTACCGATGATGATCCAGAAGCAAACGAAGACGAGAAACCAGCCCATCAGGTTACTTTATCGAGTTACAGCATCGGTCAAACCGAGGTGACTCAGGCGCTGTGGGTAGCGGTGATGGGAAGCAATCCCAGTAATGAACAAGATGATCCGAATCTTCCGGTCGCTCATATCTCGTGGGATGATTGCCAGACCTTCATCACCAAACTCAACCAATTGACCGGAAGAAAATTCCGTCTGCCGACAGAAGCTGAATGGGAATTTGCCGCAAGAGGCGGCAACAAGAGCAAGGGCTACAAGTTTTCAGGCAGTAATGACATCGACAAAGTCGCATGGTGGGATGGTAATGCATGCAATGGTGTGGGTTATGGCAATCCCGGTTATGGTACCCATGTGGTCGCTACCAAAATGGCAAACGAGTTAGGCCTCTATGACATGACGGGTAACGTCTATGAGTGGTGTTATGACATTCATGGCGGTTACTGGGACTATGCTCAATTCAATCCCACAGGACCTGGTACCGGCTCGAAGTATCGTGTTTTCCGTGGGGGCTCTTGGGTTATCCCCGCTCGGTACAGTCGTGTGACATCTCGCCAAAATTCAGTCAATTTTGATGCACGCCATGATGTCGGTCTCCGTCTCGCACTGGACGATAAAGAGACCTTTACCGTGAACGGCGTGCCGTTCCGTATGGTCAAGGTCGAGGGCGGCACATTCACCATGGGTGCTACCCCCGAGCAGGGCGTTTATGCCGAAGATAATGAAAAGCCTGCACATCAAGTGACGCTGTCAAGTTATTACATCGGCGAGATTGAGGTAACCCAGGCACTTTGGGCAGCAGTAATGGATGACAACCCCAGCTATTTCATGGTGGGCATTGATCTCCCTGTGGAGAATGTGTCATGGGAGGACTGCCAAGTGTTTATCACCAAACTCAACCAGATGACAGGCAAGAACTTCCGCCTGCCTACCGAGGCCGAATGGGAATATGCTGCACGTGGCGGCAACAAGAGCAAGAGCTATAGTTTTGCTGGCAGTAACAGCTATAATGATGTGGCGTGGTGGAAGGGTAATTCAGATGAAACGTCTCACATGATAGGCACCAGATTACCTAACGAATTGGATCTCTATGACATGTCAGGCAATGTGTGGGAATGGTGCCAGGACTGGTATGGTGATTACAGTGACCAGGCACAGAACAATCCGACAGGCCCTGCCACAGGCTACAACCGCATTCTGCGTGGCGGTTGCTGGTCCTGTTGGTTCGGGTGGTGCCGAGTATCGGCTCGTGCCAAATACAGTCCGTCGTACAAGTATAATGACTTGGGGTTGCGCCTCGCCTTGTAGTGCAATCATCCCATAAAATCATCGTAATGGGGCAGGCAACACATGAGTGAAGCCTGCCCATTTTCCTTGATGCGATAATGATTAGCGGCGATATCGGTTACCCAGGAAGATGAGGGTGTATAAGAAGCCCAGAATGACCGAGATAATCGAGGCTTCGGGGCCGAAGGCGCCACCGGTGATGATTTCGGGGCCGCCCACAGTGGTGTTAAGCATCGTGGTGCCGGCATTGGTGCCCGAGACAGCAAGACCGAATATGTTGCCCTGGGTGTAGTTCCATGCCCAATGGATGCCGATGGGAACCCACAACGTGCCCGACCACTTGTAGGCTGCGCCGAGCAGCAGACCTGCCTCGATGGCGATGGCCAGCGACGACCACCAGGTGGCATTGTCGTTGTTGATGTGCATCCAGCCGAAGAAAAGTGCCGATATCAAAAGCGCCACCCCGGTGTTCCACCGCTCGTCAATCCAGCGGAAAACCACGCCACGCAGGATCATCTCCTCGCCCACGGCAACGGCAAGGAACATCATGAACACGTTGAACTGTGACTCACCTGAAAATCCTTTCCACTCGACTGTGGCATAGCCTGTCGCCACGATAGTGCTGACCACCAGTGCCATCATGAGAAAGCCCACTAACAGGCCCAGCAGGGTGTGGGGAATGAGGCGGCGCAAGCTCAGGTCGGTGGGCCAATGCCCTTCCATCCATCTGACAAACAAAGCATAAAGGCCCAGGATGATGGCAGCTGCCACAATGGTGAAGACGGGATGCAGAAATGCGCTGAATGCTTCGAAACATGCAATCACCATTCCGTAGCCGATAGTGGACAGCAGGAATGCTGCGATAAACAGTAGAATCCATATCCACAATGGGCGTTTCTTGTTGGGAGATAAGGTTGTTGCCATAGTCAAAAAAAGTTGAGTCCCGACTACAAAGGTAGCATTAAATTTGTAATTTTGTCGCTATGGAAGTTCAAGAATTGTTATTCGGGCACCGACGGGTGTGCTTGTACAAGTTGGTAGATGGCCCAGTTCCGCTGGTCTATTCGATTGATTATCATGAGAATGGGCAGTTGTTGCTGGAGGCCTGCAAGCAGGTGGGTTGCAAGGGATTTAACCTCGTGACCATCAGTGGCCTGTACTGGAATCAGGAACTGTCGCCGTGGCCCGTCGAGACGGTGGTGTCACGGGACGACCGCTTCACTGGCGGAGCCCCCGAACTGCTGCCCTTGCTCACCGACGACATCGTGCCGCAGGTGGAGCGTCTGCTCGATGCGCCACCCGCATGGCGTTGCCTGGCAGGCTACTCGCTGGGCGGACTGTTTGCCGTGTGGACGGCCTTCCAAACCGACTTGTTCACCCGCATTCTGTCAGCATCGGGATCGATGTGGTACCCAGGATGGTTTGAATATGCCCGAGAGCATGAATTGGCAGTGCCCCTGCAGGGAGCCTACCTTTCGGTGGGCGAACAGGAGAGCACATCGCGCAATGCCGTCTTGCAGACCGTCGGTGAGCGCACCCAAGCCGTCGCCGCCCTGTTGACCGAGCGCGGCATCCCCACCAAGTTTGAATTCAACCCCGGCAACCACTTCAAGAACCCTCCCCTGCGCGTCGTCAAGGGCATCCACTGGTTACTTTGAATGCTCGCTTCGCTCGCAGGTTAATGATTAGAGGTTAAAGGTTAGAGGTTAAAGGGGCATCCGCTTCCAAGCAATGGCGCGAGTGCCAACTCGCCCCACCTGTTCTTTTTGTCAGTTCCGTTAAATCCGTTCTCTCCGTTTTCTCCGTCCCATCCCCCCTCTCAGGCCGCTAACAAACAAAAACTAAAGTCTAAGGTCTAAAGTCTAAAGTCTTTTTTGTACCTTTGCACCCTCAAAAAAAATACCAAGATTCTCGATGCGTAAGCAAGACAACCATACTTTCCTGACCACGGCACCCATTCGTCGCGTGATTCCGGCGATGGCAGTGCCCACAATCATCAGTATGCTTGTCACGAGTATCTATAATCTGGTGGATACCTATTTTGTGGGCCTCATCAACACCCAGGCCACTGCTGCAGTCGGTGTGGTGTTCCCCGTGATGGCGATTATCCAGTCTATCGGATTCCTCTTTGGTCAAGGCTCTGGCACCTACATGTCGCGCCATTTGGGGGCAAAGCGCCTCGACGAGGCGCGTCAGATGGCGGCCACCTCATTTGTCGGTAGCATCATCTGCGGCTTGATAATCACTATTTTAGGACTCATTTTCCTTGAGCCGTTGTCCATCGCATTGGGTTCTACACCCACCATTTTGCCCTATACGATGCAGTTCATGGGTGTCATCCTGTTGGGTGCGCCGTTGATGACCGCCTCGATGGTCATCAACAATCAGATGCGCTTCCAGGGCAACGCTACCCAGGCGATGTATGGTATGATTTCGGGCGCGGTGCTCAATGTGGTATTGGTGCCGCTGTTCATGTTCACCTTCGGCTTGGGAATCTTGGGCACCGCCATCGGCACCGTGCTGAGCCAGCTGTTCGGCTTTATCGTGCTGTGGGTGATGTCGCGACGCGGCGAGAACATCCCCATCGACCTCAAGCAGGCCTCTCGCCGCTGGCATTTCCAGCAAGAAATTCTCAAGGGCGGCACGCCGTCGCTCACGCGTCAAGCCCTCGCCAGCATTGCCACGTTGATGCTCAATGTGGCAGCAGGCGTCTATGGCGATGCGGCCATTGCCGGCATGTCGATCGTGTCGCGCTTGGCGTTCATCATCTTTGCCATCATCATCGGGGTGGGGCAGGGTTATCAGCCCTTCTGCGGATTCAACTACGGTGCAGGCCTGTATAAACGTCTGCGTCGCGGTTTTTACTTCACGATTCTGCTCGACATGGCCGTGCTGGTGGTGATGTGCGGCCCCGCCTTTGTATTCGCCGAGGAATTGGTTGACCTGCTGCGTGACGACCCCGAGGTCGTTGCAGTGGGTGCCGTGGCCCTGCGTTGGCAACTCGTCGCCTTGCCCATGGCGGCTGTGGTCACCGTGTGCAATATGACGTTGCAGACCACGGGGCAGAGCTTGTCGGCCAACATCCTCGCTGCAGCCCGCAACGGCATCTTCTTCATCCCCCTGATTCTCATCCTGCCCCGCCTGATGGGCCTCTTCGGTGTCGAGATTTGTCAGGCTGTGTGTGACGTCCTCGCCTTCCTGCTAGCCATCCCACTCACCGCCCACTTCTTCCGCACCACACTACGAAAAAAGCCGTGACAAAGCCACGGCTCAGGGAAATATTCTCTAATCTCTAGACTTTATACTCTAAACTGCTAGCGAGCATCAATATTGTTCGTTCTCGTTGGGGAAGTCGCCGCTCTTGACGTCGGTGATGTAACTGCCGACGCTGTCGATAATCTGCTCGCCCAAGTTGTTGTACACGCGCAGGAACTTGGGCTTGAACTCGCGGTTCAGGCCTAGCATGTCGTGCAGCACGAGCACCTGGCCACTGCACGCGGGGCCGCCACCGATGCCGATGGTGGGCACGTTGATGCTTTGGGTGACCTTGGCAGCCAGCGTGGCGGGAATCTTCTCCAGCACGATACCGAAGCAGCCGATTTCGGCCAGCACCTTGGCGTCGGCCAGCAGGCGTGTGGCCTCGGCCTCATCCTCGGCACGCGTGGCATAGGTGCCGAACTTGTTGATACTCTGCGGTGTCAGGCCCAGATGTCCCATCACGGGGATGCCGGCACGCAGGATCATCTCGATGGCAGCACGCATCTCGCGGCCTCCCTCCAGTTTCACGCCGTCGGCGCCGGTCTCTTGCATGATGCGCACGGCATTGCGCTGCGCGTCCATGGGGTCGCCCTGGTAGGTGCCGAAAGGCATATCCACAATGACCATCGCGCGCTTGACGGCTCGTGCCACGGTGCGGCCATACACAATCATGTCGTCGATAGTGATGGGGATGGTGGTGGCGTTGCCCTGCATGACGTTGCTGGCACTGTCGCCCACCAGGATGATGTCTATGCCGGCTTGGTCCACGAGCGTGGCCATGGTGTAGTCATAGGCGGTAATCATCGCGATTTTCTCACCGGCGATGCGCATGTCGGCGATGCGCTTGGTCGTGACCTTGCGAGGGTCTGAAACGGTATAGGTTGACATGATTGTAAATGGATTATATCTTAATTATTTATGTGAATGGCTGCAAAAGTACACGTTTTATAAACAAAATTCAAATTTCAAGCCGTTATTAAACCAAAAAAAGCTTAAATCGTCAATTATTTCGGATTTTATTTTTAATTTTGGCGCCGCAAAACCAAAGTACATTATCATCAAAACTGAAACAGAAACATGAAGAAATTCTTATTGACTCTTGCTGCTGTGGCATTTGCCAGCAGTGTATTGATGGCTCAAACTCCCGCTCCCACCAACACGCAGGAGGAACCCGATCGTGTCGCAAATCGTCATCTGTCAAAGAATCCTACCGGCAACGATATTCCCACTGGCTATGACAGGCCCCAGGTGGTGAAGGGATCGCCTCGAGTAATCCAGGAGGAAATTGTTTTAGAAAAAGAACCCAAGCATGAGTGCAAGGACCACAAGGACGGTCAGCCCTGTACCAAGCCTGCCGACCAGCAGTGCCCCGACTGCAAGGCCAAGGCCGCTAACGCTCCCAAGCATGAGTGCAAGAAAGGCGCTGGCCAGGAATGCAAGGAAGGCATGAAGCACGAGTGCAAGAAAGGCGCTGGCCAGGAGTGCAAGGAAGGCATGAAGCACGAGTGCAAGAAAGGCGAAGGCCAGGAGTGCAAGGAAGGCATGAAGCACGAGTGCAAGAAAGGCGAAGGCCAGGCATGCAAGGAAGGCATGAAGCACGAGTGCAAGAAGGGTGCCGGCCAGGAGTGCAAGGAAGGCATGAAGCATGAGTGCAAGAAAGGTGCTGCCCAGGAGTGCAAGAAGGCCGAGGGCATGAAGCACGAGTGCAAGGACCACAAGGATGGTCAGCCCTGCACCAAGCCTGCCGACCAGCAGTGCCCCGACTGCAAGGAAAAGGCCAAGAAGAACTGATCTTTCTTCCACACAAATTTCTAATCTCACGCTAAACCGCTCAAATACAACAGTGATTTGGCGTGAGATTTTTATAGGATGGTAGTCGTGACTTTTCCGACGAAGAGGAGTCTCACCATATTTTGCTGCTTAATAGCACTGTTGCCATTGACCCTACTGGCCAAGGGCAATAACGCGTGTCCCGTTGTGAAGATTGAGGCCGAGCGTCTGGCAGACTTGAACATGCCCCGATTCGGACACTCGCGACTATGCTTGAACGGTGAACCAACGATGATAGGCGGCCACACCACCAATTTTGTGCCCACTGCTACCATAGAGTACTACAAGGACGGAAAGTGGACGCAGGTGCCCTCGGCGTTCTCTCATGATGACGGCTTTGCTGTACAGCTTTCATCGTGCAAGGTATTAATCGGCGGTGGGCATGAGCGCAATTTGGGCATCGGGCAGAGTTTCGAGGTGGAACTCTATGACCCGCTGTCGCACACCTGCGAGGGATTTGGCAGTCTTGACACTAAGCGGGCATTGGCATCGGCCCTTGCGTTGGACGATAATCGTGCTGTCATCGCTGGCAACTGGCATCACGATGATGCCATCGAGATGTATGATGGCAAGGCCGGTTTCGTCCCTATGAAAGGCGTGAACAGTGGACGTGCAAATCCTTACATCCTGCGTACCGCCAAGGATGATGCCATCATCTTCTCTCCGATTGATTCTAAGGGACAGTTCACACCCCACCCGGTGATTGACCGCCTACACGGCGAGGCTTACCGTGAACCCTTGCTCGAGGAGTGGGGACTGCCTGGTGGATATTATGCCGATAACTCGGCAAGTGCATTTATTGGCAATGAGTCCCAAGGCGATTATTCCTATTTGTTGATGGTCGAGAACGAGCAGGGACAAGCGGCGATTGCCCGTGTGACCAATGGGCAGTTCTCGCTGTTGCCCACCGATGTCCCCGTGCCGATGAGCTGCAAATGGGGCAAGATCTATTATGATGCGACCATCTATGCCGACCGTCATAATCGTCGGGCTTATATATTGGGTTCTGACCCCGACAAGTACTGCCAATCTCCGAAACTCGATGCGGCGCGCGTCTATGTCCTCATCATCGACTATGCCACGGTTCCCGCACGCTTGTCGTTAGGCTATACCGATGAACTCAAGGACTTTGACATCCGCTCCTCCCTAATGACCGATGACGGCAGCCTGATGATGGTGGGCGGAATCCCGGCGCAGAACAATTTCAAGCCTTCAGCAGCCACCTGGCTGCTGAACGTCAGCCCTAATGCCCAAGTAGTAGGCATGGGATTTCCTTGGTGGGGGTGGGCGCTTCTTGCCTTGGCCATCGCTGTGCTAGCGACAGGGCTGACTTGGTGGCTGTACCGCCACAGGAAACACAAACCGATGAACGAAACTGAAACGCCCGATGTGGCGACTAACGGGGTAATCCAGGAGACACCAGATGCCGGTATGGACTACGCTGAGCTCATGCAGCGCATCTGTGAGTTGATGGAACAGCAGCAACTCTTTATGAACCCTAACCTGAAAATCACCGACCTCGTGATAGCATTGGGCATCAATCGCAGCGCGATCTCGGCCTGCATCAACTCGCAGCGCAACTGCTCGTTCCCGCAGTTCGTCAACACCTATCGTGTAGCCTACGCCCAAGAACTGCTGCGCAGTCAGCCCGACATCAAGATTGCCGAGGTGTGTGTAAAATCGGGCTTTCCCAGCGAAGCCTCGTTCTATCGCATCTTCAAGGCCATCATCGGCACAACCCCCAGTGCCTGGAAAAACCGCTAATCTCCTTTTTAACTACGAATTACGCGAATTTAACTAATTAAGCATCCGTATTCATGGTTTGCACCCCAAAAGATAGACACAAAACTTTTGGGGTGCAGTTCATAGTTAAATTCGTGAAATTCGTAGTTTCTCATAAGAGTGCGGCTGGCCAGATGGCAAAAACGACTCTCAAAAGATAAATTGAGAGTCGGTTTTTACATTTTAAGAGTCCACAAAAACAGTGATGCAGTAACTTTGTAATCCAATAATATATCTCCAAAACCACATATATCAATGCCTATCCCACACATTTATTCCTAGCGCTGTCACCACCATCATCCGAACCCGATAGATACAACATATTTTTATTAACCAATTTAACCTAATAACATTATGAAGAAAATCATTTTTACACTTTTGGTGCTTGGCTGTGCATTAGCGGGCCAGGCTCAGGCTGCCAACGATGAACCAACCGCCGTTTTGCAGCACGGCGACCAGGCGAGCGTATTCATGGGCCCGAGCGCCTTTGTGGCAGCACATGCTAATGCCGTCGATGGCGATGTGATTACCCTGTCGGCTGGAACTTTTACTCCAACCACTATCACCAAGAAAATTTCGGTCTATGGTGCCGGCTTTGAGCAGGTGGATGAAACTGGCACCGACATAACCAAGTTAGATGCCGGATTTGTTATAACAGCAGAGTCTGATGTGTTGTTAGAGGGGATATATGTGGATGGAAATTTAGATATAAATTCGCTCCAAATGGAAAATCTCACCATCAATCGATGTCGAATAGGCGACATCAGAGCAAATAATGTGACTAATAGTCAAATAAATCAAAGTGTAGTCTATGGCATTAGTGTCCATCAAAATACTCGCGCTTATGCAACGAATTTTCATATTTCTAATAGTCGTATCTATTTTGTGTACAATTGGTTTTCTGGAAGCACAATTTATGTAGACCACTGTGTGTTAACAGGTGGATTTTATGAAGGCGAGAGTGATTATTTAAACTCTTACACTTATACAAACTGTATTTTCACTTATAACAGCACCACCCAGCACCTGTATACAGGCAAACTCGCGCAAATGATTAATTGTATTTATGTGAGTGCCAATAAAGTCCATCCCCAAGCCACGGTTACCAACTGTTATGAGGTGGCACTCGCCGACATCTTCACTGATGGGGAGAATGCAGCATATTCACCCGAGCGCACTTGGGAGTTGCAGCAGCCTGATGTTTGGGTGGGCACCGATGGCACACCCATCGGTCCGTCGGGCGGTATGGGCTGGAACAAAGTGCCCAGCACTCCTGTAGTGAAGAATCTGCAACTCAATGTGAGCGGCCGTACGCTCAACGTGAACTATGAGGCCGATCCAAGATAATTATTCATCGATAAATGCTTTACGGACTATGAATATTATCAGAAAAATTGCATTCATCGCAGTTGCGGCGATAGGACTCACTGCGATGGCACAGGAGAGCATCACGCAATGTGAATGCTGGATTGACGGCAAAATTGCCGAGCGACAGGTGCTCACCGCCGAGTCGGCTGAGATTGACATCACTCCGCTTCATCCTGGATTGCATGCCTTCACTTTGCGGGTTCAGAGAAGCGACGGCGTGTGGAGCTCAACGGTCACGAGGTTCTTCCTGGTACCGGCAGCCGAGAGCGATGCAACGATTGTACGTTGCCTGTATTGGTTTGACAATGAGGTGCAGCACATTGAGATTGCTCCGCTGGAGGACAATAGCGGCATCCTCAATTTGGATGTGAATCATTTGTCCCGCGGCGAGCACACATTGTCGTGGATGGTAGGAGACGACAAGGGCTCTTGGAGTGAGGTGACCACAGTTGGGTTCATCGCCCCCGGACCGATAGGCGATGTCACAGGTGATGACGAGGTCAATATCAGTGATGCCATTGCGCTCATCAATTACGTATTGAATGATGATCCTAGCCAGATTATTATTGAGAGTGCCGATTTCAACGGTGATGGAGAAGTCAACATTTCGGACGCCATCGCCATGATCGGTTACATTCTTAACTTGGAATAAGAATCCGATTGAAAGGGCCAGAAGCCCACACATGACGCACGCCACCCTCAACCAACAAGAGAGGGTGGCGTGTCAGTGTATTTATAAAGGACAACTGCTAAATAGTTGCTTTATAAAGTGATGTGCGCACCTCTGATTTATTGAACTTATCGCTTGATGAGTGGTTGAGAAGGATTTAGATTTTCTTGACATGGGGGTAAATATAATGAACTTGTTATCAGTGGTTTATGGCTTATTTGAAGTTAGATTTTTGTTTTGGGGTATTTTGGGAGTAATTTGATTGTCGTAATTTTGTGACATAACATTATTAATAATTGTATGATTAACAAATTATTGTCATGAAGAAAAGTACATCAATACTCAGACTTTTCGCAACTGTGCTGCTGGCCGGCGCGGTTGTAGCCACTTGGGCACAAGATGCCTTGCAGGTGACTGCCGGTTCACCGACAGTGAGTCAGGATTTTGACGGCATGTGGGACAGCGATGCCCAGGTTGCAACGCTCGGCATGCCGCAGGGTTGGCGTGTGGAACGCCAGATGAACGCGCCTCGCACGGTGGGCAACTTTGCTTCGGCAGCGACCGAGGTAATGTACACCGGCGGAACCAGCTTGGCCAGCAATGCCAAGAACGGCACGTGGAACTTTGCTTCCAGCAGCGTGCCCAGTGACTGCTCGGTGGGCGGTCTGTCCACGACGGTGGACGGCGGCACCCGTTGCATTAACGTGATGACCTGCCTTCACAACGCTGCCGACGAGGCCATCACCAAGCTGTCGCTGAATTACGACATCGAGAAATACCGTGACGGCGACAATGCCGCCGGCTTTGCGGTGCAGCTTTACATCTCGACCGACGGTGTCACCTGGACCAGTGCGGGTGAGGATTTTTACACCTACTTTGCTCCTGACGCCGCTACCCAGGGCGCCGAGGTCGTGCCCATCAGCACCACTCCGGTGACGGGCAAGCAGCTCAAGGTGGACATGGCTGCAGGCAGCGATCTCTACCTGGCCTGGAACATCAGTGTGGCCAGTGGTACGAGCCCTAACAAGGCGATGGGCCTGTCGATTGACAATGTGGTCATCGATGCCACCTTTGCCTCGCAGGATCAGTCCTGTTACATTTATGTCGAGGACGTGACCAAGTGGAGCTCACTGTTCATGGCGGTTGATCGTGGCGAGCCTCAGGCTCCCGCCAGCAGCGCTGTGGTTAACGGTGTGACCTACAAGGTGTGGGCGCTTGTCATGGACGGCTACGACCATGTGCTCACCTTTACTGACAAAGCTGATAACACATTGAGTTTCAGCATCGTTGCCGACCGTGATTACTACCTGTGCCTGACCAAGGACGAGGTGACCGAAATCACCGACCCCGAGAATTATACGGGCTATGTGGATCCCAGCAGGCCTCCCTTTGTCGCTTCGGGCATCTACCTGCGCGGCGAGGTGAACAGCTGGGGCGCTGTGAGTGACTGGGAATTCAGCGATGAGGGCAGCGGCACCTATGTGCTGTATGACAAAACGTTGAGTGGACAGTTCAAGGTGGCTGACGCCAATTGGAGCAGTTCCTGCAACTATGGTAGCAACGGCACCAGTGCCCAGATGGGCGTGCCCTACAACCTGGTGCTGGGTACCAACGATAATATCTCGTGCGGTGGCAACACCTACGTGTGCAAGCGTATTGTGCTCACCATTAATAACGGTGCCGCCACGTTGTTGCTCGAGAGCGATGATGACGATACGGGTTTGACCGCTGTCTATGTCATTGGCGACAACAATGGCTGGAACTACATGGACACTTCGGGCAAGCTGGACCTCGTTGAGGGCAAGACCTTCAAGGGGCAGGTGACCATGCCCGCTGTTGGAGACGGCTATAGCCACTGGCGCATCTATCAGCGCCTGGGTATGGGCGGCGTGTGGGGCGCCGAGAGTGACCTCACCGGTAACAATACGGCCGGCACGCTCATCAAGGGAGCCGAAGGCAAGGTTTCGACCGCCCCGGGCACCTATGACGTGACCTTTAACCTCGCTACTGGCGAGTATCTCCTTGAGCTGGCTGCTTCCACCCCCACCACGATGACGCTGCAGCCCGCCGATGTCGTGCTCGTGCCCGAGTTGCCCGAGCAGGTCAAGGTGCTCTCGCTGAACAACAGCCTCATTTATTATAATGATCAGGACGCAGTGTTCAACGGCATTGCACAGGCCATGGGCAAGGATGCCAACTGGACCAAGCACACCCTGCTGGGCAAGTCCCTCTTGACCCATTGGGAGGAAGGTGACGGCGTGGCCGAGGACGGCAACCCCGGAGCCAAGATGCTCGTGCGCAGCGAGGCTTGGAGCCACATCATCCTGCAGGAGCAGAGTTCGCTGCCCCGCACCAATATCGAGTCCTTCCGCGCCAATGTGAAGCGCTGGGTGGATTACATCCGCGAGTATTGCCCCAACCCCAACGCCATCATCATCGTGCCCATCAACTGGGCTTACAGCGGCGACTGGGCAAACTACACGGCCTTCAACTCGACCTTTGTCAAGAACTATCAGGATGTAGCCCTTGACCTGGGCGTGACCTTGTGCCCCGTGGGCGTGGCCTATCAGGAGGTTTATGACCTGGAGGGCAGCGATGGTACACTCACCTGGTTCCTTGATGACCGTCATCCGACCCTCAAGGCCACCTATATGGCTGCCGCAATGGAGTACGGCCTTATCTATGGCGAGGATCCCACAACCATCACCTGGGCTCCCGATGGCTTGAACGCTGCCGATGCAGCTGCCATGCGTGGCTATGCCAGCCGCGCCTTGAACGGCTTCACCAACTATGTGGATCACACCGCCGGCCAAGTACATTACAAGGTGACCGTGCGCGACCAGTTCGGTATGGAAGTCGAGGCTCCCGAGCCCGTGGTGATAACCCTGAGCGACGGTGGTGACATCGATGCTAATCAGGTGTTCACCAGCGACGGCACCACTGGCGAGTTTACCGTTACCGCAACCACTGGCGACTTCACCCAAAACGCCTCACTCAAGGTGGCAAATGCCTTGACCGAGGTGGTGACTTATCCCGCCATTGAATTGAACGAGAGCACCCTCAGCGCCACCGAGAACTTTGACGTGATGGGTGACGAGGCTACCGCTACGCTGCCTGACGCATGGCGCATCGACCGCATACTCACGGCACCGCGCACAGTGGGCCGCTATGATCAGGCCGATGACCAGACGATGTACAGCGGTGGCGTGAGCCTGCCCAGCAACGCCAAGAACGGCACGTGGAACTTCGGTGACAATGCCGGTACCGACCGCGCTCTGGGTGGCATCTCTACCGGTGTTGCCGGTGGCACGAGGTGTGTCAATGTGTATGCCCACCTGCTCAACACGGGCGCTAAGGACATCGAGAACGTTAACGTTGCCTATAATGTCGAGAAATACCGCAAGGGTAACAACGGCGCCGGCTTCGCCGTGCAGCTCTATTACTCCATCGACGGACGTAACTGGACCAGTGCCGGTAATGACTTCTACACCTACTTCGCTCCCGACAGCGAGACTGCTGGCTATGAGACAGTTCCCGGCGAGACCGTTCCCGTCAGTGGCGTGCTCGGCACCAAGCTCGCTCGCGGTTGCGACCTCTATCTGGCATGGGACATCAGCGTGGCCAGTGGTGACGCTGCCCAGGGTGCCATGGCATTGGGTATCGATGACTTCAGCATCAAGGGCGAGCTGCCCAAGATTCCCGCTTCGCAGCACTACATCTTTGTCAACGACCTGACCGGTTGGGATGCCCTGGGTCTGTATGCTTGGGGTGACAGCGAACTCTTCGGTGCTTGGCCCGGTGAGGCCAGCGTTGGCGATTCGATTGTGGACGGTACCAACTACAAGGTATTCCTGCTTGACACCAACAGTGGCAGTTATCACCTGATTTTCAACAACTGGAACAATGGCTCGCAGTTGCCCGACTATGATATCGTTGCCGACCGTGACTACTACTTCACCATCACCGACAGTGAGGTAACCGAAACCCAAGCCACCGTCATTGAGCATGTCTATGACACTGCCCCCTCATTCCGAGTTGTCGGCAAGGAGGCCAGTTATCCCGGCGAAATCACGGTCTATGACATCAATGGTCGCACCGTTGCAACCGGCAAGGAAACCGTGGGCCTCCACCACTTGACCCACGGCATCTACATCCTGCAAGGCCGCAGCGGTAGCCACACTACCACCATCAAGCTCATCATCAATTCGTAACCAATAGAGTAAATAGATTCAGCTTGTTATTATGGCCGAGGATTACCCCCTCGGCCATTTTTATGTCTGTTGCTGGTGCGGGGATGGCTGTCAAGGGTGATGAATTTTGGGTTTGGGTGATGTGAGGTTGTGGCAAGCGTTGCGGCAGGCGTCACAGTCTGGAGGTTTGCATAAATTTCCTTAATTGTGTCCTAAAATGCGTTAAGGTGTTGCCTGTGTGGGTGAATTGTGCTAATTTCGCACGTTAAAACAGATACTAGGCACTGATTCTGCAATGAAAATAGGTAATATAGATTTGGGCGAGCGCCCTGTGATGTTGGCTCCGATGGAGGATGTCACCGACCAGTCGTTCAGGCTTATCTGCCGTGAACAGGGTGCCGACATGGTCTATACCGAGTTTGTCAGTGCCGATGCATTGATTCGCAGCATTGAGCGTTCTTTCCAGAAGATGGCGATTGCCCCAGGCGAGCGTCCTGCGGCGATTCAGATCTATGGCCGCGATGTGGATTCTATGGTCGAGGCGGCACGCATAGCCGCTGCGGCGAAGCCTGAATTCATCGACATCAACTGGGGTTGTCCCGTGAAAAAGATTGCCGGCAAGGGCTCTGGCGCCGGGATGTTGCGCAACATTCCGCTGATGCTTGAGATTACCCGCGCCGTGGTCAATGCCGTTGACCTGCCCGTGACGGTGAAGACGAGGCTCGGCTGGGACCATAACAGCAAAATCATTGTGGAGCTTGCCGAGCAGTTGCAGGATTGCGGCATCGCTGCACTGACCATCCATGGCCGCACTCGCTCCCAGATTTACACCGGTGAGGCCGACTGGACCCTGATAGGGGAGGTGAAGAACAACCCGCGCATGTCAATTCCCATCATCGGCAATGGTGACGTGACGACGCCCCAACGTGTCAAGGAGTGTTTTGACCGCTATGGTGTCGACGGCGTGATGGTGGGTCGTGCCAGTATCGGCGCTCCGTGGATTTTCAAGGAGATGAAGCAGTACCTGCTCACGGGAGAGGTGCCCTTCATCAGCAATGAGGAAAAAATGGCGTTGGTGCGTCGTCAGATTGCCGAGAGCATCGACCGCATCGATGAATACCGCGGCATCCTGCACATCCGCCGCCACTTGGCTGCCACGCCCTTGTTCAAGGGCATTCGCAACTTCCGCCCGACGCGCATCGCTATGCTGCGTGCCGACACGCGCAGCGAGCTGGAGGCCATTCTTGATCATATCGAGAACGATATTTTACCATATCTAGAGACACAAAACGAAGGAAAAGAAAATGATGAAGAAAAGAGTATTGATTAGTGTTTTGTTGGTGTGTGCTATAGCGTTCATGTCAAGTGCGCAAGTGGAGCATCATGTAGTCAAGCTGGGTGAGTTCACCCAGCTGTCGCTCGTCGACAACATCAACGTGAATTACCGCAGCAATCCCGATTCGGCGGGACTGGCCGTTTTTTCTTGCACCAAGGAGGTGGCCAACTCCATCATTTTTTCCATTTCGGCCAAAGGTCGACTGACCATCCAGGTGGATGACGACTATGAGCGGCTCTCCAATCTGCCCACCATCACCATCTATTCCACAACACTCGATGAAGTAGATAATTCCGGTGACAGCACCCTGCGCGTCTCTCAGTTGCCGCCACTCAAGTCTTTCAAGGTGAGGCTGACTGATAATGGTAAGGTGATTGTGCGCGACGTGCGCGCCTCAAAACTGGAGTTGCAGATTTTGAGCGGAAAAGGCAAAATCATCACCGATGGCTCATGTGATGAGCTGGCAGTGCGACTTATTGGAACTGGCGAGATTCAGGCCGATGGCGTGAAAGCGACCACTGTCTCGTGCCGCATCATGGGCACTGGCTCCATCGGTTGTAATGTGGACGGCGGCCCGCTCAAGGTGAGCGGCAGCGGCACTGGCAAGGTCTACTACAAGGGTAATCCCAGCAAGGTTACAGTGCGCAAACTGGGCACCATCAAGGCCATCCCCATGCAGTGACATGTCCACTGCGCCCCCTTGACCTTTACATTTCCGATTGTCATTGTCGCCATTATTTCTGATAGAAAATGACCGATAGAGTTGTTTTCTATCACTTTATTTTATATTTTTGCAAGAGATAATCTTTTTGCTGAATTTAATACAATGTGATGATAACGATGAGACGTGCTTTTCATTCATTCTCTCCCTCATGTGGTCCCTATCGCTATAGCGCTTTAGTCTTTAGGTCATTCAAGTTGGCAATTGGTTTGATGGCTTTGGTGATTCCAATGCTGACGTTGGTGTCATGCCATGGTGATGACACCGATTCGGCTGAACCCAATGAGTATGAGAACTGGGCAGAGCTTTTTTTTGAAGAACGGCTGGCTTCGATTACCGCTGATTCAGACAGCGCCCGCTTCTACATCGGCACCGAGGACGGTGTGGTCTATGTCTACAGCAAAGAGGGCATTGTGAAGTACAAAACACCGTTTAACCGTATCTATTGTGTGCGCCGTGACCAGGGAAACCCGGACTATTATTGGGTGGGCACTCGCAACATGGGCCTGAAACGCTGCCTGCTGAGGGGGGACAGTCTGGTCAAGCAGCAGTCTTTTACGATACCTGTCAAGGGTGATCGCTACTCGATCTATGATATCTGTTACTATAACGACACGCTCTATCTGGGCACCAGCAATGGACTGTTTCGCATGTCGGCCAAGGGGGCAGCAAGCGGCAGTTCAGAACTTGAAGTGTGCTGGAAGAAGGATCACTTGGGCGACCCTGTCGTCGTGCGCAAGTTGTGTGATGATGGTGGATACTTGTTCTTCACCACCGAAAAAGGGCTTTCCAAGCGCAAGGACGGTCAAAACCAGACGGTCATTCCTGATACCGCCGAAGTCACTTTTTATCCCTCGTTGTGGAAATCCAATGACGGTGTTAAGGCGATCATCAACAACACGCTTTACACCATTACCGGTGAAAAAGTCGTCTCGACAGCGGTGGACCACATGTGCATGGACTTCTTGCAGGCCAACGATAATCTCTACCAGGTGAGCAAGGATTCGCTGTTTGTCAATGGTGTGGGACGCATGTTGCCCAGTCCGGCTCGTCAAGAGTGTAGAAATCCCATCGCCGATGACCCGACGCACGACCAGGTCTTGCTTGTCACCTCGCATCATCTCTTGAGGATTCCACACCATTATATGTTGCCCACTTGGGCCTATAATCACGTGAGCGTCTCAGCCTCCTGCACCGACGAGAAGGGAAATGCCTTTTTCCTGTTGGGCAATAAACTGTTTGAGTTGAAACAGGGGGATACCATTGCTAATGAGAAATTCAGCTGCCAGTATCTTCCCAGTTTAATGACAGTGTGTGACGGTAAATTCTACTTTGTGAATAACGGACAGTTGAAGTGCGTCAACGACAAGGGGAATATCGAGAAGTCACATAACCTGATTAAGGAGGCTACAGCCTTGGGATGCCATAATCAGATTGTCTATATCGGAGTGCGTGATAATATCCTGATGCTGAAGGATGGACAGCTCAGTGATGTCAAGTTGCTGGATGAGAATGACAGTATCGTTCAGTTCCCGTTTATCACGGCATTCAGTAAATGTAGTGATGGCGAGCTATACATCGCCACATTAAATGATGGCATTTTTAAGGGTAAAGGAAACGAGTTTAACCGAATTGAAGAGTTCTCGGATGAATCAACTCACCGCTTCATTCGCGATATTGCATGCAAGGGAGATACAACGTTTGTGTTAACTCACAAGCAGTTATGGATCCATACACCGCAAGGCGCATTCCCGCCGATATCGTCACCTGGATTCAACCGGCTACTTGTCAACGGGCCTAATGTGGTGGCTGTTGCCGACTTCGGCTTGCGAGAATTCATGATTAAGCAAGATTCTGTCAGCCACAAGGATTACTTCCAGGACTGGTCATTCAGGCCAGAAAAGAGTTTGGACTGTGGGGACAGAATGATTGTCTGCCGCAATAACGGCGTGCTGCTCATTGACGATTCCATTGGCAAGGCTATTAAAAAGCAACACTGGATGGAGTTCAAGCCAAACTGGCAGTTTGATAGCAACTGGAAACTCGTGCTCACGTGCGCAGCGATAGCGCTCTTGCTGCTCCTGCTGATGTCATGGTTGATGCGCCGCCGCCACAAACAGGATCTCCAGACCAAAGAAGAAGAAAGCCAGATGATTATCAATCTGCGCAACAGGCTGCGCCGCCAGCTCGACGCCATCCGCTCCTATGGCCTTTCCAATTATGAGGCCATCAAGCGTCAGGCCGACAAGGTGTATGAGTTGAATGACGTCGCTCAGTTTGAGAAAATCACCCAATCCAATAAAGAAATCATTGATGCCGTGGCCAAGGTCAAGGCTTGGCAGCAGACGTGGGTCGCTGGCCTTGGGCAGATGTATCTCTCAGAGGAACTGGTCAACAAAACGGAGGAACTCGACAGTTTCCTCAAGGCACATGGCAAACTCGAACCCATCGAGTGTGACAAGCGGATTGATGATTTCCTGGATTACGCCGCCAACGATTCGGTCCGCGAACCCTTTGAGAAACATCTGGAGGAACAACTTGCTGCCGTTCAGCAAGCTATGGCAGTGTCCAAGGCCTGTGGATTGCAGGTCGGTGATGTGTTGGCCGCTCAACAAGAGGAATACCAGGATATACTCAAGCAGTTTAACGATCGCCTGACCGAGGATGAGATGGTCGACCTGCTCAAGCAAATCAAGACGCTCGACGAACGCCACAAGATGGCAAGAGGTGTCGTTGACCTGGGACAATGCCTCCACAACGCTGTTCATGCACCCGAAGGCGAAGACGATAGCCTGTTTGACTTGATTGAGGAGAATCAGGATCAACTCAGCAGCAACGACCCGTATTTAGTGAAATTGCGCTCGAAGCTGAAGGATTTGGCTAGCGATGCTTTTGCTGCCATTCAGGCCGTTTATGAGCCTTGGATTGACGGACGTGACGTTGATAACAATCTGCTGGAAATGATTAAGATCAGCAGCACGAAAGGAAAATTGTTTGGAAAAGGTGATGAGACTTACATCACTAACAGGGGCGCTGTCGTGGCTCTGTTGTTGGCAGGAGTCGAATTAAGCACCAACAAAATGAAGATTCTGATAGATGCAATACTTGGAAAACGTACCGGAGATTACAAGAAAGAGAAGTCCGAAGTGAGGACGCATCTCCAAGGCCAACGGGAGCAACTCGAGGATTATGCCAAGGATAATCCGTCAAGTATTGCCCGATTGTTATTGTAAACACAAGGCTTACAGGCGTTTAGCCTTGATTTCAAAAAGTCGGTTTTAAGTATTTATCAAAAAAGTAACCCGTTTGGAGCTGTTTCAAACGGGTTACTTTTTCTTGTGGCTTTGATTTGAGTCTTTTTGTAATTGACGGGGTCAAAGCAAAAGAAAAGCGCCATCCTCGCGTCTGTGATATGAAACGTTCCCAAAAATACATCTTTCAAGGGTTAATTATTATGGCAACGCTTTTCAAGGCCCGTTTGTGGAGCTTTATTTTTCTTTGCAATTGATAACTGACAGAAACCATTTAATATTTACTTGTCATGGGAAGGTTTATTGGAGATTTTTTAATGAAGGGCGCTTTCACGGCCCTGGGCTGGGAGAACTTTTTAGCCCTTCTTGGGCTGATTATATTAGGCTGTATAATCATCGCCCTGGTTTTCGTAGTGATTGGCGCTGTTATAGCTGGCGGCTGCGTTGCTTGGATCTTCTTGGTTGAAGCCTATGACCGCCTGTGTGATTGGGTGATGAAGAAGTGGGGACTCAAGCTCCGGAAAGTCAATCTTGGATTGAAGCGCGATTCAAGCACCCAGGAAGCCTCGCTTAAAAAGGGCACATCGACTATGATGATGCGCGGTGTGATGATTGTCTGCTTAATTGCAATCATTATTGTCTGTATCAGTGTTTAATCAGATGTTTCACCTTATAAAATAAAATAGAAATCATTATGGAAGCTCATGCTTATCAACTTAACGAGCAGCAGATTGTAGAACACTTTGCTGCGATGGAGAAGAAATTCAAGCGTCACACGGGTGACCTGTTTTTCCCCTCGCTGGACTATACGCTTGACCTGATTGATAGTGGTGATAGCCTGAAGTCACTCAAAAGCGAGATTGAACGCATGGTGCTCTTTGTGGGCCTTGGGACCATGCCTGTCAAACTCAAGGTGTTCACATTGATAAATGCAGCTGCTATGATTAACATGTCAAATACTGACTGCATCGACATCACAATTGACAGGGAGCGGTTTGAAGAAAACCACTTCGACACCATCATGGCCACGGTAGCCCATGAGTTGTCTCACAAGGTGTTGTACATGAACGATATCTGGTTCTACGCACCCTTGGATTTTGAAAACGAGATTTATGCCGACTTGGCGACTTTCTATCTCGGCTTTGGTAAGTTCACAATGATCAACTATCAGCGTAAAGAAGGAAATAAAGAGTTGAAATCAGGTTACCTGACTCCAGATACCTACGCCATGGCCTACGTCTTGAGTGAATATATGAATGGACGTGTGCCCTCAACCGATGGGCTGCCCGCTCATGCGGTCGAGGAGGTGAACAAGGCCATCCAGCGTTGTTCATTGAAGTGGCTTTGCAAACTTGATAGCAAAGACGTCACCAAGGATATGTTTGAGTTTGCGTGTCGGCCGTTGGGTACGGCAAGTCTTCTGCTGAACTTGTTGGAGCGTGTGGTTGAGAAGGGACGCGAAGAGATTGCTAATAAGAGCAAGATGATGAGCGACTTCTATTATGATAAAAACCCTATTGAGTGTCGCAAGGCTCAGATGGCTCTTCGTGCCTTGGAATCGGATTATAATCCCGATCAGCCCGTTGGCGAGGCACTGGTAAGGCATCTCCTGAACTCCTTGTTGCCGCTGATGGACGCTGACATCCCCGGAGTGAAAGAGGTGCTGACCGATGCCAGTCAACTGACGCAGCGTTGCCCGGTTTGTCACAACATGATTCCTATCAAGGAAGAATGGGCCGGGAGGAGCATCCACACTCATTGCCGCAAAAAGATTGCCGGCACTAATGGCGTGAATAAGGAATGCGATACCCATATCATCATTGACAACAATCTCAATGATGTCTATCAGCGACTTGAGGAACGTCGTCATGCGAGCGAGTCGGCAGTGGTTAAAGCGCCACGCAAGCCGAATTGGTTTAAACGGCTCTTTGGCAAGAAAGAGTGATTTGTCCCGACACACCTAAGTGTGCACATCTATGGCAGCCGTCATTGAGGCGCCGGCGGCTGCCATCGTTTCCCGGAGCGCCTCTTGCCTCCGAAACAAGGGGGAAGGTAGAGACACCTTATTAATTACTACTTGAAAACTTATTAATTACTAAAACTTGAAGATTATGACTAACTTGAAAAAACACCCCAACGGCCTGAAGCTCCTGTTCATGACGGAGCTAGCCGAACGATTCTCTTATTATGGCATGCGTGCTATTCTCGTGTTGTATCTGATAGCCGCATTTCTGGGCAACGCCGATGCCTCCAGGCTCTATGGCAGCTTTGCTGGACTGATTTACCTCTCCCCGCTGTTGGGCGGCTATATCGCCGACCGCTACTGGGGCAACCGCCGCTCAATCATTGTTGGCGGAGTGGTGATGATATTGGGTCAGCTGCTGCTTTTCGCTTCGGCTTGTGTGGTCAAGCAGAGCATCTTTATCGATCCCGTCGCTGGCGGCACTATTGATCCCAACATCGATAACGCGCTGTCGTTTTGGCTGATGATGATTGGCTTGGCTTGTTTAATCATCGGCAACGGTGCCTTCAAGCCCAACATCAGCACCATGGTGGGCGACCTGTATGAACGCAACGACTCGCGCATCGATTCAGCGTTCACAATCTTCTATATGGGTGTGAATATCGGAGCCTTTGCAGCGCCGCTGCTGATGGGCTGGCTCACCGCCGACGGGGGCTGGACCAATCCGGGCATTTTCCGCTGGGGGTTCCTCTCGGCTGCTATCGCCATGGCGGTGTCGCTGTCGGCCTTCCTGTACTTCAAGGACTCCCTGCTGGTGCGCCCCGACGGTACGGCCATCGGCAAGGCTCCCGTCAAGACCGTGAAGCAGAAGGAGGCGCCGTCGCCCAAGCGTAACGTGTGGCAGATTGTGGCTTGCCTGGTGCTGGGCATCGTGCTCTTCGTGTTATTCTCGGGTTCGGCAGCCGATGTCAACGATTATGTGGCGGCGGTTATCTACACCGCGGGCATCACGTTGCCGGTGCTTGTCATCAGTGACTCCAGCCTGACCTCGGCCGAGCGCAAACGCATTGTGGTAATCTATGTCCTGGCTGTGTTTGCCGTGTTCTTCTGGGCTGCCTATGAGCAGGCAAGTTCTTCGCTCACAATCTTTGCCGACCAGCAGTGCAACCGCCATTTGGGCGCTTTCACGGTTCCCACCACCTGGTTCCAGTCGATCAACCCCATCGTGGTCATCCTGTTCGCTCCGGTGCTGGCAATGCTGTGGGAGTGGCTGGGTCGTCGCCGCTTGGAGCCGTCGTCTCCCGCCAAGCAGGGCATCGGCTTGTTGCTGCTGGCTGTCGGCTATCTGGTGATAGCCATCGGCACCAATGGCGCAACAATCGATAACAAGGCCTCGATGTGGTGGCTCGTGATCCTGTTCTTCATCCAGAGTATCGCCGAACTCTCGGTCGGCCCTATCGGCTTGTCGCTCGTCAATAAGCTCTCGCCGGCTCGTTTCGCATCGCTGCTCATGGGGCTCTGGTATGTTTCCTTTGCCGCCAGCAACGCCCTTGCCGGCAAACTGGCGACGCTCCTGCCGGGCTCCGATCCGGGTCAGATGCAGTCGATTCTCGGCTTCCATGTTGAGAACCTGACCGATTTCTTCCTGGTCTTCGCCGTCATGACCGGTGTGATGGCCGTTGTCCTGTTCTGCCTCTGTCCGTGGTTGAAGCGGCAGATGAAATGACATGCTATTATTTATCCACATAAACTGACTTAATTATTACTACTATGAAGAAGTACATGTTTTTTATTTTTGTTACCTTTGTGGTTGCTGTATCGGCTTGTGCAGGACCTGTCATCTCAGTTGATTCTCTGGCGCGCAAGCAGCGTGTAGTGCTCGACGTCAGCCGTCATCAGGGGAATATAGACTTCGAACGGGTGGCGCAGTCGCCTGTCAAGTGGATTTATCTGAAAGCCACTGAGGGAAGCACCCACGTGGACCCGAAATTCCTGGAATATGCCAGGGACGCCAAGGCGGTTGAGATGAAGGTGGGTGCTTATCATTACTTTTCGGAGCGCTCCAGCGCGAGTGAGCAGGCTGCTCATTTCCTGAACTTGATCAGGCAAGTCGATATGGACTTGATTCCTGTAGTCGATGTCGAGGTGCAGAAGTTGTACACGCCCGATCAGCTTTGTGATTCGCTCCAAGTGTTCTTGGACTGTGTTGAAAAGGAATTCGGTTGTAAGCCGATGATTTACAGTGGCGAGAAGTTCTTCACCAGGAACCTGCTGCCTTTCGGTAAATCCTATCCGATTTGGTTAGCAAAATACAGCAAGGAAGCCCCCGATGTCGACGTTGATGTCATGTTGTGGCAGTCGACCGAGAGCGGCCTTATCAATGGTATCGCAGGGATGGTCGACGTGAGCACTTTCATGAATAATCACCGTCCCCGTGACATCAAGTTGCCTTCAAAACGTACATCCGCAAAGGACGAAGGCAAGAAGAAGTCGTCCAAGTACAACAAGAAGGACAAAGGCAGCCGTAAAATCAAGTCGAATAAATAAGTAAAGAAGCAATGCTGAACAATATAACATATAGGAAACAACCGGGTGGCATCTGGCGTCTTACCTGCGTCTTGCTGCTGACCTTGGCATGCTCAACGCTCTGGGCCGGAACGGCAGAGCCTTTCTTGACCGAAAAGGACTATGCCGATGTCACGATTATGTTCACTCCTCCTGGCACCGAGGATCCCCTGTTCTTCAACGACTTGTGCCAGCATGCGCGGGCCAGGGAGTTATGGGGCACACCACGAGCCGAGGAGGCCCGCTTGGACTGTCCTTGGGATATCGGCGTGGCCAAGCGTTTTGAGCAAGTCTATGGTCAGGAGATTTCGCTAGAATCCACTCCGCAGCTTTATCACTTGCTGGAGCGCACTGCGATGGATGTCTCGATAGCCCTGCGTCCCATCAAGCAGAAGCATCAACGTCTGCGCCCCTACGTGTACTTCGGCGAGTCCACGTTAATACCCGAGGATGAAGATGTCTTGCGTGAAAACGGATCCTTCCCGTCGGGACATTCAGCCGTTGGCTTCGCTTTCGCCTTGATTTTGTCCGAACTGGCGCCAGAACATCAGACCGGGATCATGCAACGTGGGATAGAGTATGGACAGTCCCGCGTCATTGCCAATTATCACTGGCAGAGCGATGTGGATGCTGCACGCGTCATTGCTGCCATGATCGTGACACGGTTGCATGCTTGTGACGCCTTCAGGGAGCAGTTCGATCGTGCTCGTCAGGAACGCCATGTCACATGATGAACAAGTCACTATTGTAAATCAATTATGAACCAAATAATCAGCTGAGTTATGAAACGTTTTTTTATCATTTTTTTGCTGTTGTTGGGCCTCGCTCTCCAAGCTGATGCCGGGTTTAGAATCAAGCCGCCAAAAATACCTAAGCCCCATGTTCCAAGACGGGTGCGCCCGATATCTAGACCAAAGCCATGGAGAAATAGGATTCGCCCTTATCCCCCCGTTATTACCGATGTGCCTAACGACCAGCACGACCTGGTTACTGTCACCCAAGCGGATAGCATAGCCCAAGCGGATAGCATAGCCCAGGTGGATAGTATAGCCGAGGCGGATAGTGTAGCCGCTGTGGATACTATAGACAGCCAGTTGGAAGCTGGTCAGGACCTGAATGTTGATGATACTGATGGGTTTACTCTGTTTCTTTGGGGATTGGGCGCCATTGTGCTGCTGCTTGCCGCCTGGTTCCTGTATTTGATGTACAAGAGTGGTGATTTATAGGCTGTTATGATACTCGGATTAGGGCTATTGCACTGAATTCAAACTGACGTATTCATTTGCGATAGCCCTAACAGTTGAAAAGAATTATTTGGCGTTTTACGCTTTATTGGTTACCTTTGCGCTTATTAATGAAACAACAACTTTATTCTATAATACTATGTTCAGAAAAGAAACTTATATTGGTCGCCGTGAGGAGCTCAAGAAGCTCGTGGGCGATGGCGTGATTTTGATTTTCGGTAATAACGAGGCACCATGCAACTATCCCGCTAATGCCTATGTTTTCCGCCAGGATTCCTCTTTCCTGTACTATTTCGGGCAGAAACGTGACGGCCTGGTGGGTGTCATCGACGTTGACAATAACGTGGAGACCCTCGTGGGTGACGACATCGACATCGAGGACATCGTGTGGTATGGCTCGGTGGACAGCGTGGCCGACATGGCCGCTCAAGTGGGTGTAGCCAACTCAGCCCCCATGAGCCAGTTGCAGGTCATCTGTGACGAGGCGCGTGCCAAGGGTCGCCGCATCCATTTCCTGCCGCCTTACCGTCACGACACCAAGATCCAGATTATGGACCTGCTGGGCATCCATCCCTCCAAGCAGGCCGAGGCTGCATCCCATGACCTGCGCATGGCGGTCATCAAGATGCGTTCGGTCAAGACGGCCGAGGAGATTGCCGAGATGGAGCGCGCAGCCGAGGTGGGCTACCTGATGCACACCACCGCGATGCGTCTCATTAAGCCCGGTGTGACCGAGAAGTTCATCGGTGGACAGATTGACGGTATTGCCGACAGCTATGGCGCCAAGGTGAGCTTCGCCACCATCTTCTCGCAGCACGGCGAGATTATGCATGGCAATCCGTCGATGGCCGCGCTGGAGGCTGGCAGGCTGGCCCTGTGTGACTGCGGTGCCGAGACCATTGAGCACTATTGCAGCGACAACACACGCACGATGCCCGTCAGTGGCAAGTATGACCAGCGTCAGCTCGATATCTACAACATCGTTGTCGAGTGCCATGACCTGGCTTTGGAGATTTCCAAACCCGGCATGAAGTATATGGACGTCCACATGGCTGTGTGCCGCCGCATGACCGAGCGTCTCAAGGAACTGGGTCTGATGAAGGGCGACGTCGACGAGGCTGTTGCCGCAGGTGCCCACGCCATGTTCCTACCTCACGGCTTGGGTCACATGATGGGTATGGACGTGCATGACATGGAAGGCCTTGGACAGATCTACGTCGGCTTTGACGAGGAGACGCGCCCCAACCTGGAGCAGTTCGGCACCAATGCCTTACGCATGGGACGTCGTCTGCAGGAAGGTTTCGTCGTGACCGATGAGCCGGGCATCTACTTCATCCCCGCTCTCATCGATGACTGGCGTGCCAGTGGCCACTGTGCCGAGTTCCTCAACTTCGACATGCTGGAGACCTACAAGGACTTTGGCGGCATTCGCATCGAGGACGATATCCTCATCACCGCCGATGGCTGCCGCTTCCTGGGCGAGAAGCGCATCCCCTACAAGGCCAAGGATGTGGAGGACTTCATGGCTGCAGAGTAAAACCAGGGAATTCACCTGGAAACTTAACGGGAAATGCCGCACAAGACAGCGGCATTTCTCGTTTTTATATTCTTGAAGTGTTGGATAGTCCTGATGCCCTGACACAAAGATTATTCGGGCATTTCGATGCTGGCGCCGGCGATGATGATGTACACGAGCAGGGCAAGCAGCAAGGCGATGATGATATAGGCCACCACCTTGAATGCAGTGCTCGGCATGGTGCCGTTCTGATGCAGGTGTGGATGGGAGCTGCTGTAATGGCGTGTCATCGTGCGCAGCTTGTCCTCGACGTGGTTAGACGTAGGCTTGGGTGCTGCCTTGGGCTCGCGTTTGGGGCGTTCCTCGACTGGAGCCGGCTGCTGGGGTTGAATCGGAGCCGGAGTCGGGGCCTGAGTGACGGGCTTAACCTCGGGAGCAGGTTGACTGGGAGCCTCAGGCTTGGGTTCATCAAAGGGGGCGTTCAGGTCGGCTCCGCAGTAGGGGCAGAAGCTGATACCCGCAGGCAGTTGCTTGCCGCAGCTGTGACAGAACCTTGATTTCTCGTGTTTGGGAGCTTCGGTGCTCACGCTGGCGGTGTGTCGGTAGGGAGCATCAGAGTCGTCGCGCACGACAAGTGCGCCATTCTCGTAATGGCAAATTGCCAGACATTGTGGGCACACAACCTGACAATCGTGTATCACAAGCTCTTCTTGTGACACGGCCATCCATTTTCCGCACTGAGGGCACTTGAGTTCCATATTCTTGACACTGATGTGGGCGCAAAGATAATGCTTTGGTTTCAAAACACCAAATTTTTTAGTGTTCAGCACACTGCATTTACCCGTTAGCGGTTAAGGGCGAATTGCTTGGCACTTAAAGGCTAAAAATGAATCGAAAGTGTCAAAATTGGCCAAAAATCAAAATTTGTTGCCGTTTTGCTTTCTAATGTTAAGAATATCTATTACTTTTGCAGCCGCAAAATTGACGAAAACATTAATTAACGCAATAAAAATGGCAAAAAAACAGAATCAGAGTGCCCGCACAACCCTCGAAGAGGTGAATGAGTCACTGACCAGTGCGGCACAACGCATCGAAGACAACAAGAAGTATATCAATTGGGCGCTTATCGCTATCGCACTGATTGCCTTGCTCGTTGGTGGATACATCTACCTCCACAACAAGAGCATTGCCGAAGCTAAGGAAGAAATCGGTAAGGCTGATATCGCCATGCTTCAGGGCAATAATGAAGAGGCTCTCAAGCTCTACGAGCAGGTTGCCGATGAGTTCAGCAACAAGGTTGGTGAGCGTGCTCACCTCAATGCTGCCATCGAGCTTTATCAGAAGGGTGAGTATGAGAAGGCCATCAAGCATCTCGAGGATTACAGCCCCGAGGGCAGCCTTATCGGCCCCGCAAGCCAGTCGCTGCTGGGTGACTGCTACGTGAACCTGAAGAAGTATGACCAGGCTATGAGTGCCTTTGACAAGGCCATCAGTCTGTCGGGTGACAACGAGCTTTACACGCCCGCTTTCATGATCAAGAAGGCTACCATTCTGCACGCCCAGAAGAAGTATGCCGAAGAGGCCGACATCTATCAGACCATCAAGGACAAGTACCTCATGTACTGCCAGCAGACCGGTCTGAATGTTGACAAGTATATTGAGCGCGCCAATGCACTTGCCGGCAAGTAATTATTGAAAGAATGAATCACTGAATAAAGGGTTGGACAAAACATTGTTTTGTGCCAACCTTTTTTATACAACAACATCTCAACATCTATGAAACCGATTTATCATCGCATATTGCTCAAGCTCAGCGGCGAGTCGCTGGCAGCAGAACAGAGTAGCGGCATCGACCCGCAGCGTGTGGCCGACTATGCCACCCAAATCAAGGAAATCGTGGACGCTGGCGTACAGGTTGCCATCGTCGTGGGCGGCGGCAACATCTTCCGCGGCCTCAAGGGCGCCGCACAGGGCTTTGACCGCGTCAAGGGCGACCAGATGGGTATGCTCGCCACGGTGATCAACGCGTTGGCGCTCTCGTCGGCGCTCGAGGGCATCGGTCAACCCGCTCAGGTATTCACCGCCATCGGCATGTTCCCCATCGGTGAGCCTTACAGCAAGTGGCGCGCCATCGAGGCCATGCAGGCCGGCAAGGTCGCCATCTGCTCCTGTGGCACCGGCAGTCCCTTCTTCACCACCGATACCGGCAGCACGCTGCGTGCCATCGAGGTCGAGGCCGACGTCATGCTCAAGGGCACCCGTGTGGACGGCATCTACACCGCAGACCCTGAGAAGGACCCCACGGCCACCAAGTTTGACAGCATCACCTATGACGAGATTTACAACCGCGGCCTCAAGGTCATGGACATGACCGCCACCGTGATGGCCCGCGACAACAACCTGCCCATCCACGTGTTCAACATGGACGTGGTAGGCAACCTCAAGAAGGTGATGTCTGGCGAGCCCATCGGCACCGTCGTCACCCTGTGATGCGAGCTGGAACCCACAGTTTAGCGCTTAAAGGCGCATTCGCACTGTAGGGCCTTGCCTTGGCGTAGCCGTCAACCTCACGCTAAGGCGTGAAGCCGCTCAGATTCTAAAACAACAAGAAGGACAAACGGGACAAGTTCATCTGTGATGATCAATATTTGTCTTGTTTGTCTTTCTTGTCTTTTCACATTTTGCAAGCCTATTTTAGGACGATATTGGTTGTCAGTGTTGTTTATCATGTTATCGTGGTTGTCTGAGAAACCTGCGATTTTAACAATTTGGGATTGTTAAAAAGTGTAATAATGTGGTGATATGGGGCAAAAATGCCATTTTTTTGGACATTTTGCCCACTTTTTTGTGTGATAGCAGTAATTTTGTTGACCAAAAATAAAAATCTCCACTTTCAGGTTTGTTTAATCTATAAAAAATGATAGCAATGAAAAGAATTACGACATTAGTACTCTCTCTCGCGACTGTTGGCATGTCTGCTATTGCCGGCGGTCTGCTCCATAACACCAATCAACATATCGCCTTCATGCGCATGATGGCACGTGGTGCCAGCCACGAGATTGACGCTGTCTATACAAACCCTGCCGGTCTTGCCTTCATGGACCACGAGGGCTGGACACTGTCGCTGAATATCCAGAGCGCTTCACAGAGGCGCGATGCCCTCACGACGTTTGCCCTCTTCCCAGAGGCCGACCATACCCGTCTTTATAAGGGCAAAGCCGAGGCTCCCGTGATTCCGTCGCTCTACGGTGCCTACAAGAAGGACCGCTGGACGTTCTCGGGCTTCTTCGGGTTCACCGGTGGCGGTGGCAAGTGCAACTTTGATAATGGTCTGCCCGTGTTTGACGCGAGTATCATGGCCGGTATCTATGGTCAGACTGCAGGTCTGAAGAAGGCGTTGGCCGATAATCCCCTGACAGCTCCCATCCTTGCTGATCCCCGTGTGGCAGGCCTGCTGCCTCTGACGGCTGACAAGTATGACATCAATTCGTCGATGAGGGGCCGCCAGTACATCTACGGTCTGCAGCTCGGCGCTACCTACAAACCCCTCGACTGGCTGAGTGCCTATGCCGGTGTCCGCATGAACTACTTTGACGGCAACTACAGCGGTTTCGTCAAGGTGATGCCCAAGCCCGACATGGCTGCCACGGTTCAGCAGATTGCCATTGCCTATCCTGCTCTGGCTCCCGTGCTGGGTACGATGGTCAATGATAAGGGCGAAATGGCCGACATCGAGCTCGACTGCTCCCAGACGGGTTGGGGCCTTACGCCCATTATCGGTATGGACCTCGTGTGGAAGGGCTTTACCCTGGCTGCCAAGTATGAGTTCAAGACCAATCTCAACATCGAGAATGACACCAAGACTGCTACGGCCGAGCCCGCCGCCTTTGAGGCCGCATTGGACGACTACAAGCACGGTGTGAACACACCCAACGACCTGCCGTCCGTATTCTATGCCGCTTTGGGCTATGAGTTCATCCCCAACAAGCTGCGCGCCACCGTCGAGTACCACTACTACGATGACAAGCATGCCGAGATGGCTCACGACAAGCAGAAGGCCCTGCGTCACGGCACCCACGAGGTGCTGGCTGGTGTGGAATGGGACATCAACAAGATGTTTACCGTGAGCGCCGGTGCCCAGAATACCGACTACGGCCTGAGCGATGCTTACCAGACCCACACCTCCTTCTCCTGCGACAGCTACTCTATCGGCTTCGGCGGTGCTGTCAATGTGACCGAGAAGATTAAGGTCAACGTGGGCTACTTCTGGACCACCTACAAGGACTATGACCGCAGCGAGGAGAATTACTTCAACACCACGCTGCCCGGCAAGGACACCTACAGTCGTACCAACAAGGTATTCGGTGCCGGTATCGACTTCAAGTTCTGAAGCACTTCAATTGATTGAGGTTTAGAGTTTAGGGCCGTTGAGGCCACAAATATAAAGGAAGAATATAAATCTTTATCCTATGGCACGCCGCCGTCCGACAATTGCAAGTCAGACGGCGGCGTTGTTTGAATCCTGTAGGGTGGGTGTGACTACTCGGCTGCTTCGAAGGTGAGCGTGACGCCCTCGGGGGTGACGTTGAGGATGGCGGGGCATCCCTCAATCATCGGGTAGTTCCAGCTCTCGTCATGGCTGACGGGGAAGTCATAGCACACGGGGATGTTGTAGTTGTTCAGAGTCTCGCTCAGCATCAGGTTCATGTCGGTGTAACCGTCGCGGGGCTCATACTCGGTGAACCGTCCCACAATGATTCCCTTGACGTTGTCGAGCACACCCTTGAGGCGCAGTTGTTGCAGCATGCTGTTGACGCGCGGCAAACTCTCGCTCACGTCCTCAAAGAACAGGATAATCGGCCTGTTACGGATGTTGTCGCGGTCCAGGAAATCCCAATCGCGGCTGCCGCCGATGTTGGAGAACACTGCCATGTTGCCACCGATGATGATGCCCTGGGCTTTACCCGTCTTGTTCAATGGATTTGCAGGCAAGTTATAACTGGGCAGTTTACCCATCAGCGCGTCTTTCAGCATCAGGTTGATGGGGTCGTTGGGACCACGCTCGCCCAGCGCTCCGCCCATGTTGGCGTGAATGCTCATCACACCACTGCACACCATTGCGCTGTGCAAGGCGGTGATGTCGCTGTAGCCCACAATCCACTTGGGGTGTCGCGCGAAATCCTGTTTCTTCATCGGCCCTAGCAGCATGGAAGCACCATAGCCGCCTCGGGTGCACACGATGGCCTTGATGGTCGTGTCCTCAAGGGCCCAGCGCAGGTCGGCTCGGCGCTCCTCGATGGTGCCGGCATACATGTGGTACTTGCTCAAGGCGTGCGGCCCGATGACGGGCACGAAGCCCCACGCGCGCAGGGTGGCGGCGGCTTTCTCGGGATTATCGTCGCCTGGCTTGCTTGACGGTGAGATGAGGGCGATTTTGTCACCGGGTTTGAGCGCAGTGGGCATCTTGATTGTTCGGGGATGCATGGGTCTTGAGTTGTGAGACTTAGGCCTGTGATGCTTGCGGTGGTGCTGTGCGTTGGCCGTAGTGGTCACACAGGCGAGTAATGCGATAGTGGCAATGAAAAATAAACGTTTCATGTTCCTTATTATTTGGGTTTTAGTTGTCAATGGATGATGTCAGCCTCATGAGGCGCTCATGCGACTGCTGGAGTCTTGACCATGGGATGCGGCCTTCCTTGACCGAAGTGACAATCATGTCCACGAGCTTGAAAGGACGGTCGGCCTCAAACCCCGTGCTGATGTTGTTACCCACGCAGATGAGGTCGGCTCCGGCATTGATGGCCAGTTCCAACGCGGTGGGGATGCTGTACTGGTTGCGGATGGCCTGCATGTAGAGGTCGTCGGTCACGATGATGCCGTCGTAGCCCATCTCGACGCGCAGCAGGTCGTTGAGCGTTTTGGCTGACAGTGTGGCGGGATACTCGTCATCGATGTTGCGGTTGAACAGGTGCGCCGTCATGATTAGGTCGGCTTTTCCGGCATCAATGAGGATTTTGAACGGCTCCAGCTCCTGAGTTGTCCAGCCGTTGGTCACGTCCACAAAGCCGTAGTGTGAGTCATCGATGGCGTTACCGTGTCCAGGAAAATGCTTGAGTGTACACAGCACGCCCTGGCGGTGGCACTCCTCGATGAACCAGCCGGCATGGCGGGCAATCACCTGCGGGTCGGTGGAATAGCAGCGGTTGTAGTGGCCCACTGCGGCACAGTCGTGATTCAGCACATCGACCACGGGCGCCAGGTTGACGTTCACGCCGCTCTCGCGCATCTCGCGGGCCAGCCGTGCGGCATAGTAGCGCGTGGTATCCTCGTTGTCAACGGTGCCCAAGTATTCGGCGGTCACCGTTGGCAGAAAGCCGTATTGCGGCTTGAGACGGGCCACGCGTCCGCCTTCCTGATCGGTGGCGATGAGCAGGGGATAGTTGGCCCACTGCTGCAGCTGGGCAGTCATACGCGTCAGCCGCTCCTTGCTCGTGATGTTGCGTGAACCCAGTGTGGCATCCCCCGTCATGTCAATGTCAAACAGTACGATGGCGCCCACCTTCAAGTCACGCACGTAGCGTGCCGCGTCACAGTCTTCGGTGACGCTGTCGCCCTTAAAGCCCACCATGAGCATCCCGGCGGCATAGCGACGCAACACCGAGTCGGGTGGCAGTTGCGCAAAAAGGCTACCCGCTGTCAGCAGCGCAGTAGCCAATGTCACTAATATCCTCTTCATTGATATCTGCATCATTCAAAAAGAAGACAACAAATACAATAAATACAAACAACTGTTTTCAATAATTGTACTTATTGTATTTGTTGTTTTCCTTTACTGGTTTTGTCGTTATTTGCCAAAGAAGTGGAAGAAGTAATAGCAAGCGATCCAGTCCACCCTCACGCCTCGGGCAAAGCCAATCGTCTTTTTGTCGGCATCGGTCACTTTGCCGTCGTTGATGCTGATGTAGCCCAGAATGTTGCTCTCGCCGTCACGCACGGTGCCATCGGTGTTGATGTAACCAATGCGCTTGTCGGCCATGTCATAGATTTCCAGTTCCTTGATGACACCCACTGCCGTGCCCTTGACGTCACGCACCGTGCCGTCGGCATCAAACGAGCCGGCCGACCTACCCGTGCCATCCCTGACAACGCCGTTGCCGTTGATGCGGCCGATGCTGTTGAAGTCGGCATCGCGCAGCACTTGAGCGTTGCAGCTCATCGCCATCATGCCAGCCATTGCCAGCACTACAGCAGTCATGTATAATCTAATCCGTTTCATAGTCGTATCCTGTTAAAAATATTGTAAAGTTGTCATTTAGACTTATAACAAGCCACAAAGTTAAATGGTTTTTTCAAAAAATCAAAATTTTAGCAAATATCCGCGGCCAATTGGGCACGTTTTAAAAGATTATGAGTAATTTTGCCGTTTAGTACATGTTTAGAGCATAAAAAACTAAAACGAAATACAACCAAACTAATTGACAAGACAAGAAACGATGAAGAAGTACAACCTCATCAACAATGCGCTGGGATGGCTCATCTTTGTGATAGCGGCGGCAACCTATCTGCTGACTATCGAGCCTACTGCCAGCTTCTGGGACTGTCCGGAGTTTATAGCCCAAGGTTTTAAGACTGAAATCGGCCACCCGCCCGGCAACCCGATTTTCATTTTGGCCGCCAATTTCGCCAGCAAGTTTGCCGGCAATGACGTCATGGCTGTTGCCAAGTGCGTCAATGCGATGTCGGCGATTTTCAGTGCGTTGACCATCCTGTTGCTGTTCTGGTCCATCACCCATCTGGTGAAGAAACTCGTCGTCAAGGACGGCGAGGAGGACAGCATGACCCTGGCTCAGTACCTGGTAGTGATGGGCAGCGGCATCTGTGGCGCCCTGGTTTACACTTGGAGTGACACGTTCTGGTTCAGTGCAGTCGAGGCCGAGGTATATGCCTTCTCGTCATTCTGCACAGCGCTGGTGTTCTGGCTCATCCTCAAGTGGGAGAACCGCGCCGATGCGCCCGGTAGTGACCGCTGGATTATTCTGATTGCCTATGTGCTGGGTGTCTCGCTGGGTGTCCACCTGTTGAACCTGTTGTGCATCCCCGCTATCGCACTGGTATTCTACTATCGTCAGTGCCGCAAGAATGGAAAGCAATCATCGCTCAAGGGCTCGTTAATCACCCTGCTCATCTCCTTTGTCATTGTAGGCTTGATTCTCTACGGTCTTGAGCCTGGCTTTGTGGAGTGGGGACAGAAGTTTGACCTGTTCTTCGTCAACACCCTTGGCATGTCGTTCAACTCTGGTGTGCTGACTTATGCTATCGTGCTGCTGCTCGTGTTGGCATTGGCATTGTTTGCATTGTACATGAACTTTAGCGACGTGTTAATCAAGATAACATTTGCCCTTGCCATCCTGATGTCGGGTGTCATGTTCATCGGCGAGAGCATGCTTATCCCCTTGGCGCTGTTGATAGCCCTGTGCGTTTATTTGTTCGGTTTCTGCAAGCGCGTTCCGGTGCGCCTGTTCACCAACATCATTTCGTGCATCCTGGTAATCTTCATCGGCTTCAGCAGCTATGGATTGATTCTTATCCGCAGTTCACAGAACACGCCGCTTGATGAGAACTCACCCAATAACACCTTCTCACTGGCCAAGTACCTGAGCCGTGAGCAGTATGGTGAGACGCCGCTGCTGTATGGCCGCACGCTCTACAGCGACGTGATGCTGGAGCCTGATGCCAGTGGACGGATGTACCAACCCGCTGTCAAGGAGGGCCCCATGCAGTATGCCCCCGAGGTGAAAGTCGACTCCAAAGCGCCTGACCGCTATAAAGAGTTAGGCTACAAGAAGGTTTACCGATACAGTCCCGAGCAGAACATGCTGTTCCCGCGCATCCATGACGACAAGCATGAGCGTGAGTATGTGGACTGGCTGGGAATGAAGGGCGAGCAGGTTGAGGCGACCACAAAGTTGGATGAGAATGGCCGTCCCGCTGAGACGGACTTGCGCCTGAAACCCACGATGGGTGAGAACCTGCGCTTCTTTATCGACTATCAGTTGAATTACATGTACTGGCGCTACTTCATGTGGAACTTCGCCGGTCGTCAGAACGATCTCCAGGGCATGGGCGAGATTACCCATGGTAACTGGATTTCGGGTATTCCCTTTATTGATAATCCGCGCCTGGGTGACCAGAGCCTGTTGCCCGATGACCTGGGCAAGGGCAACAAGGGCCACAACGTGTTCTACCTGTTGCCGTTGCTGATGGGTATCTTCGGCCTGTTATGGCAGGCTTACCGTGGCCGCCGTGGCATTGAGCAGTTCTGGGTTGTTTTCTTCCTGTTCTTCATGACGGGTATCGCCATCGTGCTCTACCTGAACCAGACACCAAGTCAGCCTCGTGAGCGTGACTACGCTTATGCCGGCTCGTTCTATGCCTTCAGCATCTGGGTGGGTATGGGTGTAGCTGCCCTGTGGAGTTTCGCGACATGGCTGCTCAAGAAGAAACAGCCCAAGAAGGACAGCGAACAGACTGCCATCGCTGATGTCAAGGCCGCTGACAATCGTCATGGTCTGGCCACCGTTTTCGCTGCTGTTGCAGCCCTTATCGGTGTCCTCGTGCCCTTGCAGATGGTGAGCCAGACGTGGGACGACCACGACCGCAGCGGACGCACCGCTGCACGCGACTTCGGCCGCAACTACCTGTCAAGTGTGGCGCCCAACGGTATCATCTTCTGTAACGGTGACAACGACACCTTCCCCTTGTGGTATCTGCAGGAAGTGGAAGGCTACCGCACCGACGTGCGTGCCGTCAACCTGAGTTACCTGTCCACCGACTGGTACATCAACCAGATGCAGCGTGCAGCCTATGAATCGGCTCCGCTGCCCATGCAGGCTGGACAAGACACCTATGCCTACGATGAGCGTCAGGTATGTTATTTCATGCAACCCGACAACACGCCCGTCTCGGCTATTGAGTCCTTGAAGTTTACTTACAGCTCCGAAGGCAAGAATAACGAATACGGTATCGCCGAAATCCGTTATCCCAAGGTATATATCCCCGTCAATGCCGACGATGCCATCAAGGCTGGTGTGGTGCGTGCTGAGCAGCGCGACAGCATCTTGCCGTCAATCAACCTCGACTTGCAGCGCATGGGCACTGGCATGACTGCCAGTCAGCTGATGTCGTTTGACATCATCGCCAGCAGCATCGCACAGGGTTGGAACCGTCCCTGCTACTTCGCGATGACGGTACCCAACAGCTACTACCTGGGCCTGGATCCCTATCTGCGCTTGACAGGTCTTGCTTATCAGGTGACTCCGGTGGCAAGCGATATCAAAGTGTCGACCGACGTCATGTATGACAACGTGGTCAACAAGTTCCTGTGGGGTGGTCTTGACAAGGCTAAACCCGAGGACATTTATCTTGACGAGACCGTCTGCCGCATGGTAACCACGATGCGCAGTGCGATTATCGACCTCGCTACCGACCTGGTTTCCGAGGGTATGTTGGCCGAGGATGGCCGTCTGGCACCTCCTGCAGGCATGACCAAGGAAGACTATGCCAAGGATCGTTACACCAAGGCTGCTCACGTTCTCGACCTGATGATGGAGAAACTGCCCACTGCTACCTGTCCGTTCACTGTTCAGATGGGTCAGCAAGTGTCACGCGTCTATTATAACTTGGGTAAGGTCAGTGAAAATCAGGCTTGCATCGACAAGGCTGCCAAGCTGCTCGAGAGTGAGATTATGCGTTATGCGGGTTACCTGCGCTACTATCAGTCGCTCAGCCCCAAGATGTATGATCGCCTGACCAATATCGACAAGTTCATTGACCAGCAATACATGCTTGACATGCTCGCTGATTATGGTTCACAGTGTGGTGACGAGAAGTATCAGGAGCTGGCCAAGAAACTGGTGGCAGCTGGCGTGAATATGGATCGTCAGCAGCAGTATCAGAAGGCCTATGAGCAGGCAATGTATGAGCGTTACTCGGCTCAGCAGCAGGCTGCCGAGGGACAACAGGTTGCCGAGGAAGATCCGGCAATTGAGGAGTGATTTTAGTTAGGAGTTAAACTCTTAAGGTCCTAATTGTTTTAAGGACTGAAGACTTAAAGCTGACCATGCTGGTAGAGCGTCCTCCGCTACTGTACAGAATGTTATTTCCAGAGACCGTGTGGCGCATCCACAAGCGCGACCACACGGTCTATCTGACCTTTGACGACGGCCCGATTCCCGAGGTAACGCCGTGGGTGCTCGACACACTCGACCGTTACGGCATCAAGGCCACCTTCTTCATGGTGGGCGAGAATGTGGAGCGACATCCCGAACTGCTTGAAGAAGTTCGCCGTCGCGGCCATACGGTAGGCAATCACACGATGAGCCACCTGCAAGGCGCCCACGTGGGAACCAAGCACTACCTGCACAACGTGTTCCGTGCCAACGAGCTCATCGGCAGCACGCTCTTCCGTCCGCCGCATGGCTTATTGCGGTGGGGGCAGTCAAGAGTGCTGCGCTCGCGATTTGCCATCATCATGTATGACCTGGTGACGCGCGACTACAGCCGCAAGCTCAACGGCGAGCAGGTGCTGGCCAATGTCAAGCGGTATGCCCGCAACGGCTCGATTATCGTCTTCCACGACTCGCTCAAGGCCGAGAAAAACATGAAATATGCGTTGCCGCGTGCCATCGAATGGCTGCAGCAGCAGGGCTATAAGTTCGATGCCATCCCAGAGCTATGACATAGCATCACGTATCAAATCCCAGGCCGCGAGCCTGGGATTTGACGCTTGTGGCTTCGCCGCCGCGACACCTGTCGACGACGAGGCGGTGCAACGTTACGACCGCTGGGTGGAGCAAGGCCATAACGGTTGCATGCAGTGGGCCGCGGGCCATCGGGATTTGCGCCGTGACCCGTCGATGCTGCTCGAGGGCGCCCAAACGGTCATTTCGTTGGCTTTGAACTACTATCCGGCCAGATTTCAACCCCAAGGGACCTTGCGTGTGGCCTATTATGCCTACGGGCGCGACTACCATGAGGTGTTGCGCGAGAAGTTGACCTCGTTAGCCCGTTTCATTGAACAGACCACCGGTTGCACCACTCGCCCGTGCGTTGATTCGGCGCCCATCCGCGAGCGTTATTGGGCCCAGCGGGCAGGCCTGGGTTTTGTCGGACGCAACAACTGTCTCATTATCCCAGGGCGAGGATCTTTTTTATTCCTGGGCGAAATTGTCACCACGGCCCGGTTGCAACCCGATGAGCCGTGCACTGGCTCCTGCGGTGACTGCGGACGGTGTGTCAAGGCATGCCCCTCAGGAGCCTTGGGCGAGGATGGTGCAGTGGATGCCACCCGTTGCCTCTCGTGCCTGTTAATCGAGAATCACGACGAACATCTGCCCGATTGGGTGGGTGATGTGATTGGTGACAGGGTCGTAGGCTGCGATGAGTGCCAGTTGTGTTGCCCCCACAACGCTCATGCCGTGGCAACGACAATTGAGGAGTTCGCTCCCACCGACGCGGTGATGACCCTCACCAGCGAGCGCATCCTGGAAATGACAGGTGGAGACTTCAAACGCACCTTCGCCCACAGCGCCATCTCGCGCCTGCGCATCAAGACCCTGCGCCGCAATGCCGCTATTGCAGGGAAGAAAAACTCCACCTCAAATGAATGAGTTGTTGTGTATTGTATTGTTTTTTGTAAATTTGCAGTGACGATAAAACAGTTGACGATATGAAAAGAAAAGTTTTTTGCACGTTTGCAGTAGTTGTGTCGATGCTGTGTGTTGCCTTGAGTTGCATGGCTTGTGGCAACAAGAGCAAGGCTGTTGCCGAGTCACCTGACAAGGCAAAGGTTGATTCATTCATGCCCGATCAGAGGTTTGCCTCGATTGACTCGTTGGCCGACTTTTTGATGGATGAACCATCGGCCATAACCCTCGACGAGCTTGCCAACCGTTATGAACAGCAGGCTGCTGCCATAAAATCCTATGGACTGTTGAATCATAAGGGAGAGGACAATAACCGTTTGGACGAAGTCGTGTTCAGTGATTTGCAGGCATTGGCCGACAACCTGTCGGGTGGCAGCACGTTCGACATGGTGATGTGCAGTCGCATCGAGCGCGCTATGGCACATTACCTCATCGCCAAGGACTATTGCGACGGATACAGCGACAATACAAATTATCAAGCCGAGATGCGTGACTGGCTTGCGCTGGAGGATGAGTTAGGATACTTTTACGTCAATTTGGCTTACTTGGCCAATTGGGGCGGCACTATTGCCAATGTCACCTCTAGCGGCTCTCTTTCTCATTTGGCCAAAGTGCGCCAGAAGGATTACTCCCAGCTCAAGAAGGGCGGCCATTTTGCCAATAGTGAGTCATTGACTATAGCCGAAGCTCGCGCTAACTTCATTCAGGAACTCGCCGATGCTAAAAGCCTGGATGATTCCATGGCTGATGAAATGTATGATGGCGAAGGCTACCGTGAGACGCTCAAGGATATGCTTGAGCAAGCCGACCGAGTGACCGTCCTGCTCGACACGTGGCTCGACTCACGAGCTAAATTGTGCGCTGCCGAAGGCGTCCCCGACGCCCACACTGCCCACCTCATCGCTGTGCTGAGTACCCGCATCATGGAACTCATCGAGGAATAAAACATGAAAACAACGACATTTAGAATAAGATTATGATAACCTTTATAATCAGCCTCGTAGCCCTTGTTTTAGGCTATCTGGTTTATGGGGCCATCGTGGAGCGCGTGATGCGCCCCGATGACCGTGAGACACCCGCCGTGCGCCTTGCCGATGGTGTGGACTTTGTGGCGTTGCCCACGTGGAAAGTGTTCATGATTCAGTTCCTGAACATTGCGGGAACTGGACCCATCTTCGGCGCCATCATGGGCATGTGGTTCGGCCCTGCTTCCTACTTGTGGATTGTGCTGGGCTGCATCTTCGCCGGTGCGGTGCACGACTTTATGAGTGGCATGCTGTCGCTGCGGCACGACGGAGCCAACCTGCCGACACTCATCGGCAAGTATCTGGGTAACGGCACTAAGGTCGTGATGCTCATCTTCACAGTGCTGTTGTTGATGATGGTGGGCGCTGTGTTCGTTTACAGTCCCGCCGAGATTCTCAAAGGCATGTTCTCCAGTGAGACGATGCCGCTCCTTTCTAATCCCATCGTGTGGGTTATTATCATCTTCTGCTACTATATCGTTGCCACATTGTTGCCCATCGACAAAATTATCGGCCGCATCTATCCCTTGTTCGCCATCGCTCTGCTGGTAATGGCGGCAGGCCTGCTGGTCGGCTTGTTCGTGAAAATGCCGCAGTTGCCCGAATTGTGGAATATGGGTGACATGTCGCAGTGGACTCAAGGTCAGATGGTTGATGGCAAAGATTCCCTGGGCGTGATAGCTAACATGCAGAAGAACCCCCTGTTCCCATGCCTGTTCATCACGATTGCCTGTGGCGCAATCAGCGGTTTCCATGCCACACAGAGCCCTCTCATGGCGCGTTGCCTGAAGAGTGAGCGTTTGGCCCGCCCGGTGTTCTACGGCGCGATGATTACCGAGGGCATAGTGGCGCTTATCTGGGCCACTGTCTCGTCCTACTTCTTCTACTATGGTGGTTGGAAAGAGGTGGTTAGCCCCGAGGAGGTGACCAAGTTCATGGCTCAGGTACATTTGGCCGACGGCAAGACGCTCATCCAGTACTTTACTGCGCCTCAGGTGGTGAACTGGGTGTGCAGTAGTTGGTTGGGCATCGTGGGCGGTACGCTCGCTGTGCTGGGTGTTGTGGCTGCTCCCATCACGAGTGGCGACACGGCCTTCCGCAGCGCGCGTCTCATCATTGCCGAGGCATTGCATTTTGAGCAGAAGAGCATGGTGCGCCGCTTGATGATCAGCGTGCCCCTGTTTGTGGCCTCGCTGATGCTGCTCATTTGGCAGATGAACGATAAGGATGGCTTCAACGTGCTGTGGCAATACTTCGGCTGGTCCAACCAGGCACTGTCGGTATTTACCCTGTGGATGATTACCGTCTATCTGGCCCGTAATCACAAAGCCTATATTCTCACCCTCATCCCGGCGGTGTTCATGACGGTGGTGTGCACCTCGTTCCTGGTAGCTTCGCCCAAGGCGATAGGTCATGCCGAACTCGTCCCCTGGGTGATTCTCGCCGTGATTGCCATCTCGGTAGTCTGGTTCGCCTTGTGGCTGAAAAGGATGCGTGCCAACGAACCGCTCACGCGCGAGTGACGCGGTAACATAACAAAACAAGAATCCCCGACAACCAATCGGTTGTCAGGGATTTCTTTTGGTGCCCAGGGCGGGACTCGAACCCGCACACCTCGCGGCACACGCACCTGAAACGTGCGCGTCTACCAATTCCGCCACCTGGGCTTGTGGTTTTGCGCTAGACGTTTTGCGTTTAGCGGTGCAAAGGTAGTACTTTTTTTTAATATACAAGCATTTTGGCAAAAAAATGTTGATTTTTTTTGCCGTTAAGGTCATTGACGTCAATCTGAACTCCTCGTCAACGGGTTAAACGCTGGTTGTTTCTCCTGTTGTTCTTGGTGTCGTTGTACTTGTTGCCGGTGTAGGTGTTGTTGAAGCCGGTCGAGAATTCATCCTCCTCCTGCTCGTCCTCATTGGAGTTGTTCTGCTTCTTCTCAATCTTGTTCTTGGCCTGTTCGGGCTTGTTGCGCTTGATGTCTTCGGGTTTCTGAAGATCAATGGCGGTCTGGTAGATGTCCCAATTCTCGTCGAGGTCCCAGTTGGTGCGCAGGCGCAGCTTCTTGGGATAGTAGTAGACCTCTTCGGGCTGCAGGTGGTTGAGGTAGTTGCCCGTGTCCCACTTGCCGTTGCCGTTAGGGTCGATGGTCAAGCGCAGGTAATAGGTACTGGGGGGCACGTTCAGCAATTCGAAAGCGCCACCCTTGACAGGAGCAGTGCGCACGACTCTCTCGCCGCTGGCCAGCAGTTCGACAAAGGCACTGCCCTTGACATTGACACGGAAATAGACATTGGCATACTGCTCCAGCCCTCTGACCTTGAGTTCCTTGGTCAGCAGGTCGTTGTGCAGGTTGTAGACCGAGGTGACAGCAGCGCTGTCGACAGTCAGGCGATAGGTGGAGTCGGGTAGGGCAGTGAAGGGCAGCCAGTAACGCATGGGGTTGCAGTCATCGACAAGACGCAGGGAGGGGAGCCCGTGAATGGGTACCCACAGGGTGTCTCGCTTGATTTCCAGATGCACGCCGGCAGGATTGATGTCGGCGATAGGGGTGTCAAATTTGAAGATAATGCTGTCACCCACGTCAATGGTGCCACTCTTGGCGAGTTCCATACTTACCTTGGGGATGATATCGGGCTGCGTGTGCTGCAGCTCCTTGAGCTCCTCGAGGTCTCCCTCATCGAGTTCTTTGCCTTGAGCGGTGGCTTTTTCCTGCTTCTCAAGCAGTTGGGCGAGACGCTTGGCGCGGTCTTCACGTTCTTTGGCCTGTTTCTGCTCCTCCTTGACCTGGGAACTGGGTTTACGCCAGCCGAAACGCACGGTGTCGGTGACCTGTACCAATTGCTCGGCAGTATCGGTGCGCAGGTAGCTCATGGCGACGATGATGGTGTCGGTCTTGATCATCGCCGAGTCGGTTATCCAATAGAACAGGGAGTCGTTGGTCGCTGTGCGCTCCACGCGGAACCAGTCATCGGCATGTTCTGTGGGTCGCAGCACCTCGAGTTGGGGCAAGGTTTCGTTGGGGGCGCCAAAGAGTATGTGCAGCTTGTTGTCGGCAGGACGTGAAGTCTGCCTGACGTAATGGGAGCGGTAGCCCTCGTTGAACATGCACAGCAGCAAGTCGTTGGGCAGGTAGAGCGTGTGGGTCCCGGTGACCACGGTGTCCACACGGTGGTCAAAGGTGAAGACGGTGTCCTGGGAGGTGTACTCGCTGGTGCTGGGCACAATGACCCGATCGAGGAAGGCAATGTCCTCGGTGCGCGCCATGCGGTAGTCGCCGTCAACGTCGTTGATGGCAAACACGTGGTAATTGCCGGGCTTGAGGTTGCGGATGGTGAACTGGCCACGGTCGTTGGTGCGGCTGACGCGCTCCAACGGAACACTGGTGAAGGCGGTGTCGTCGAGGTTGCTGTGCAGACCCACGATGACGTGCTGCATTGGCTCCAGATCATTGGCCCGCAGGACGATGCCCGATACCGCCAGCGTGTCGATATGGTCGCCTGTCGAGAAGGCAAAGGTGTAGCCATCCAGTTGGTTGCTCTCGTTGTTGTCCTCGATGGCGTTGGAGAAGTCGATGACATAGGTCGTGTTCTCCTCCAGCTCGTCGCGGAACTCGACGGTTACCTTCTTGCCCACCGTGCGGATGAGGGGCTGTGTCTTGGGAGCCGGTGAGATGATGACCTTCTTCTGCTGGTCCTTGAGGTTGATGATCTCGTCAAAGGTGATTTCCACTTTCTGACCCTTGAAGTTGACGGTGCCGGCCTCGGGAGTGGTCTTCACCACTTGGGGCGGCGTGTAGTCACGCGGACCGCCCTCGGGCGACCCGATACTGGCACATGCCACGAGCAAAAGGCCCACGGCAACCGTCAAGAGCCAATATGTCCATCGGTTCCTCATTCTATAGTGTCGCAAAGGTACAAATAAATTTTATCACTTTTCACTTTTCCGCTCCTGCTTTTTGACAGTCAAGGCAGCAAAGCGCCGGTCAGGGTAAGAGCTCGAACTTCTCCAGGTCGTTGGGGACAAGGATAGGGCCTTTATAGTATTGACCTGCCTCGGCGCTGTAGTTGGAGGCGCGTGTGTCGAGGTGCGTGTCCTCGGTGTGATAAAGGACGAGGTGCTTCACGCCGAGTTCCTGGGCTATCATACCGGCATCCAGGGCGGTGCTGTGGCTCTTCTCGTAGGGGTTGAAGATGAAGCGGTCCTTGTAGAGGCAGAAGGCTTCACACAGCAGCCAGTCGCAGTCGCGGGCATAAGGCTCGCTCTGCATGCTGTAAGGCTCATCGCCCAGGCAGACGAGGCGCTGGCCGTCGGGCAGCTTGGCCTCAAAGCCGTATTGCTTGATTTTGGTCGATGCGATGTCAAAGAAGGTGACCTTCATGTCATCGATGTCAACGGTTTCGCTGTCATGCACCTCGCGCAGGATGACAGTCTGCCCAATGGATTCAAAAATCTTGCGCGGAATCATCAGCTCGCCCATGGTGTAAAGTGCATTTCGCACCACATCGTTACAATAGATGGTGAACGGTCCCTTGTGCTTGCCCTTGAAAATCATCGGAGCGATCTTACGCATCATCCAGATGGCGCCCATGATGTGGTCGGTGTGGTTGTGGGTCACAAACATGTGACGGATACCCTCAAAGGGAATCTTAGCGTCGATTATCTGGCGCAGGATGCCGTTGCCGCCGCCTCCGTCAACGAGCAGTCCGCCCTTAGGCGTGTGCAGGTAGAAACAGGTGTTGTAGCAGTTGATGCACATGGCATTGCCCGTGCCCAGCATGGTGATGCGTGAGGTGTTGGAGGTGGTGACGCTCATGATTTGACTTTGGGAAGTTCGATGCCGAAGGTGGTACCTTTGCCCACTTCCGACTCCTTGATATATATCTGTCCGTTGTGATATTCCTCGATGATGCGCTTGACCAGTGTCAGTCCCAGTCCCCAACCGCGTTTCTTGGTCGTGAAACCCGGGTTGAAGACGTTCTTGAAGTTCTTGCGCGCGATGCCCTTGCCGGTGTCCTTGACAAGGATGACGACATTGTTGGGGCTGTCCTCGACGGTGATGTCCAGGCGGCCCTCGCCGTCCATGGCGTCAACGGCATTCTTGGTCAGGTTCTCCATCACCCAGGCAAACAGCGTCTGGCTCAGCATCACGCCATTGTTGGTCTCGTCATTGGTGTGGATGTGCAGACTAACCCGTTTCGGGATACGGGCGCGCATATACTCCAGACTGCTGGTCACAGCCTCGTTAATGGACACAAGCTCCTTGTCGGGCATGGAGCCGATTTTGGAGAAGCGGTCGGCAATGGTAGAGAGACGCTTCACATCCTTGTCCATGTCGGTGACGATGCTCTTGTCCACACCCAACGAGTCCAGCAGCTGCGTCCACGCCATGAGCGATGAGATGGGTGTTCCCAGCTGGTGGGCCGTCTCCTTGGACAGGCCGACCCACACCTTGTTCTGCTCGGCCTTCTTGATGCTCATCAGGGCAAAGTAGGCAAGGGCGAAGAACAGAACGAGCACCGCCAACTGGATGTAGGGGAAGTAGGCGAGGCGTCTCAGCAGGGTGGAGTCCTCATAGTAGAGGTATTGGGTGGTGGACTGGTCAATCTGGATTTCGATCTTGTTCTCACTGTTCTTGAGGTGACGCAGCTTTTTATTTAAGAATTCCAGATTGGCAGGTGTAATCTCAAAGGCGAGGCTGTCCTGGGGTTCTGGCAAGCGGAAGTTGCGGTTGAGCAGGATATTGTCTTTGTCATCGACCAGTAGCACGGGAATATTGTTGTTGGCCTCGATGATGCTTAACAGGAAGTCCACGTCGGTGGCGCTGGTCTCGATGGGATTGCCGTCGGCATCGGTCTCGGTACCGCTGCCCAATGTCGCCAGTTCACGGGTCGCATTGGCCCAGATTTCCATGCGATCACGTTCTTGCTCTGCCAGGTCCTTAACCAGGTTGTTAGAGATGTAAAGGAACAAGGCGACAAGCAGTAAAGAAAGCACCAGGAAGACAAATTTCCAGATGCGTCGAGAGTCATATATGTTCCGCAGGTTTGCCATGCGGTTGCAAAGGTAGTGCAAGCCGAGCGGAAAACAAAATTTTTTTTGATTTTCCCGAGGCGCCGCCTACCTTGGCCCCCGGGCAGCGGAGTGCAAGCCGAGCGGAAAACAAAATTTTTTTTGATTTTCCCGAGGTGCCGCCTACCTTGGCCTCGGGCAACGGAGTGCAATTATAGTTTCCCTAAGGTCCAAACAAAATTCCTAATTTCTAACTCCTAACTCCTAATTTCTAATTCCCTCTCAATCCAGCGGGCGACGCTGTCCTCGGTGTTGGGACCAATCACCTCGCTGGCCGCGGCACGCACCTCGGGGAAGGCGTTACCAACGGCGACGCTATGGTCAGCGGCCTGCATCATGGCGATGTCGTTGCGGTTGTCACCGAAGACCACGACGCGCTCGGCGCCCACTTGACGGGCCAATTCACGGATGGCTCCGGCCTTACTCGTGCCGGCAGTGAAAATCTCGAGATACCCTTCGCTCTCGTCAAAGATGTCGTGGTAGAGCATCACCGAGCAAGTGGCTACCGATGCCTTCAGGTCCTCGGCGATAGCCTTGAGCACGGCATATTTGTTCATTGAGAACATCAGTAGCGCCTCGTCGTCGCTGTGGCGGTAATCATGGTCATTGAGAAAGAATTTTTTCAACGGCAGATGCTGGCGTTCGGCGACAAAGCGCTCCTCCTGAGGAGACAAGGGACCATAGTGATGGGTGTGTAGCAGACTGCTGCCGTGCCGGCGGTAGATAAAGGGGTGACTGTGGTGCCGGTCAAACACGTCGGCCACGGCGTTGACCGTCGCGTCGTCGATGCCGCGCGTGTGCTCATAGCTGCGGTTGACGGGGTTCCACATCGCCGACCCGCCGATGACGATGAACGGGAGCATGGCGTGAACCTCTTGCATCAATGGCACCACCGTGGCCGGCGTGCGCGCCGTGGCGACAGTAAATAGACCACCCAACTCCCCAATGATGCGATTGAGAATGGTAATTGTCCCCGGCGACAGCCGCGAGTCCTCCCCCAGCAACGTCCCGTCGAGGTCACTCACATAGAGTGTCTTCACTTTAGTATGTTGATGACTTGACATATTATAGTTCACAAAGGTATATTAATTTTCAAGATCAGTGGGCAAATGTCAACAATAAAGAGCGCTTTCTCTAACTAAACCCAAGCTTGCGGAAGAATCAATCGCGTTACAGCAAGCTGTGCTGTGAGGCTCATTCGGGATATTGTAAACAAAAACATGTTTTTGTTTGGTGCTCCAATCTTCTTGCACTACCTTTGTCACATAGCTTGGCGATGCCAATTAATTGAATTGGCAATCACGTTAACTATCAAGATTTTGTATAATTAGGTTAATTAGAAGACATACTTTAAAAACGAAGAATTATGAAACAGACAATGCCTGTAGAGGGAAAGTTTGAGTTGATGGCGCTGCCCTATGAGGCCAATGCGCTGGAGCCTGTCATCAGTGCCAACACGCTGGGGTTCCACCACGGGAAGCACCTGGCAGCCTATGTGAACAACCTGAATGCCGCGCTGCCCGGCAGCGGGCTCGAGAATCTGCCTCTTGAGGATGTCGTGCTCAAGGCCGAAGGCGGCATGTTGAACAATGCGGGCCAGATCCTGAATCACAACCTGTATTTCTCGCAGTTCATGGCGCCCAAGGCCGACAATGCCCCCACGGGAAAGTTGGCCGAAGCCATCGATGCGGCTTTCGGTTCGTTTGAGGCCTTCAAGGAGGCTTTTGCCAAGGCTGGCGCGACCCTGTTTGGCTCGGGTTGGGCATGGCTGGCCGCCGATGCCGATGATAAACTCGTCATCACCCAGGAACCTAACGCAGCCAATCCCATCCAGCGCGGCCTGCGCCCGCTGATGACGATGGACGTGTGGGAGCATGCCTACTACCTCGACTATCAGAACCGCCGTCCCGACCATCTGGCTGCCCTGTGGCAGATTATTGATTGGGATGTTGTAGCTGCTCGCTACGAGGAATGAAAAGGACAATTGTTGCGCTGCTGGCTACCTTGTGTGTGGTCGGTTTCGCACAGGGTAAAGACAAGGTGAACGAGGCTTGGCAGCGGGCGATGCTCGCCGCCATCAATTCGTTTCCAGAAAGGGGCGGCTACTATACTGGAGGTAAGCCTAACGAGCTGTTTACCAAGACGACATGGCGAGGTCTGCATGAGGCCTATCAGATGACGGCCGCTGACGAACGACCACGGTTTGACCCGATGCTGGCTCAGCCGTCGTTCTGTTCCAGCGCGACCTATGGCGTGCTCATCAAGGCCTTGCTCATCTGGGACACCAAGCACAAGATCAAGCGAGAGGCATGGGTCAACATGAAACCGCGCGTCGGCATCGCCGACGAGTTCAACCCCGACGGGGTCGGGCAGGACGATGGCGTGGGATTCTGGGGACGTGCCAACGCCAACGGTCCCGGCTTGGGTGTGCTGGTGAGGGAACTGGGTGCTGGCTTCAGTTTCACCGCCTATCGTGGTGCCAAGAGCGAGCGCAACAAGGAAGCACTCGATGAGCGTTACCTGAGCGATGCCGAGTGGTGCACCCTCGACATCTGGCAACGCGCCGTGCCCGGTGACCTGATGAAAATCTTCTGGAACCGTAACGACAGTCGCGGCAGCGACAGCGGAGCCATCATCGGCTGTGATGACGACAAGACTGCCGACCAGGAGGCCGGTCACAGCGTCATCTTCATGGGCTGCGAGGGCGATACCGTCACCTACTGGTCATCCAACGGCCCCGGCAAGCATCCTGAACTGATGGGCTACAGCATCGGCCGATGTCACAAGACCGATATCCAGCGTGTGGTCTTCACGCGCATCACGCGGCCCGAGCGTTTCAACAATGCACGAAAAATGGCGCCAACCGATGTCAACGCCTATTTGCTAGACCTCAACGGCAAGCGTCACAGTACCACCGCCGAGATGCTCCGTCAGTTAGGAATCAAGAAGCGATAATCAGTGCGGGTGAAATATAGGAAATCAGGGATTAGGAGAAACAGCAAAAATTCCTAACCCCTGACTCCTAACGACAGACTCTTAATTAAGTTTCACTTTGCCGCTGCCAGCGATATCCTCGCTGTGATTCTTCACTGTGCCGCGCATGATGACGTCGCCCGAGCCGGCAATTTCACTCTTGACGTTATCCACATTCATGTTGTTAATGATGACGTCTCCTGAACCTGCAATCACGTTTTTCACATCCTTGCAGGTCAAGCCGGCGATATCGATGTCACCCGAGCCGGCAATTTCGTTGTTAACCTTGTTGGCCTGAGCTACGCCAAGGGTGATTTTGCCCGAACCTGCAATATCGTTTCTCAGGTCGGTACACGTCAACTGGGCCAGGGTGATTGCGCCAGAGCCTGCCACTTCAAGTGTGATGTTGTTGACTGTCAAAGCCTCGGGTGCCGTTAATGATCCCGAGCCGGCAATGCCAATGCCATCCAGGGACGGGGAGGTGACAAACACCTGCAGACCGTCAAATGTGCCGCTGGGCTCATTCTTGCGCTGGTCAATGTACAGGCCGCCATCCTTGACATAGATGGTCATCTTCTCCAGCTGTTCGATGGAGCCCTTGACAAGTACAGTGCAGGTGTTTCCCTGCTCGTAGATGACGTTGAACGGGCCTGCCGCATTCACATCATCAAATGCGGCCATCTCAGTCGCCTGACCCACCTGATGCACCTGGGTGGGAGTGTTATTGGTGTGGCCACTGCCAAAGGACCAGTTCTTGTCACCGATTTTCACATGCATGCACGACGTCATCGTCATTGCCACTAGAGCCACGAGGCTCATCAAGAAATACTGCTTCATTTCACGTTTCATTTTTAATTGGTTTTTTGTTTCTTTACCCTATAGACGCATGACCAGGCCAAAAAGTTTCATTTTTTATCAAAAAAGTTCAGATTTTCTCAAAAAAATCACGCCCATGGCCACAAAGTGTGGACACGGACGTGATGTTGAGTTTCAATAGCGGTAGCACAAGGCTACTGCGCCACGAGTGGGCTTACTTCTTCTCCTTGAGCAAGTCGCGAATCTCGCCAAGCAGCTCTTCCTGGGTGGGGCCTGCGGGCTCCTCGGGCTCTTCCTTCTTGGGCCTGAGCTTGTTCATGGCCTTGATCATCAAGAAGATACAGAAAGCGATGATGATGAAGTCGATGACATTCTGGAGGAACAGACCATACTTGATGGTTGCACCAACAGCCTCGGTAGCAACACCGGCATTGGCTGCCACATTGCTGGCTGCATTGGCAACGGCGTCAACGGCACCGTCGGCACCTACTGCGCTTGCAGCTTCGTCCACCATCTTGGATACGGGGGGCAGGTGATACTCCAGACCAGAGAGGTCAACACCGCCGGTCAGCACTCCGATAGCAGGCATGAGTACGTCGTCAACAAGCGAGGAGACAATCTTGCCGAATGCACCACCGATGATAACACCGACAGCCATGTCCATCACGTTGCCCTTCACCGCAAACTCCTTAAATTCTTTAAAAAAACCCATAATTTTACGATTTTAGAAAATTAATATTATTATATAATACAACTGTTTCGAGTATTAAACTATCTTAATTGTGCCGCAAAACTGGCATTTTGCCATTTAAAGTCAGTGTAATATCAAAATTTTACTTAACTTTGCAGTCGCAATAGCGACTGAATTGGCGTCAACGCCATTGCAAAGATAGTAAAAAAATGAACTAATAGTTATATAACTACATTAATTTTTAAAAATCATTAAAAAAAGCATTATGGAGAAGATTAAAATCGGTATTAATGGATTCGGACGTATTGGTCGTTTTGTATTCCGTTCAGCTTTTGAGCCCGAGAACGTTAACGACATCGAGGTAGTGGGTATCAACGACTTGCTCGACGTTGACTACATGGCCTATATGCTCAAGTATGACACCATGCACGGTCGTTTCGACGGCACTGTGGACTATGACCTGGACAAGAAGGAACTCATCGTCAATGGTCAGCACATCCACGTCTATGCTGAGAAGGAAGCCGTGAACCTCCCCTGGGGTGAGATTGGTGCCGAGTATATCGTTGAATCCACCGGTTTCTACCTGACCATGGACCGCGCTGAGCAGCACCTCAAGGCTGGTGCCAAGTACGTGGTTCTGTCGGCTCCCAGCAAGAAGGGTGATGACGGTCGTCAGGCCGACATGTTCGTTTGCGGCGTGAACACCGACAAGTATGCTGGCCAGACCATCGTCAGCAACGCCAGCTGCACCACCAACTGCTTGGCTCCCATCGCCAAGGTCTTGAACGACAGCTTCGGCATTGAGAGCGGTCTGATGACCACCGTTCACTCGGTTACCGCTACCCAGCGCACCGTGGACGGCCCCAGCGCTAAGGACTGGCGCGGTGGACGTGCAGCCTGTGGCAACATCATCCCCAGCTCGACTGGCGCTGCCAAGGCCGTTGGTAAAGTCATTCCCGAACTCGACGGCAAGCTCACCGGTATCTCGATGCGTGTCCCCACCCTTGACGTATCGGTTGTTGACCTCACCGTGAACCTGAAGAACCCCGCTACCAAGGAGGACATCTGCGCTGCCATGAAGAAGGCCAGCGAGGGTGAGCTCAAGGGTATCCTGGGTTACACCGAGGACAAGGTCGTTTCCAGCGACTTCCTGGGTTGCCCGTTGACCTCTATCTTTGACGCTGACGCAGGTGTTTACCTGACCGACAAGTTCGTCAAGGTGGTTTCGTGGTATGACAACGAGATTGGCTACAGCCACAAGATGCTCGACCTCATCAAGGTGATGAAGAAGTACAACGGCTAATCAGCCATCTCGAGACTGAATCGTTTAATCCCTGCAATGCGTTATTGCATTGTGGGGATTTTTTATTTTCAAAAAAAATGATAAAAAATTTGGAATGTAGGTTCCCAATGGCTTAACTTTGTAACCAAGAAATCTTTTTTATTAACCATCTAAAACAATTCACTACAATGAAGAAATGGAAATGCGTTGTGTGTGGCTACATCCATGAGGGTGACACACCTCCCGAAGAGTGTCCGCTTTGCGGTGTTGGACCCGAGGACTTTGAGGAAGTGACCGAGTAACGGAACACTGGAACAAGGTCCGAGGAATAATCCGGATTATACATTATTATATTAAAACCTGTTTAACTTACTAACAACGAAACATCATTTAATTAACAATTATGGCTAAGAAATGGATCTGCACCGTGTGCGGTTACGTACATGAGGGTGACACCCCTCCCGAGAAATGTCCGCAGTGTAAACAACCCGCCGAGAAGTTCAAGGAGCTCAAGGAAGACGAGGAAGTGGCTTATGCAGCCGAGCATACCCTGGGTGTGGCCAAGGGCGTTGACCCCGAAATCCTCGCTGGATTGAAGGCTCACTTCGAGGGCGAATGCTCCGAGGTTGGTATGTACCTGGCAATGTCACGCCAGGCCGACCGTGAGGGCTATCCCGAAGTGGCTGAGGCTTTCAAGCGCTATGCCTTTGAGGAGGCCGAGCATGCCGCCAAGTTCGCCGAACTGCTGGGTGAGGTCGTTTGGGACACCAAGACCAACCTTGAGAAACGCATGGCTGCCGAGGCAGGCGCTTGCGAAGACAAGTTCCGCATCGCCAAGCTCGCCAAGCAGCAGAACCTCGACGCTATCCATGACACCGTTCATGAGATGGCACGCGACGAGGCTCGCCACGGCCAGGGCTTCACCGGCCTGTACAACCGCTTCTTCAAGAAGTAAGGCTTTAGGATTTAGGCCTTAGGCTTTTAGACAAAGAAATCGTCTGGACATCGTGTCCAGACGATTTTTCTTTTACTCGTACTCCCGCTGGGAATCGAACCCAAATCTAAGGTTTAGGAAACCTCCATTCTATCCATTGAACTACAGGAGCATCAAGACGTCGGTCGACATGCGTGCCATGCCGGCCGACGCGTTGTTTTCATTTATGCCCTTGCGGTGGCAAGAGCAGCCTCCTTCTTGTCGCTGCGACGGGCAATCCAATATGCCACGGGCGAAGCGATGAACAGTGAGGAGCAAGTACCGATGATCACACCGAGAATCATCGCGAAGATGAAGCTGCGGATTGATGCACCGCCGAAGATCAGCATGATGAACAGCACGAGCAGGGTCGTGATAGAGGTCATCATGGTACGTGACAACGTGCTGCACAGCGCCTTGTTGAAGGTGGTGTAGAGATCCTGCTTGGGATAAAGCTTGCGATATTCACGCACGCGGTCAAATACAACCACGGTATCGTTCACCTGATAACCGATAACGGTCAGGATAGCGGCGATGAACGTCTGGTCAATCTCCATCGAGAAGGGCAGCAGACCGTGCAGGTTGTAGAAGCCAATCACAACAAACGAGGTGAAGGCTACAGCTGCAAGAGCGCCAATCGAGAACGCGATGTTGCGGAAACGGAACAGGATGTACAATGCCATGGCGAGCAGCGAGAACAGCACAGCCCAGATGGCCTGGCGGGTCATGTCGCTAGCAATGCTCGGGCCGACGGTCTCACTCGAAACGATGCCGACGCTCTCGTTAGACATGCTGAAGTCTTCCTTGGTCATACCACCGAGTTCATTCTTCAGTCCATCATAGAGCTTACCCATGATCTCGTCACCAATACCCTCGCTGGAGTCGGTAATCTTGTAGTTGGTCGAGATGCGCACCTTGGTGTCGTTGTCGATATTGATGACCGAGGTGGTGGCTTGTGAGCCATCAGGATTGATGAACAGGGGAGCCAGCTGGCTTGTCAGCGACTCGGCCTTAACGGGATGGTCAAATTGAACAATGTAGTTGCGACCACCCGAGAAGTCGATACCACGCTGCAGACCGCGAACACCGAACAGGACACCCATAATGACAAGGAGTGCGAGAACGATGATAGAGGTCTTCTTGGCAGCGCCCATGAAGTTGAACTGCACGTTCTCCATCAAGTGGCGGGTGATGGGAGTGGTAAAGGTCATCTTGTCGAAGGTGCCCTTATTCACAAAGTGCTCCATTACCAGACGGGTAGCGAATACTGCAGTGAAGAATGAGCAGCAGATACCGATTACCAGGGTAACGGCAAAACCGCGGATGGGACCGGAACCCAGCAGAATCAGGATGATACCGGTGATGATGGTGGTCAAGTTGGAGTCGAAGATGGCCGAGAATGCATTCTTGTAACCATCGCTGACAGCAGCCTTGAGTCCCTTACCGGCACGCAATTCCTCCTTACAACGCTCAAAGATAAGCACGTTGGCGTCCACCGCCATACCTAGGGTCAGCACGATACCGGCGATACCCGGCAGGGTGAGCACGCTCTGGAACGAGGCGAGGATACCCATGGTGAAGAACAGGTTCATCAACAGACCCAGGTTAGCAATCATACCAGCCTGCAGACCGTAGGTGCAAACCATGAAGATCATCAGCAGCACGAGGGCTACAAGGAACGAGATGAGACCCTTGCGGATGGATTCCTTACCCAGCGACGGGCCAATCACACTTTCACTGGCGATATTGACACGTGCCACCATCTTACCAGACTCGAGCACGTTAGCAAGGTCACCAGCCTCCTCAACGGAGAATCTACCGCTAATCTGCGAGCGACCACCGTCGATCTGGCTGTTCACATTGGGGAAGGAGTAAACCTGGTCATCGAGGACGATGGCAATAGCCTCACCGATGTGCTGGCCAGTGATGATGCTCCACTGACGGGCGCCTTCATCGTTCATCGTCATCGAAACCACCTGGCCCTGCAGGTTATCAAACTCGCTGGATGCGCGGGTAACAACGTCACCGTTCAGGACGGGCTGCTTGTTGACGGTCTTCAGGGCAATGAGCTGGAAGGCCTCATGGCCACCCTGCATCTTCTCGGGCTTAACGGTCCAAGCCAACTTCAGGTCGGCGGGCAGAATCGTCTTGGCCAGCGGAGAGTTGACGATGGCGTTGACAGCTGCGGTGTCGGCAGCGCTCACGTAACCCACAACGGGCGAGCCACCAGCGGCACCAATGAGGGCGTCAAAACCGGTGAGCTGGGCCAGTGTGCGTGAATCGTTCTTAGCGGGAGCAGCAGTCTTGGCCTCGGCGGGAGCGGCCTGCTTGGCAGTGTCAGCAACAGCGTTTTCGGCAGTAGCCGTGCTGTCATTGGCAGTAGCCTGTGCGGGAGCAGCCGTGGTTCCGTTGGCCTTGGCCTGGTCACTGAGCTGACGCAAAGAGGGAACGATCTCAGACAGCCTGTAAGTCAAGTAGAACTCCAGGTTTGCGGCACCCTGCAACAGTTTCTCGACGCGCTCGGGCTCTTTCACACCCGGCAGCTCGAGCAGGATGCGGCCCGTGCTCTGCAGCTTTTGGATATTGGGTTGTACCACGCCAAAGCGGTCGATACGGTTGCGCAGCACCTTGTAGGAGTTGTCAACCATGCTGTTTACCTCGTCCTTCAGGATGTTCTCAACCTCGGCCTCGGTAGCATTGGGTTTCTCCTTGATGCGATCGATGTTGCGGAAAATCTGAGTCAGATTGCCCTCGGGAGCGAGCTTCTTGTACTCCTTGCAGAAGGAGCCCACGAAGTCATCCTGAGCGGTCTGGTTCTTCGTCACGTTGTCGATGGCTTGGTTAAACTTCTTGTCGGGATTGTTGTTCGCGAGAGCGCGAAGGATGTCGGGCACCGAAATCTGAAGTGTCACGTTCATACCACCCTTCAAGTCAAGGCCAAGGCCCAACTCTTTCTCACGAACTTGCTGGAAGGTGTAGTAACCAAGGAACACCTTCTTGTTAGCGAGAGAGTCCAGACACTCATTGAGTGCTGCTGTGTACTTCTTGTTGCTGGTGTCGGGCGACTTGATGCCGGCAGCAGCGAGCGCCTTCTTCTCGGCGACACCCTGATAGTGATTGCTCACAAAGGTGAACGACAGGTAGAAAGCACAAATCAACAACAGTGCAATGGTAAGGACTCTGATAAAACCTTTAGTTTGCATTTGATTTGTTAATTATTTAATTAAATTTTGTTAATTTTCGCTTCAAACGTCTTTTTCAGCCTGCAAATATACTGCTTTTTCTGAAAGTGAAGCATAAAAAAAACAAGTTTTTGTCCCACACCTTATCTAATTAAGCCGAAATAGGCTATTTTACCCCTTTTTATCACGGATTTTGATAGGAAATGGCTAAAAATCGGGTCCGATTGGCTTTGTCACTTGTGCTTGTCAAGAAAAGCATTGCACGGAAAAATGTGGCTTTTCCCGTGCAATGGGTGTTGTTTTTTTTACGCTTCTTGCGTCGATGGGTCAACGGTCAGGCCTCAAGACCGCGGTCAATGTTGCGCTTGAGCGCCTCGACGTAGTTGTTGATGCGTTGCATCTCCTTGGGAATGTCGATGCGTTGCGGGCAGTGGTGAACGCATTGGCCACAGCCGATGCAGTGGTCGGCCTGGCGCAGTTTGGGTACGCTGCGGTCATAGCCAACGAGGAAGGCTCTGCGGGCACGCGCATAATCCGGGTCGTTGCGGTCACGGGAGAGGTTACCCTCAGCGATGCACTTGTTGTAGTGGGTGAGCACACCGGGAATGTCGATACCGTAAGGGCACGGCATGCAGTACTTGCAGTCATTGCAGGGAATGGTGTTATAGCCCACGATCTCCTCGGCAATACCATAAAGGAATTCCTTCTCCTGATCGTTAAGTTCCACGAGAGGACAATAGGTGCACAGGTTCTCCTTGAGGTGCTCCATGTAGGTCATTCCACTCAATATCGTGAGTACACGAGGGAAGGATCCGGCATAGCGGAAAGCCCATGAAGCCAGGGTGTGCTCGGGGTCTCGTGCCAGAATTTTGTGCGCTAGAGGCTGCGGCAGCGAGGCGAGTCGTCCGCCCAACAGCGGTTCCATGATGACGGCGGGTATGGCACGTTTGTCAAGTTCGGCATACAGGTATTCGGCATTGGTGTTGCGTTCGTTGATTTCCTTAGCGTGCTTCCAGTCGAGGTAGTTCAGCTCGATTTGAACAAAGTCCCATTTGTATTTGTTGTGGTTGGCCAGCAAGTGGTCAAACACTGCGATGTCGCCATGATAGGAGAAACCCAGGTTGCGGATGATGCCCTTCTCGCGCTGCTCCATCAAGTAGTCCAGGATACCGTTTTTGATGTAACGTGCCTCAAAGACCTCCATGGCCGTCATCCCTTCATTGCTGCCACCGATGGAATGCAGCAGCAGGTAGTCGATGTAGTCAACTTGCAACTCTTTGAGGGAGTTCTGGAACATCTCGATGCTTGCCTCGCGGGACCAGGTATCGGGAGAGAAGTTGGAAAGTTTGGTGGCAATGAAGAACTCCTCGCGTTTGTGGCGGCTTAGGGCAATGCCTGTGGCATGCTCGCTCAGTCCCTTGCAATAGGCAGGCGACGTGTCGAAATAATTCACGCCGTGCTCGATGGCATAATCAATCTGCTTGTTAATCATGTCCTGATCGATTTCGGCATCATTGTCTCGACCGAAGGGCTCGCCATTAGTGGCCGGCAGGCGCATCATGCCGTAGCCCAGGATGGAGACCTTCTCTTTGGTTTTGGGGTTCTCGCGGTAGGTCATCTTGCCTACTGGAGGTTCCTGGATGGGTATCTTCTTGTCATTGTCTGTAGCGCAGCTCACGATGACAGGAGCTGCGACAGTGGCTGTTCCCAATCCCAACGCTTTTAGGAACGTGCGGCGGTTCAAGGTCTTGCCGCCAGTATTGTTGTTATTCTTGTTGTCGTTCATAATCGATTGTCAATCTAAAGTGGAATCAATCCTAAAACCTAAAGCCTAATGCCTAAAGCCTAAAACCTAAATCTGACTATGCATCTCGTGGCCCTCGACATAGATGGCGCTGAACGGCCTGGCAGGACATACATACTCGCAGGTGCCGCAGCCGATACACATCGCGCTGTTGACAGCGGGCACCATGGGAGAACTTGCGTCCTCGGGGTCGCTGGGCACCATCATGATGGCGCCGGTGGGGCAGTGACGGGCACAGTTGCCGCAGTTCACGCCATCGCTGGTGATCACGCAATTGTCCTTGACCCACACCGCATGGCCCACGATAGTCGAGGACTTCTCGGCCACAGTAATGGGTTTGATGGCGCCGGTGGGACACACGCTGGAGCATTCGACGCATTCCGGACGGCAGGCGCCGCGCTCGAAACTCAGTTCGGGCTGCATCAGTCGCATCGGGTCGGTAGAGGGGCGCAACACACCGTTGGGACACTTCGCTACACACAACTGGCAGGCGGTGCAGTGCTGGGCAAAATGCTTAGCACTTACCGAGCCGGGAGGTGTCAACGGGGTGGAACGCTTGGCAGGCACCTTGTCTTCGATGACGGCAAGACCGCCATCCACCTTCTTGGAGGCTTGGGCAAGGGCGATGTCGGCACCCACGATGGTCGTTCCAACGAGGAAAGCGCGTCGAGTGCCATCGGTAGTGGTCTGATTCTCTGCTTCGTTCTTGACGGGCTGTGGCGCAGCCTTGGGATGGCCGTAGCGCAGAGCTCCGAAGTTGCACTTGGCAATACAGTTGCCGCAAGTCACACAGCGCGTGTAATCCACCTTGTGAGCAGTGAAGTCGATGCATGAGGCCTTGCAGTTCTTGGTGCACAGGCTGCACGACTTGCACTTGTCGGCATCAAAGTGGACCTTGAACCACGAGAATCGTGCCAGCTGGGCCAGAATGGTGCCCACGGGGCAGATGGTGTTGCAGTAGGTGCGGCCACCACGCCATGCCAGCACGACGATGATGATGAATGTCGCCAGAGCAATCAGGAAAGTGGGTAGGCTCTTCATCCAGACATCCACGCCGTAGAAAGTGTAACTGTCCATCCGGTCGGCAATCGATGCCAGCAAGTTATTGCCCCACTGATAGACGGGCAACAGCAGGTTGGTCACCATGCGGCCATAACTGCTGTAAGGAGCCAGCAGGGCAACCAGTGAATGAATGCCGGCGATGAATGCTGCGATAAACAGCACCAGCACGCTATAGCGCAGCCAGCGCTTTTCGGGGCTGGCTGTGAAACGGTTCTTCTTACGCTTGCCGTGAATCCATGACACGATATCCTGGAAGATGCCCAAAGGACAGATGACCGAGCAGTAGATGCGCCCGAAGATGAGCGTCAACAGCACCAGGACCACGATAACCACCACATTGAGGGCGAGCAGGGCGGGCAGGAACTGGATGCGAGCCGTCCACGCCAGGTAGTGATGCAGCACGCCGCTCACGTCAAGAAACAGCAGTGTCACCATGATCATCATGATGGCAGCCAGCGTTATGCGGATTTTCCTTAACATAGTGTTGAGATTTGGGTGAATTAGTTAGTGTTAATGCGCAAAGTTAAGGAAAAAAAACGAATTGATTACCAGCCCATTCCTTTTTTTGCAATTCAGTCACAATTCAGTCACTTATTTCTTTACTTTTAAGTAAAAAATAAACACCTCGTTTCACAACGCGATGTTCATTTAGGATGAATAGTATTAATATTTCCAACTTTGTCGCAAAGGTAGGACCACTTTTTGAGATGGGCAAATCTAAGATGTAAAAAATTGTTATTTTTAGTTAACCATTTTTGGTAGGTAATATAAAAGCTGTAAACTAAGCTGTTTATACCGGTATTTATTGAATGTTTTTCTCCTTGACATCATTTGACCCAAACTTATTGCTTATAAACGCCTATCGGTCTTTGAAAGCCAATCGGTCATAAATCGTTGATTTTCATCTATATACTAAGCAATGGAGGGTGATTATTTTGGAATTTTTATAAGTTTTTACTAAAAAAGTTTTGAAAAATCAGTAAAACGTCCTAAATTTGTGGCCATAAACTAATGGTTATGAGGTGAAATCCACAAGTACTTGATGTCAGCACATACTGCGAGATTATCTCATATCTTTTATTAAAACTGTTACCAGAGAATAGAATAGACTATAAGCGTTATGTAAAATGTCTGAGTGTTAATTATTAATCCAATATTTTTATTTATGAAGAAGATTTTATTTTTACTCGCAGCAGTTGCCTTGTGCTCACAGGGCATCAATGCTAAAGTGATTACCCCTGCTCAAGCCGAGGCTATCGCTAAGCAGCAGTTTGCTAAATCCACCAAGCTCAATGCTTCTAATGCCAAGATGACCTTGAACTATGAAGGCAGGAACTCGATGGGTCAGACTGACTACTATGTGTTCAATCGTGACGGCGGTCAGGGTTACGTGATTGTTGCCGGTGACGACATGACGACTCCCGTCCTGGGTTACAGCGACCGTGGTGCGTTTAACTACAACCAGGCCCCCGAGCCCTTGAAGTACTTACTCAATCTCTATCAGCAGAGTTTGGAGTCGATGCGCCACTATCCCAATCTGGCTGTTGCTAAGACCCCTCAGATCAAGATGAATCCTGAGGGTGTAAAACCCATGTTCTTGAACGAGTATGGTGAGGGTCCCCACTGGCATCAGTTTGGTCCCTACAACAGCTACTTCCCCACCTATAACGGAGAGCATTGCTATGCTGGTTGCGTTCCCATCGCTGTCGCTCACATCATGAAGGGCTTGCAGTTCCCCGCTTACGGTAACGGCTCGAACACCTTCCACTACATGCTGGGTAACGAAGAGAAAGTCGCTACTGCCAACTTCAACCACAGCTACAAGTACCGCAACATGAAGAATGGTTACACCGAGACTTCTAGCAATTGGCAGGATTGCGCCCAGATGATTTATGATATCGCTGTTGCCTTACAAGCCAGATTCTCTACCAGCAGCACCAATGTAAGCTATGATCAGATTATCAAGGGTATGGTTGCTCACTTCGACTACAACCCCAACATGCAGTTCTTGCAGAAGGCCAATTACACTGACGCTAACTGGCGTGAGATGGTTTACACCGAGCTCGACGAGGGTCGTCCCGTCCTCTACTTTGGTTACAGGACCGTCCTCAACGATGGTACCCAGAATGCACACGTTGGTCACGCTTTCGTGATGGACGGTTATGATTCTGAGGGTCGTGTGCGCATCATCTGGGGCTTCCAGCCCGAGGAGTACAACAGCTGGTTCAGCTTCGACCTGCTCTCTCCGCGCATCTACGGTAATACCCCCTACGAGCACAGTGAGTACGATGAAGGCTTCAACGCCGACCAGTATGCTATCATGGGCATCCGTCCCTCTGAAGAGGGTGAGAATGGTGGTGTTGTAGTTACCGGTACCACCTATGCTGCCGAAATGATGCCTGCCAACAACGTGCGCGGCTCGTTTGAGGTGAAGGCTCTGAGCGGTCCCTGGCAGGGCACCATCCGCTGGGCTCTCGCTACCAGGGGCGACGATGGCAAGTATACTGTAGCCACTACAGCTCAAACCACTCAGGTTGACTTGCAGGAGAATGAGACTGCCTCGATTGACATCAGCGGTTCCTATTACCTGACCGACGGCACGAAGTATTATGTTGTTGTTTGGTCGCCCTACTTCCCCAACAACTATGACTGGAACTGGTTCTTTAACGATCCCGTTCCCTTCACCGTTGGCGATCCCGGTCCCGAGTTCATCCTGGGTGACGTGAACCGTGACGGCGAGGTGAACATCACCGATGCCATTGACCTGATCAGCTACATCATCAACGATGCTGGCGACATCGACCTCGATGCTGCTAACTTCAACCAGGATAGCGATGTGAACATCACCGACGCTATTGACCTGATCAATTTCGTCTTGAACGATTATTAATTCCATGGTTCAGTATTGAATCTGGGACAGGATAGTTCCCTGATAAACGGCTGTGCCGAGAGCTTCAGACTCTCTGCACAGTTGTTTTATTTCATTAATGTCCGGGGAAAATATCGAAGGATGTTAGGTGGTTCGCAGCTTGGGCCCTAAACGGGCTGGGAACGTGCCTCGAAGAGAAATTATTTGATTTCCAGGCATTTTGCTATTTCGGAAGTTCGTCTTCGACGCACTATTCACAGATTATCATGGTTAACTGTGCGTGTCTATCAGTCTTGGGGCTTACTTTAGGGCTTCTCTCGCCCGACGGGCGAGCATTTGAGTAACCCGTGGTAATGCTGGCATTCGAGCGGAGCGAGAGGGTCAGCATCACCACGGGTAAGGCCATACAAAAGAATGTCGCTGAAGGCGACCCCCTTGATGATTATGGGTAATGGGGTCGCCTCCAGCGACGATATGGACGGATTGCGGCATCGTGGATGCCTGCCACTTCACTCGCTACACTCGTTTCGTTAGCAGGCACCGCCGGTTACTCAAATGACACCCTCTGGGTGTTTCGTCCGCATGACCCCGTGTCCTTATCTGCTTCATCTTAAACAATGGAGGCAGACACGACGCAGTAAGTTCCTGAGAAGATGTGCCCCAAAGGTTCTCAAACCCTTGGGGCACACGAAAAACATACAGGACGATATCAGTTACATCATAAACTATTCACGATGTCATTAATCATATCGATGGCGTCGGTGATGTTCACCTCGCTATCCTGGTTGAAGTTAGCAGCATCAAGGTCGATGTCGCCAGCATCGTTGAGGATGTAGTTGATCAGGTCGATAACATCGGTGATGTTGAATTCACCGTCACGGTTCACGTCACCCAGGATGAACTCGGGTTCGGGAGTCCAAGTGCTCTCGTAGCAGATCTCGATGTCGTCGATGAAGAAGTACTCCGAGCTGCCCGAGGCCTTCAAGCGTAACATGATGGGCTGATTGGTGGGCAGTGAGGTAATTGTAACACTGGTTGTAGCACCGGCAGCAAGGTAGAATTCATAGGGATAAGTGTCCAGACCCTTCCAGCGCTGGCCATTGTTAACCGAGTACTGAGGCGTGATGTATACACCTGATGACGTGGGATTGTAAATATTGAAGCGCACAACCTTGGGAATCTTGTTCAGGTTTTCGGCGGTGTTGAAGTAGCTGCCGCTCTTCATGGCAACGACGTGTCCGTTACCCACTTGAGCGGTGTCAACAACAGCGCAACCATAGAAATCCCAGTTGGCATAAACACCAGCTACACCGCGCTCATTGAGCGTTGCGCCCACGGGCATCTTCTCAAAGTCCTCGATGGAACTCTTGGTGTTGTCTTTCACCACATCAAAGGTGATAATGCTGTCGGCCTCAGCGATGTTGATGAAGGCATACTGGCTCAGTTTGCCGTCCCATGTGCGCATGTTGGGCTGAGTAGCGTTTGAGATGGTAGTGACACCGGCAACGCCAGGGAAGGGGTCATTATAGCTGTCCGAGATTCCGTTGAATTTAGCCCTAAGCAACTGGTAGTAACTGCGGTTGGGGTTGGCATTGACCAGATTGTTTTCCCAGACATCAACATTGCTTGAGTCGACACGCCAGACGAGCATACCGGGACCGGCCAGGTTCTTGTCCCACTTAACGCGCTGGCGGTTCTCGATGATGAAATACTCACCCTTGTTAGCGGTGTTCATGCGGTAACCCGAGTTACTCTTTTCAAGGCCAGGTATGCTGATGGTGCCCTCGCCTTCAATGAGGGTGGGGGTTGCAAAACCGAGCGCATAGCGTTCAAACAGACTGTAACCCACGGGATTGCGACCCATGTTGTTCTTGAAGCCGCTGGCCATGATAGACCAGGTTATGGGGTAATTGCTGTTGACACCGCCACTGCCGTCATTGTCGGTATCATAGAAGTCAGGCAGACCCAAGCAATGGCTGAACTCGTGGCAGATGGGGCCAATGCCAGAGATGTTGTTGTAAACGATATAGTACTCGTTTTCTTCGCCTGTCATATTGGTCGAGCAGGCATAGAGTCTGAAGTTCACGCCATCAAGCACGGGAGAGTCGGTGAAATTTTTCATGTGGGGCCACAGGTAGTCCCTGTTGTTGGCGCTGTGGTCCGAGCCATGACCGGCAACCAGGAAGAACACCATGTCGGCGGTACCGTCTTCATCAGTGTCATACTGGCTGAAATCCACAGTGTCGTCAAGTGCTTCAAGAGCGGCAAAGAAGATGGAGTCGCAATTGAACTGATGGGCATCGGTGCAGGCATAGGGGACATCAACCGGGCCCAGAATGTCAAAGTGCGGGTCAAACTGCTGGAACGAGTTGTCGTAGTAGTAGTCGCGCACACTGCCCATGCATTCTATCTTGGTTCCCGCAGGAAGCGTGAAGCCCTGATAGTCATGCCCATTAATCATGTCGTTGTAGAAATCAATTGGTGTGAAGTTGGAAGGAACGTAGTCGTCAAACTTCCTGTCGGTGTAATTGATCAGAATGATCAGGCCACGGAACTTGCTGTAGTCCATGTGACCACCGTGGCCGATGCCGCGAATCAAGTTGTTGCGTTGGTCCAACATCTTCTTGCCACGCTGAACCATGGCTTGGCTTTTCAGACCCTTGGGTACGCCAGCGAGGGCAGCGCGGTCGGCAGCGGTGCGCTTTGCCTCGTCGCGTGCGATCAGATTGCTGGCAACCAAGGTATTACCAGACTGACGGGCATAGGTGTAATAGCCCGCCTCATTCTTGACCACCGTGTAACCATCAACGGTTGTCAGGTAGTTAAAGAACTCGTCACCATGCAATACCACGGTGAGCTTCGTGCCGTCGGGCTGTGTAACCTGTCCGGGTGTCGGGTCAGCCGGGACGGCACGTGCTGCTAGGAACATCAGTCCCATTGTAAGAAATAATAAACACTTTTTCATATCCATCAAATTTATAGTTAATAATAATAGATGATTAAGGGTCAGTTGTGGTATATAGATTTGGTGTGTGTCAGGTAAGAGAAAAACGCTCTCTTACCTGACAATCATGTCGATCAACATGTTCACATCGGCAATGTTGATCTCACCGTCGCCGTTTACATCGGCAATGGGTTTTGTTTCGTCATCGATGTCACCGTCCAGGATCAGCATGATCATTACGTTAACATCGGCAATGTTGACCTCGCTGTCACGGTTCACGTCGCCAGGGAGAGTCTGCTCGGGCCAGGTGTCCTGATAATACAGCTTGATATTGTCAAGGTAGATGCTCACCTTGTTACTGCCCGAGACCTGATTGAAACGCAGCATGATGGGTGCGGTCATAGGCAAGCTGACCATAGCCGTGTGAACGGAATGGCCTTCGGCCGAGATGGTACCCTCGAGTGGCGCAGTCCAAGTTTCACCGCGGTCAAGAGAGTAGGAGAACTTGATGTTGGCTGCTGTGCTCGTCGGGTTATGAATGGTATAGGAGAGCATGTAGGGACAGATGCTGAGCGGCTTCGAAGTGGTTATCTGGCTCGGTTTCTTCATCGCCACGGCACGACTGCCGTCGCAGTTGCCCTCTTCGGGACTCTCCACGGCGCACTTCACAAAGTCCCACTTGCTGAAGACGCCTTCCACGCCTTTAGCACTCAAGTCGGTTGTGACGGGCATGTTCTCAAAGTCCTCGATGACGTTCAGTATAGTGTTGTCATCTTCCACGTCGAACGAGATGATATTATCATTCTCGGCAATGTTGAAGATGGCATAATCGTTGAAGAATTTTCCCCATGTCTGCAAGCTGGGGGTGGTGACATTGGTGATTGAGGTCACGCCTCCCGTTCCAGGGAAGGGATCGCTGCTACTGTCTTCACCGTTGTATTTGGCGCGCAACAGCTCATAGTACATGCGCTTGGGATTACAGTTCACCTGATTCGCCCACCAGATATACTCGTTAGTGCTGTCGACGCGTGCAATCATCATGCCGTGGCCGGGAAGATAGCGGTCCCACTTGCCGGGTTGACGGTTCTCGATGAGGAAGAATTCGTTATCGACAGGAGTGTCGAGTCGATAACCCCGATTGCTCTGGTCGAGCGGGTGCATCGTGTAGTGACCCGGGCGATTGATGAGCAGGGGTCTGGTGAACCCCAAGGCATAACGCTCATACAGGCTGTAGCCCACAGGATTACGGCCGTAGTTGTTACCGCTGCCGCCAGCCATGATGGACCATTCGCCAGGGTTGCGGCTCTCGCCGCCGCTACCGCTGTAGTCAGTGTCATAGAGGTCAGGAAGACCCAGCACATGACCGAACTCGTGGCAGAAGGTGCCAATGCCGTTCACGTCAGAATAATAGTTCTCCCAGCCGGCAATCTCAGTAGAGCAGGCATACAGGCCGAACTCCACTCCGTCATGCATAGGGGTGTTGTACAGGTAATACATGTGGGGCCACAGGTAGTTGCTGTTGTTGCCGCTATAGTTAGCCGACAAACCGGCTACGAGGAAGAATACCATGTCAACATATCCGTCGCCATCGGTGTCATAGTCGCTGAAGTCAATCTCGTCATCTACGAGGTCCAGCGCCTCATTGAAAATCGGCTCGGCGCGGGAAGTGCCCTGTGGAGCGGTGCAATCAAAGTTCACGTTAACAGGACCCACGATATCAAAGTGCGGGTCGAACACACGGGAAGAGTTATCATAGAAATAGTCACGCACACTGCCTGTCATCCTCACGGTGCGGCCGTTGAGCGTGTAGCCGGTAAAATCATGGGTGTTGACCATGTCGTCATAGAATGCGTTGGCATCCTGCATTGAGAACTTTTTGTTGGTATAGTTAATCAGGATGATTAAGCCACGGAATCCGTCGTAATTCATCATGCCGTCGGAACCCACGCGACGCATCACGCTGTTGCGCTTTCCCAACATCCTGCGGCCGTTCTGGACCATGGTATCACTTGCCAGGCCCTTGGGAATTGCGGTCAGTGCGGCACGGTCAGCGTTAGAGCGATGCGACGGGTCGCGGGCGATGCGGTCGCCTGCCACCAGCCTGCCGTTATCCAGTTGGGCATAGGTGTAGTAGCCCGACGCGTTTTTCATCACGGTGTAACCGTCGATGGTTGTGGTGAAGTGGAAGAACTCGTCTCCGTGCAGGGTGATGGTTAAAGTGGAGCCGTCAGGTTGTGTCACTGACACTGGAGTCGGGTCAGCAGGAACGGCGCGTGATATCAAGCACATCAACACCAACACTGATAACGTTAAAATCTTCTTCATAGCTTTTGAATTGAATTAGAAAAATATACTTTTGATAGTGGTTATGTAGGCATTATAAAATAATCAAGGTGGATGCTATCATTGATTCAAGCCGAGCTGTTGAGGCCATTGGGTCTTCATGGATGATAGTATCCACCTTGATAGTTAGGTTTTAGCTGAGAATCATGCTGATGAGAGCATTAACATCGGCAATGTTCACCTCGTTGTCCTTATTAACGTCGGCACGCTTTTTCGTGTCGTTATCGGCATTGCCTCCGAGGATGATGTCGATCAAGGTATTCACGTCAGCAACATTCACCTCGTTGTCGTTGTTCACATCGCCTTCCTTGTACTCGATGGGACCACCTTCCTCACCGGTGTAATACAGGGTGAAGTTGTCGATATAGGTTGCGGCATTCTTGTTACCGCCCACTTGCGACACGCGGTAGAGGGCAGGCTGGTGGTTGTTGAGCTCAAGGTTCCAGTAGCAGATGGCTGTGGTCTTGGCGGGAACCTCGGCCGACACGGCGCCGGCAGGGGTGAAGACCTTGAGCCAGGTAGCTCCGTCATCGAGGGAGTACTCGAGAGAATACTTGGCCACATAAGCGCCGGTGTTGAACACGGTCATGCTGGCAAGGTAAGTGTTGTAATAGAGAGGTATGGTGCTGTAGAACTGGCTGGGCAACTTCATCAACACGCTGTTGTCGCCATCGGCCTTGCCCTCACCGGGAGCACGCACACCGGCCTTGTTGAATGACCAGTTGGTGAAAGTGCCTTCCACATTCTGGTCGGTGGTGCTGCTGTTAACTGGCATGTCCTCAAAGTCCTCAATGAGCATCTGCAGGCCGCCCTCTTCCACCACGTTGAAGGAAATGACACCGTTCTTCTCGCTGATACCAACGATGTTGAAGTCGTTGCCATAACCACCCCAAGTCTTCAAGTTGGGGAAGGTCTCATTGGTGAGCATGGGATTGCCCAGCGTGCCAGGGAAGGGATCACTGCCGCTGTCGTCCGATGTGGAATTACCTGCACGCAACAACTCAAAATAGTTGTGTGCGGGATTGCAGTTCACCTTGTTCTGGTTCCAGATGCTCGTGTTGGTACTGTCCACGCGGGTGACAATCATGCCATGGCCGGGAAGATAGGTGTCCCAGCCGGTGCGCTGACGGTTCTCGATGGTGAAGAACTCTTTCTGAACGGGGGTACGCAGGATGTAGCCGCTGCGTGATATATTCACCGCCTCCAAGGTGTAGCTGCCTGCCTTGGTGATGGTTTTGGGCTTTGCCCATCCCAGGGCATAGCGCTCAAAGAAGGAATAACCCACGGGGGTGCGGCCGTAGTTATAGTCGGTGCCGCCGGCCATCAGGTCCCAGCCGCCTGGGTCGTGGCTCTGTCCGCCTCCTTCTTCATAGTCGGTGTCATAGAAGTCGGGCAAGCCAAGCACATGGCTGAATTCATGGCACACGGTGCCGATGCCTTCGGTCACAACCGATGCGGGGCTGCTTTCCCAACCATACAACTCACCTGAGGACGCATAGCGGTCCATCCACTTGCCGTCGTAGGAGATATAGTCATAATAGAGGTTGGAGGCATGGGGCCACAGGTAGCCAGAGTTGTTACCGCCGTAGCTTGAAGTGTATCCCGCTACCAGGAAGTAGACCATGTCCACCTTGCCGTCACCATTGTTGTCGTAGCGGCTGAAGTCAACTTCGGCATTGGCGTCCTGCAATGCCTTGGTGAAGATGGAGTGGGAGTAACGCTGGCATTGGCTCGCGTTGCGGGTGGAGGTATAGGGACCGTACACGTCAAACGGAGGGGCGAAGGCGCCGTCGGACTGGTCGTCGAAATAGTCACGCACACTGCCGTTGCAGTTCACCAGGGCACCGGTTTTCGGGTCGGTCCATTGCGAGAGGTTCGGGGTGCTGAACAACTCAGTATAGAAAGACTTGGGATCGTCAGACGAGAATTTCTTGTCGGCAAAGTCAATCAGAATCACCAAGCCGCGGAAGTTCTCAAAGTCGAAGTTCGAGAGGTCCACGTTGCGTTTAACACGCTGCATCTGGGCCATGTTCACACCCGTCTTGTCAACAAGACGCTTGGGGGTGTTAGCGAGAAATTCGCGCTCAGCGGCAGTGCGGTCTTTGGCATCATGAGCCAGCATCTGGGTGGGCACTATGGACATGCCGTCGCGTTGGGCGTAAAAATAGGCGCCCTCGTCATTTTGTATCACGGTGTAACCGTCGGCGGTCACATTAAAGTGGTAAAACTCATCGCCCACGAGTCCGATTGTCACATAGGTGCCGTCGGGCTGAGGCATCTGCACCAAGCCTTTGTGAGCCGGGATGGCGAGCGCCTGGATGCATACAAGTGCTGTAATCAGCAAAAATGATAATTTTTTCATTATAAGTAGTATAAATCGTTTTGGTTTAGTCAAGTCTTTACAGGATATCATCCTCAAGGCAGCCGTCTAGGCAACCCCTTGGAACAACACCCTTACAATCTTTACATGCCGCAGCATGTTGGTTTTCAATTCGCAAATGTAGTGTATTTTTTGACAATTCCTATTATTATTAAGGTAAAAAGTGCCTTTAATAAATGTTTTTTAGCATCTGGTCGGTTGAATTTCTATAAAAAACACTACCTTTGTTTCTTCAAAAACAGTAATCATATTCAGGCCATGAACTTCAACTTCATGGATTGGAAATGATAAAGGGGCCGAAGGTTAATTAGGTACGGCCCTGTAAAAAAGATGTTTTAAGGTTTACAATTGGTGGCCGCGTCGTGATGACGTGGCCACCATAGTTTCCCGTAAGATCTGAAATTTCAGTATCTTAAGTAATTTCCGTTTTTTACAGGACTATTTGGCATTGATGAATTCCTGGAACGCCTGCTTGTAGCTGTCGCCGATGGGAATATACACGTCGCCAAACACGATGCGGTTGCGCTCTATCTCGCGGATTTTGCTTTTTTGGACAATAAAGGAGCGGTGAACCCTGATGAAGCGCGATGCGGGAAGCATCTGTTCGATGGCCTTCATGTTCATCAGTGAGAGGATGGGGTGCGGAGACTGTTCGGTGTAGATTTTCACATAGTCCTTCAGACCCTCGATATAGCGGATATCATCAAGGTTGATTTGCAATAGCTTGTATTCGCTCTTGACAAAGATGCTTGTGGGCTCCTCTTCGGTGCGGGGCGCCGGTTGATCGCTCTGCTGCAGAAGCTGGAACCATTGCAGCGCCTTGTTGCACGCTTCCAGGAAATCGGCATAGCTGATGGGCTTCACCAGGTAGTCCAACGCATTGACACGAAAACCGTCAACGGCATACTGGTTGAAGGCCGTCGTGAACACGATGCGCGTGTTTTCGGGAACCATTTTACTTAATTCCAGGCCATTGAGCTCCGGCATCTGGATGTCGAGGAAGAGCAGGTCTACCGGCTGTTCACCGATGCCATGCAGGGCATCGGTAGCGTTGTTGTACTTGCCGCACAGTTCCAGGAAGGGTATTCTTTTCACATAACTTGCAAGCAGTTCGACTGCTAGAGGCTCGTCGTCAACAATTGCACACTTGATGATCATGATTCTTTCTTAATAGTGAGTTTGGAATAATATGTTTGACCGTCTTCACTCTTTCCCTTCTCCCAGGTGTAGCGTTCGGGGTACAAGAGTTCCAGACGGCGACTCACCTGTTCCAGACCGATGCCCGAGCCGCTCTTGTCGTTCTCACGCTTGGGATAACAGGTGTTGAGGATTTCACAGGTGATGTCACCATTCACCTGGTGGAGGTCAATACTGATTTCGCCCTTGCCCTGAGGGGAGATGCCATGCTTGAAGGCGTTCTCGATCAAGGAGATAAAGAGGAGCGGAGCCACGGGAGTCGAGTCATTGGGCTTCACGTGGATATTGTTATGGACTTTCACATTGTCGGTCATGCGTATTTTCATCAACTCGATGTAGTTATTGATGAAATCGACCTCTTTACTCAGCGGCACAAAGTCCTCTTGACTCTCGTACAGCACATGCCGCAGCAACTTGCTCAGCTCGCCCACTGCAGTCTGCGCCTTGTCCTGGTCAAAGGCGATAAGCGCATAAATGTTGTTCAGCGTGTTCAGCAGGAAATGAGGGTTCAACTGGTTGCGCAGGTTGCTCAACTCGGCCTCGGCGCGAGCAGCCTCGGCTTCCTTGCGGGCTTCCTCGATGTGCTGCCATCGTTGGGTTATGCGCACTGCAACGGCCAGCGCGATAATCAGGATGAGTGTCAAGATGGCCCAGAAGTAGAGCGGTAATCTCACATATTGTCTATTGCTGGGAATCTCGGGCAACACACGGGTGACACACCAGTGAAACAGGTCGATGGTAATCAGCCCTGCCACAATCATGAGTATATTGATGAACAGGAACATCTTCCAGTCGCGCTTCTTGAGCAGGAAGCGGGGCACGAGCCACAAGTAGTTGACATAGAACACCAGCATATAGGCCAACGGATTGCCCAACCAGCGCAAGTAACGGTTCATGACCGTTGGCCAGTCGTCACCGGAGCTATGGAAGAACATAGGCACAACGATAATCACTGCCCAGCATAGCAGGTGCAGCACCAGATAGCGGTTATTGTTCTTGGTCTCTTGAATGGTTGCTGTCATATCTGATATCGCGATTAATCACCTTATTTGAATTTCGCAAAGATATACAACTCTATTCAACTATACAAAGTTTTTAGACAAATTCACTTGTAACATGGACAAAATGCTCTGATTTCAATAAACCGACGGAGTTATTCAGCGACAGCAAGCGAGGGTGAATGAGTTTCGGTGAAATGTTCTCTCATTCAGAAAGAAAACCCTCGGAGTTGCATGGTTAAAAGGATTTTTGCACTATCTTTGCCAAAAATTAGAAAAAACAGTTTTAATGGGTGGTCTCTCTGCTATTGACCGCATGCGTCACGTGATGGACAGATGCCACCTGAATAATGACAAATAAAAAAACAACTCAAAACAAAATGGAGAAAATTCAAGCAGGTAAATATGTAGAGCTTGTGTATGAAATCTTCGTCGTTAGCGACGAACAACAGGTCAGTGTGTTCAAGTTCAACGATGAGCACCCCGACGCTTTTGTATTCGGTATGGACTTGTCGCTTATCGAGGGCTTCCAGAACCACATCATGGGACTGGAACAGGGCGAGAAATTTGACTTTACATTGCAGCCCCATGAGGCTTTCGGTGTGAAGAACCCCGAACTGATTTATGAACTGGAGAAGGAAATCTTTCATATCGACGGCAAGTTTGACGCCGAGAATATCCGTCCCGGTGCTCGCGTGCCCATGATGACTCAAGAGGGTATGCGCATCGAGGGACAGGTGGTCAAGGTCACCGACGACAAGGTCTTCATGGACTTCAACCACCAGCTTGCCGGCGAGACGGTACGCTACAGCGGTTACGTCAAGACGGTGCGCGACGCGACACCCGAGGAGCTCAATCCCAAGCATCACGGCTGCGGCTGCGGCTGTGAGGACTGCAACAGTGGTGACTGTGGACACGACCACGGTGACGGCTGCGATTGTGGTTGCGGTGGCTGCTGAACTGCTAAAAATATATAATGAGGCGCCAATTAAGGAAATTTTTCTTTAATGCATGCCGCTCATTATAAATTATTGCGTAATTTTGCACCGTTTTCAAATTAAGGTAATTTCTAAATCATTAATAACTAAAGTTTTATTATGGCTAAATTTGATAAGGCTATCTTAGCAGAAAAGTACGGTATCACTGGTGTTACCGAGGTTCTTTACAACCCCAGCTATGAGGTGATGTTCAATGAGGAGATGAAACCCGGTCTGGAAGGTTTTGACAAGGGTCAGGAAACCGAACTGGGTGCCATCAATGTGATGACTGGTGTCTACACCGGCCGTTCTCCTAAAGATAAATTCATCGTTGACGATGCCAACAGCCATGACAAGGTGTGGTGGACCACGCCTGGTTACCCCAATGACAATAAGCCTGTGACCGAGGCTACCTGGGCTGCTCTCAAGGATCTCGCCGTAAAGCAGCTGAGCGGCAAGCGTCTGTTTGTTGTTGACGGTTTCTGCGGTGCCAACAAGGATACCCGCATGAAGGTGCGCTTCATCATGGAGGTGGCATGGCAGGCCCACTTCGTGACCAACATGTTCATCCGTCCTCAGAACGAGGAGGAGTTTGACCAGGAGCCCGACTTCACTGTTTACTGCGCCAGCAAGGCCAAGGTCGACAACTACAAGGAGCTGGGTCTGAACAGCGACACCGCCGTTGTCTTCAACGTGACCAGCAACGAGCAGGTCATCCTCAACACCTGGTACGGTGGTGAGATGAAGAAGGGTATGTTCTCGATGATGAACTACTTCCTGCCCCTCAAGGGCATTGCTGCCATGCACTGCTCGGCCAACTGCGACATGAATGGCGAGAACACCGCTATCTTCTTCGGTCTCTCGGGCACCGGCAAGACCACCTTGAGCACCGACCCCAAGCGCAAACTCATCGGCGACGACGAGCACGGCTGGGACGACAACGGTATCTTCAACTT
>JAFYYI010000083.1 GCA_017557665.1 Muribaculaceae bacterium | reverse complement strand
ATCCCCTCGGAGACTTGAAGGACTTGAAAGATGGTATTCAACGCTAAAATTTAGAAGACACTATGATTAATGAAATAGTTATTGCCGGTTTCGGCGGACAGGGTGTATTGTCAATGGGTAAGATTCTTGCCTACTCTGGCCTGATGGAGGATAAGGAAGTCTGCTGGCTGCCCTCTTACGGTCCCGAACAGCGTGGCGGTACCGCCAACGTCACTGTTATCGTGAGCGATGAGCGCATCAGCTCGCCCGTCCTCAACACCTATGACGTGGTGGTTGTGCTCAACCAGCAGTCGCTTGACAAGTTCGAGAGCAAGGTAAAGCCCGGTGGTATTCTGATGTATGACACCTATGGCATCCACAAGAAACCCACCCGCACCGACATCAAGATTTATCCTATCGATGCTACCGAGAAGTCTATCGAGATGAAGAACTCCAAGACCTTCAACATGATCGTCCTGGGTTCGATGCTCAAGGTGCGCCCCATGGTGACCATCGAGAGCGTGCTCAAGGCCCTCAAGAAGACCCTCCCCGAGCGCCACTGGCACCTCATCCCCCTCAACGAGGAGGCTCTGAAGGAAGGCGGCAACCTCATCAAGGAGTAAGATTTAAAACAATTCCGTTGCAACAAGCGGTTGACCATCAGGTCAACCGCTTGTTCCGTAATATCCGTATTATCCGTTCTTTCCGTTTTACCTCACGGCGATTTTCCAAGCCGTGCGGCTGGTCGAAGTCTTGAGCAGGTAGATGCCGCGAGGCAAGTCGATAATCATATCGTTGTGGAGGTTGTCGATTTGGCGCACGGTCCTGCCTGCCATGTCATAGACGGTGGCACTGCCCAAGTCCTCACTGCATTTCACGAGAACGCCACCTTCCATGGTCAGTAGCTGCAAGGGCTTGTCGGCCTGAATGCCTGTGATGCCTGTGGCATCGATGGTGATGACGTTCGACGGCTCGCTCAGGTAGCCCAGACGATAGGATTGAACGTAATAGGTGTGGGTCTCGCCGGGTTGGCGGTCCTCAAAGAGGTATTCGGTGGTGCTGCCATCGGTGGTGGTGAAGGTCTCGGTGCGCGTCTCGCCGTTCTCTTTGTTATAGACGGTGCGCGTGATGATGTAGTAATCCACTTCCTCGTTGGCAGCACGCCAGTTGGCGAGGTAGCTGTTGCCCGTCAGGATGGTGGCATCGAGCGCAATGAGTTGTGATAATGTGGGCACGGGAACGCAACGGGCGCGCAGTTCGACACCGACGCTGCCAACCAGGCCACCGTCAAAGATGAGCAGTCTGGCGGTGTGTTCACCAATAGAGGTCGGCGTGTAGGTGATCTTCAAGGGATAACCCTCGGGGCTGTTTGCCACGGTACGGCTCACCGAGGTGACAGGGATGCTGAACATCTCATAGTCATAGCGGTAGAGCTGCAACGACAACGGGTTGTTCAGGCCGCGGCCCTTGATGTAAACGGTGTAGTCCAGACTCTTGCCGATAGCCACCTCGCCAAAGTCGAGCACTGTGCCCTGAGTGGGTGAGATGAGTTCGGGATCACCGGTATAGGTCGTGGTGTCGCTGCTGGTCCCGGCTTCGCTCAGGTAGAAGACCTGTCCCTGGCGGTTGCCCCAGATGTATTCAAACAGCTCGGGGATGTCAATGAAGGGGTTGCGGTTGTTTTGGAACTTCTGCACCGCATCGTTACGGTCAATCTCCTTGTCGCTCACCGCATCGTTGCGGGCCCAGCGGCACAGCAGGTCGATAGACCACTCGTTAAAGCCCTTCCACGATGAGTTGTTAAGCATGTAGGTGTATTTCCATGTGTATTGCTGGTAAGTGCAGGCCATATAGAAGTAGGTGCGCGCGAAGTCTCCCTTGTAGCGGTCGTCGGGCTCAAACACCGAGCTGCTGCCTCCGCCCTGACCCATTTTGGGAGCACCCACACGGGTCACGCCGTTGTCAAAGTAGGCGTTCGACACCTCGCCCAGCGGATAGTTGGATTTCGCCATGTTGGCGTCACCGTCCGAGGGGTAGAGGTGGTTGATGTCGGTGTAGCCGGCATACCCCTGGTTCTCGTCATATCCTCCCCACCAGCTCTTGGGCAGCGAGTGCTCCTTGTGCATACCGCTCACGCCGCTGGAGCCGCCCCTGAAGTAATAGGTGCGGTTGCTGTACATGTCCCACACCTTGCTCTTGTCGTCGGCCTGGCAGTCGGTCTCGGCAAAGTATATCCACAGGCTGCCATAACTCAGCGTGGTGTGGCGAGTAGCCAATTCATGGATAGCATCTTTCAACGCCTGTCCGCTCTTGCCCTCAAGAGAGTCGTAGTATCCGGTAGGAATCGTAGCATCGGCACCCAACCAAGCCGTGATGGCTAATACGGCCATCGCTATGCGGTATAAACTCTTGTGTATCATAGCTGTTTGAATTCAGTTGATTGTGAACCACAAAGGTAATGAAAAGTTTTAAGTTGTTGCTATTTGTACCCCGCTTTTTAGCTTTTAGCCCTTGTTGCTGAGGATAGAAGCTCAAATTTCTTACCCAAGCCATCCCTCATTCCTCATTTCTAATTCCTCATTCCTCACTCTCATTCACCCAGTTGATGAGGTAAACGTGCTCGCGGGCGCGCGTCACGGCGGTGTAGAGCCAGCGGTAGAAGTCCATCGACTGCATGGCGTCGGGCATGATGCCGCCCATGTCGATAAACACGTTGCGCCATTGGCCACCCTGTGCCTTGTGGCATGTCACGGCATAGGCATACTTGACCTGCAGGGCATTGAAGTAGGGGTGCTCCTTCAGCTGCTTATAGCGCTCTCGCTTGTCGCCGGTCAGCTCGGCCCACACTTCATTGAACAGACGTTCGCTCTGCTCGCGGTTCAGGGCTGGGGTGTCGCTTAACAGGCAGTCCACCACGATTTTGCAGTCCATCTCCACGCCGTCATGGTCGGGAAACTCAACGGTGACGTTGGCGAAGCGCAAGCCGTAGCGACGCTCGATGTCACCCCACACGCGGCGCACGCGGCACACGTCGCCGTTGGCGATGAAATCCAGCTGGTCATAGTCGCGGGCCCAGTAGTAATTGTTCTTGGCCACCAACAGCATGTCGTCGTTCACCAGCAGATCCTCGCGGTAGAGGATGCTGTTGCGCACACCCATATTAAATAATGTTGCGCGCTTGTTGCTGCGTGTCACGATGATAGTCTCGCCCATGCCATCGCGGTCATAGCAGTCGCTGATGGTCTCCAGCAGGAACTCGCTCGACACGCTGCCGATGTCTTCCATGCCGTCAAGGTCAAAATGTGGACGGCCAAGCGCTCCGTCTTCCATGGCTTGGCGCAGCAACGTGGCATTGTGCAGGATGCCGCTCTCCTCGGCTTGTCGGGCAATCTGACGCAGGAACACGCCATAGGTCGTCAGCCCCAACGACTGCAGTATCTCATCATCGAGGGCAGGGCTCAACAGCTGACCCACGGGCGGCAGCTGGGCGTTGTCGCCCATGAGCACCAGTTTGCATCCCATGCCGTTATAGACGTAGCCCACGAGGTCCTCGAGCAGGTGTCCGCTGCCGAAGATGGAACCGTCGTTGGCATTGCTGATCATCGACGCCTCATCAACGATGAAGACGGTCTCGGTGTGCTTGTTCTCGGCAAGGCCAAAGGCATCAATGCCGTAACCCTGTTGACGGTAAATCTTGCGATGGATGGTGTAGGCCGGATGGCCCGAGTAGTCGCTGAAGATGTGTGCCGCGCGACCCGTGGGCGCCATCAGCACGCTCTTCTTGCCTTGCTGGTGCAGTGCCTTAACGATTGCGCCCGTGAGCGATGTCTTGCCTGTGCCGGCATAGCCTCCCAGGATAAAGACCGACCGCTCCGGTGCGTACAGCAGGAAATGAGCCAGCGCAACAACCACCAGCATCTGGTCGTCGTTGGGGTCATAGGGCAGCCACCGCAGCACGTCCATCGCCAGCTGTTTCACGCGTGGGTCCTGACGGTCGGTATGGCCCGGGTTCTTATAGCTTTGCAGTCGATTCTCGCCGTTCATGCCTACAAAAATATCAAAATTTCTCCAAAATCTTGCGATAATCCGCCAAATTGTATTACCTTTGCCCCGCATTTGACGAATGGAGTGATGCTCGAGTGGCTGAAGAGGCACGCCTGGAAAGCGTGTATACGCCAAAAGCGTATCCCGAGTTCGAATCTCGGTCACTCCGCCAAAAAGAAAGACGACATTACTGTCGCCTTTCTTTTTCTATATGTAATACAATGCTACAAGCCGGATGGTGTTGTACTTATTGTATTGATTGTCTTCCTTTTAATCGTTTGTGTTGAGAATCATGTTGATGAAATCAATCACGTCGGTGATGGTGACGAAGCCATCGTTGTTCATGTCGGCATTAGCGACATTGATGCCGGTGGCGTCATCGTTGAGCAGATAATTAATAGCGCTGATGGCATCACTGATGTTTACTGAGCCATCCATGTTCACATCTCCAAGCTCAGATGCATCGCCAACGATGTGCGTGAAGTTTTTCCAATAGTCAGCGGTGCTGTAGGCCGTCAGTGAGGAGGCGGGAACGTGAAGGGTGCCTGAATAATCTGAGAATGAATTACCGTCACAGGTGGGAGGCGTCATCGCTGAGCAATAAACGTGAGAAGGCTTGATGTACATGCCCTTAACGCCAGTGATCTGGCTGTTGATGTACACCTCGACAGGCCTCTGAATCAAGATGGTTCCGCCTTTCCATTCTCCTTCACCAATCAGCGTTAAGGAAGAGATGTGATAGCAGTTTTCAAACGCATAGTAGGCCAGCGAAGTGACAGAGGTGGGAAGCGTCACGCTTGCCAGACCATAGCAGTTTGCAAAAGCGTTGTAGCCTATCGTCGTGACACCCTTGGGGATGATGACGCTCTCGAGACTGCTGCAGCCCGAAAAAGTCTTTTCGTCGATAGTTGTGATGGCGTTACTCAGGGTCACGCTCGTCATGGAGCTGCAATTCTCGAACGCACTGAAGCCGATGGTGGTGACGGAATTGGGGATGACCACGCCGGTGAGGGCAGTGCAGCCGTAGAATGCGTTACTGCCGATTGAAGTGGCGAAGCCGGGGATTATCACACTTGTCAGGCTGCTGCAACCACGGAATAAACCATAACCAATCGTGGGGATGGCATTGCTAAGAGTCGCGCTTGTCAAGTTGGAGCAGTCATCAAATACGCTGTTACCTAAGGATGTTACCGAGTCGGGGACCTTGATACTGGTCAACATCTTGCACCCTGAAAAAGCATTGGAGCTGATAGTCTTGACAGTGCTGGGAATGAGGAAACTTGTAATGCCAGAGCAGTATTGGAAAGCGTTGCTGCCGATGCTGGTGACACCCTCGGGGAGGGTGACGCTCGTCAGACTGCTGCAGCTGCTGAATGCGGCAGAACCAATCGAAGTGATTGAATTGCCGAAGGTCACATTGGCCAGGTTGTTGCATCCTGCAAAGGCGTTGCTGCCAATGGAGGTGGCCGAATTGGGTATAGTCACGCTCGTCAGGGCACGGCAACGGCAAAAAGTCATGTCGTTAATCGTGGTGACTGCGTCGCTGATGGTCACGCTCGTCAGGCTGCTGCAGTCGGTGAATGCGGCCGACCCCAAGGTAATGACCGAATTGGGAATCGTCACGTTCTGCAGGCTACTACAGCTCGAAAATGCGCTCTTGCCGATGGCAGTGACCGAATTGGGGATGGTCACACTCGTCAGGTTAGAGCATCTATTGAAAGCACCATTGCCGATAGTGGTGACCGAACTGGGGATGGTTACGCTCGTCAGACTCGTGCCGCCAACAAACGCATAGTTGCCGATGGCATTGAAATAACCTGGAATGTTCACATTTTTCACCTCGGTACCATTCAGGTAAAGGTGCTTGGCATAATACAGCGGATTGGCTTTCTCGTTTTCATAATTGATCTTGGACCAGCCGGCAAGATTGTCAACGTTGACACTTTGCAGGGCTGAACAATCCACAAACGCGTCCTTGCCCACGGTGGTGACGGCATTGCCCATGGTCACACTCGTGAGTCCATTGCATCTGTTGAAGGCAGATTCACCGATTGAGATGACCGAGTTGGGGATGGTCAAAGTCGTCAGACTGTAGCAGCTATTGAATGCCCAAGTGCCGATGGTGTGGACGGCATTGCCAATGGTTAAATCCGACAGAGCGTCGCAGTTGGAGAATGCCCCGCTGCCAATCGAGGTAACCGAATTGCCGATATGGATGCTCTCCAACCTGCTGCAGTAAGAGAAGGCATAGTTGCCGATGGAGGTGATCGAGTTGGGCATCTCAACGCCCGTGAGATTACTGCTGTGCTCAAATGCGTAAAGGCCGATGGCCGTTACAGGATAGGTGACACCGTCATGAGTGACGGTTTCGGGAATCACGACTTGACCAGCGTACTCATCAAATTGAGTGGGATTCATCCCTTGATAAGTCACAATGGCTTCGTTGCCGTTGATGTTGTAGTAAATGCCATCGACTTCAAAGTCGTGGGCCGAAGCAAGTGCCGGCAATAAGATTGTTAAGGCCAGAATTACGGTTTTGATACTTGTTTTCATAATTTGGTATAGTGATATTGTCAAATTGTTATCATGATAGCAGAATGCTACAAAGCACCCTTAATAATGGCTGCAAAAGTAGTGGTTTTCTGGCAAATTACCAAAACGAACGACAAATTTGTTATAAATATTCAAAATTATAGTGCGGGCCAAGGCCTGCACTACTGGAGTGGGGTGATGGATTGTGTTACTTGGATGATAGGGTGGTAATAGCCTTTGCCAGGCTGTTGAGTTGCAGGCACTGCTCGCGGGTGATTTTCTTTTTCTCGCTGTGATAGGGCCAAGGAGCGACGAAGAGCAACTGCCCCCGTGCACAGGCATCAAACTGCTGGCCGCCTGGCTTCCACATGGGGGAGAAACCGTTCTCGAGCAGAATGATTTCCTGTATCCCTGCATCAAAGGCGGTTCTCATCACAGCTTTCTCGCAAGGGCTGATGCATGGAGAGACCAAGACGGCGCCGTCCCGCGCCATTGCCATGTAACGGTTGACTTCGTGTGCTATGGCTTCATCGGTATTGATGCTTCGTGAGCATTGCACCACGACCTTGAAGGGGTGATCAAGTAGGAATCGGTTGCCTGCGATGGCGACTTGGGTATCTCCTAAAGTAATGTCTTGTTGGATGGTAAAAAAATCAGGATGGTAGCGTTTGGTCCATAGTCGGCGTGGATTGTCATGCAGGTAGTTCAGCATGGTTTCCAACTGCCCTTTGTTGATGAGAATTCTGTCATGGTAGCCCTCTTCCCAGAGGGTTGTACCCAACAATTCCCGTGCGGCAGCATTGCATCCCACCTTAAAACCGTTTACCACATTGCCCAGGTGGTAGGGGACCTGGCGGGTAACGAAGAGGACTCCGTGCAAGTGGTCGGGCATCAACTGGATATCCAGCAGCCGCACTTCGGGATAATGGGTTGTGATGGATTGCCAGCAGTTGAGCACGCTCTCACCGAGGGCGCTTGGGTGAATCCAGGGTCTGGGATGAGTGTCATCGGGGTTACAGAGCTCTCCGAGGAGCGGCTTGCGTCCTTCCACAGCCATGGTCACCATATAGATGCAGCGGCTATGATAGTCGTGCCAAGCGTTGCGCCGCTTCATGGAGCGGTTGACTTGGAGGCCCTCATGATGGTCTTTCCACCACTGCCTGCGCCTCTCGTCGCGGTCGTGCCTCTGGTTGCTCATGTGGACCTGGTGCTTTTTATACTACTGGAATGATAAACAGGCCGGTGGCCTGCACTACTGCAACAGGATGTGGTTGTAGTAGTGCGAGCCACCGGCTTGTTGATAGATTACTTGCTGTCTTTCTTGGCGCGCAAGCTGTAAACGGCAAGGAAGAGGATCAGGGCGAGGTACATGATGATGCCCAGCGAGTTGGTGAGCAGCTCGTTTTCGGGAGCATCGAACTTGATCTCACAGAAGGCCAGGGCTGCACAGACGACACCCATCAGGGCTCCACCGGCAATGAAACCGCTGGCGATGAGTGTACCGCGCTCCTTGCGAGCAGCATTGACGGCCTCGTCCTTGCTGCGGCTGCCGACGAACCAACTAACGATGGCACCGATGAGCAGCGGAGCATTCAACTGGAAGGGGATGAACATACCCAGCGAGAAGGGCAGAGCGGGCACCTTGAGCCAGTTGAGCAACAGAGCGAGAACAGCGCCCACACCATAGAGTAACCAAGGAGTATCGCCACCCATCATCAGGGGGTCGATGACGGCAGCCATGGCGTTGGCTTGGGGCGCTGCCATGACGTTGGGATCGGTAAAGCCGTAGGCCTCGTTCAGAATCATCATCACACCACCGACGGTAGCTGCCGACACGAGGGTGCCGACAAACTTCCACGTCTGCTGCTTGGCAGGCGTGGTGCCGATCCAGTAACCGATCTTCATATCGGTGACCATACCGCCGGCCATCGAGAGAGCGGTGCACACAACACCACCGATGACCATAGCGGCTACGATACCCTGTGGACCTTTCAGGCCAATGGATACAAAGATCACACTGGCAACGATGAGGGTCATCAAGGTCATACCCGATACGGGGTTGCTGCCCACGATAGCAATGGCGTTAGCGGCAACAGTCGTGAACAGGAAGGCGATGACCAGCACAACGAAGAAGGCTACGATGGCCTGAAGCAGGTTGTGGATGACGCCGATATAGAAGAACACGAAGGTGACCAACAGGGCTGCCAACAATGCGAATACAAGCACCTTCATGGAGATGTCGCGCTGGTGGCGCTCCACCTGCTGGCCCTGGCTCTGATCTTGGCCCTTGAGGGCCTGGCCAGCCAGTCCGGCGGCGCTCTTGATGACACCCCACGACTTGATGATGCCGATGATACCGCTCATGGCGATACCGCCGATACCGATGAACTTGGCGCCGCCGATGATGCTACCGTTGGCTCCTGAGACTCCAGCGAAGATACTTTCGGGTGAAGCAGTTGCCAATTCAGGATGCATGGAACCCATGAGCGGCACAATCACCCACCAGATGAAGGCACTACCGGCAAAGATGATGAAGGCGTAAGGCAGGCCGATGATGTAGCCCATACCCAGAGCCGCAGCGCTGGTGTTGACCTTGAAAATCATCTTCACGTTGTCGGTAAAGCCTTGGATGGCAGGAATAGCGGAGGTGGTGAGCACCTCTTTCCACCAGTGGAACGTATTGAGCAGGAAGTCATACAGACCGCCCACGATACCGGCGATGAGCAGGTGACGCACCTGGCTGCCGCCCTTTTGGCCGCTGACGAGCACCTGGGTGGTCGCGGTAGCCTCGGGGAACGGGAACTTGCCATGCTGGTCGCTCACGAAGTATTTGCGGAACGGGATGAAGAACAGGATGCCCAAGCAGCCACCCAGTAATGAACTGAGGAAGATTTCCAGGAAGTTCACCGTGATTTCAGGGTACTTGGCCTGCAGGATGTACAGGGCGGGAAGGGTGAAGATGGCACCGGCCACGATGATGCCCGATGCGGCACCGATCGACTGGATAATGACATTCTCGCCCAGCGAGTTCTTGCGCTTGGCCGCGGCACCGATGCCGGCGGCGATGATGGCAATGGGAATGGCAGCCTCAAATACCTGGCCCAGCTTGAGGCCCAGATAGGCTGTCGCGGCACTGAAGATGACAGCCATGATCAGACCCAGCGAAACGCTGTAGGGCGTAATCTCGGGATACGTCCTGTCGGGCTTCAAGATGGGGACATATTTCTCCCCTGGCTTGAGCTCGCGCGCAGCGTTCTCGGGCAACGACATGTCGTCCTCCTGTTGTTGAACAATGGTTTCTTCGTCTTTCATAAAAAATAGATGATGTTATTGAATTGGTAATGTATTATTCGGTTAACAAACTGCGAAGATAGGCAAAAAACGGCAACCCACGGCCATAATTGCCGCTAAATGTGCGTTTTTTTGTGTGATTGAAGTTTTTAGTTATCTTTGCAGCAGGAAATTAATAACACATGACCATTATGATAAAGAGAGTTTTACTGTTGGCGGTAACCGCTATCATCGCGGTGGCTGCTGCTATGGGCCAAGGGCAGATGCACTCCCTGTGCAGTGAGCAGGTTACCCTGGAGGACCTTGCTACCTATATCGATACCACTCGAGATGTGAAGCCTGCCGTCAAGCTTTTCTATGGCAATCTGGTGAACAATCCCACTCACAGCTACCGCATCGAGCACTTTGATGTGGGCTTCAATGGCTGCACGGGTCGGGTGGACGAGCAGGTTGTCATGACCGACGGGTCCAAGCGTGATAACGTATTCATTTTCAATGCCCAGGGGCTGTTGACCCAGTCCACCATCCAGGGCAACAAGGGCACCAAGACGGTGACCAACTATACCTATGCCTACGACCCTGTGCTGGGTTTCACCATCAAGCAGAGCAAGAGCAAGAACCGCACCATCAAGTATGCGCCGATTTATGGTGAGCACGGACGCCGTGAGTCCATCAAGGGCGACAACGGCAGTCGTCAGGACTACACCTTCAACGAGAACGGCCACTTGACCAAACTGGTGGTCACCCCGACCAAGGGCGACAAGCGCACGCTTGTCTATCAGGACGGCTATGTCGTGCGCGAGGAGACGGGTGGCAGGGTGTTCCGCTATCACTACGACTTTGACACGGCGACCGGCAAGAAGTTTCTCATCGCCATCAAGGAGCTCAAGGGCAACGACGTGATTCACGAGCGCACCTTCGACTATGACATCGACACCCACGGTCGCTACACCCGCGTGAGCATCGCCCTCGATGGTAAGCGCCAGATGACAATCACGCGCAGTTACAGCGAGTAGCCGTTAACAGTTAGGTTTTAGGAGCTTGAAACAATAAATAAGGTGGATTTGACGTTTTTATTGTTAAAGCAATAGTAACGCAATTTCATGAAACGGATACTCTATATCATGGTGGGCTTGATGCTCGCATCGGTAGTGCTCTCGTTGACATCTTGTAAAGGGCCTAAGCTCAAGGATGCCGATGAAGCTTACGACCGTGGCGAGTACTTCGATGCTGCCACCATCTATCGCAAGCTGTACAACCGCTATAATCGCAAGGAGGACGCTTGGCTGCGTGGCGAGTTGGCTTTCCAGTTGGGTATGTGCCACTTGCGCCTCAATCAAGGCAACCGTGCTGCGGCTGCTTTCCAGAATGCCGTCCGTTATCAACATGAGGACACGACGATCATGCTGCGACTGGCTCAGGCGCAGCAGCGAGATGGCCAGTATTCTGCAGCCATCAAGAGTTACAACGAGTATTTGAACATTGCTCCCGACAGTTGGGAAGCCTGGGTGGGTATCCGTGGTTGTGAACTGGCACCACAGTGGAAAGAGGAAGGTTCGCGCTACATTGTCAAGTCCTTTTCCCTGTTCAGCTCGCGCCGTGCTGATTATTGCCCGATGTTTCTTGACAAGAATCACGAGTACCTGTATCTCACCTCTACCAACGACAAGTCAACCGGTGAGCTGCGCAGTGAAATCACGGGCATCAAGAAGGGCGATATCTTCTTTTCCAAAAAGGACGAAAAGGGTAACTGGTCTCGTCCCGAAGTCGTGGATGGTGGCCTGAATACCGAGCACGACGAGGGAGCGGCGGCCTTTTCTCCCGATGGTTCGACCATGTACCTCGCACGTGCCGTCCGTCAGGACTGGCCCACGACGGTAGAGATTTATACCAGTAGCCGCAGCGAGGCCAAGTGGAGCGCTCCGCAAAAGTTTGAAATCACTGCCGACACCTTAAGCAACTATACCGACCCGGCTGTCAGCCCCGATGGTATCTGGCTTTATTTCGCCAGCGACATGCCCGGCGGACAGGGTGGTACGGACATTTGGCGCATCAACATCAAGGACAAGCACGGTACGCTCGAGAATTTGGGCCCGCAAATCAATACCAAGGGTAACGAGCGTTTCCCCAATGTGCGCACCGACAGCCTCTTGTATTTCTCCAGTGACGGCCATCCTGGTATGGGCGGTCTGGATCTGTTTGTGGCCAAGTTGCAGCCCCGTGAAAAGGACGACAAGTTCTCCTTGGACAAGTGGGCCATCGAGAATATGGGTGTTCCGATGAACTCGTCGGCCGATGACTTCGGTATCACCTTTGGTGAGGGCGAGAGCGGATTCTTCTCCAGCAACCGCGGCGACGCCCGTGGCTATGACCACATTTTCAAGTTTGTTAAGCCCGACCTGCAGATATGGATCTCGGGTTATGTTGTGGACAAGGACGATGAGCCGGTGCCTAATGCGGTCATCCGCATCGTCGGTGACGACGGCAGCAACCAGAAGACTGTCGCCAAGCCCGACGGCTCTTTCCGCTTCGACCTGCAGCGAGGTGTCAAGTACGCTATGCTGGCTAGTGCCGATGGCTACCTGAATGCCCGTCAAGAGTTTGAGAGCGACAGCACCGAGGAAGACGCGGAGTATAATGTGGACTTTATCCTGGCTGCGACGTTCAAGGCTCAGATTATCGAGAACATCTTCTATGATTTTGATAAGGCCGTTCTGCGTGATGAGTCCAAACTCGCGCTCGACAGTATGGTCATGCTCTTGAAGGACCATCCCAATATCGTCATCGAGATGGCCTCACACACCGACCGTGTGGGTACCGAGAAATACAACCAGGGACTGTCACAGCGTCGTGCCCAGAGTGTTGTCGATTACCTGGTTGAGCAGGGCATTCCGCGTGAGCGCCTCAAACCCGCTGGTTATGGCAAGTCACGGCCCAAGACCGTCACCAAGCGCATCCACAGCCAGTATCCCCAGTTTGAGGAAGGTGTCACGTTAAACGAGGAGTTCATCAAGACCTTGAGCAAGGAAGACAAGGCGGCGGCCGACCAAATCAACCGCCGAACCGAATTCACAGTCCTAGACACCGAGTACCAGTACTAAAAGGATTACTGGAAACAAAACAACAAGAAACCGCCCTACGAGGCGGTTTCTTGTTGTTGATACCCTCTAGATCATCTAGAATATCCAAACCATCTGGAATGACGGGCCACTCAGCGGCCGATGCAGTAGTAGGTGAAACCGAGATCCTGCAGTTCGTCGCCGTCATACACGTTGCGGCCGTCGATAACTACCGGCGTGTGCATCAGGCTCTTAACGGTCTGCCATGCGGGGATGCGGAATTGGCGCCACTCGGTGAGCAGCAGCACGGCATCGGCGCCCTTGACAGCGTCATACATGTCCAAGCCGCAATACACATTGCTCCAGCGGCGCTTGGTGGCATTCATGGCGACGGGATCATAGACGCGCACTTGGCAGCCGGCTTCCATCAGCAGGTTGATGGTGTCGATGGCGGGCGCCATCGTCATGTCGTCGGTCTCGGGCTTGAAACTCAGTCCCCACAGGGCTACGGTCTTGCCCTCGAGGTCGCCCTTAAAGTGGTTGTTCAGTTTTTTGAACAGGATGCGCTTTTGGCGCGCGTTCACGTTCTCCACGGCCTTGAGAATCTCCATGTCATAGTTGTGCTCGCTGCCAATCTTGATCAGGTCGTTGATGTCCTGGGGGAACAGCGTGCCGCCATAGCCGCAGCCCGGGAAGATGTATTTGGGGCCGATGCGGCTGTCGGTTCCCACGCCGTGACGCACCACGTTGATGTCGGCGCCCACAATTTCACACAAGTTGGCAATCTCGTTCATGAAGCTCACACGGGTGGCAAGCATCGATGTCGCGGCATACTTGATCATCTCGGCAGTGCGCGTGTCGGTATAGATGACGTTGCGGTTGTTGTGCATCAGGATTGTGCGGTAGAGCCGTTCCATGGCTTGGCGCGCAGTTGTCGTCTCAGTGCCGATGACGATGCGGTCGGGCTTCATGAAGTCCTTGATGCCATTGCCCTCGGTCAAGAAGTCGGGATTGCTGGCGACATCAAACTTGATGTCCTTGGCACCACGGGCCTCGAGCGTGTCGTTAATGACCTTGGTCACATACTGTGCCGTGCCCACGGGAACGGTGGACTTGATGACAAACACACTGTAGTGTGTGATGTGCTCACCGAAATCTCTGGCGATGTCTAGGATGGGACCCACATCGGTTGAGCCGTCGGCATCGGCGGTGGTGTCGATGGCGCAGAAGACAAAGTCCTGGTCGATGAATCCTTGCTTGTAGTCGCTGGAGAAGACGAGGCGCTTGTCGTTGACGTTGCGGTTAATCATATTGTCCAACCCCGGCTCATAGATGGGGATGGCGCCGTACACCAGGCGGTTAATCTTCTGGCCGTCTCGGTCCACGCAGGTCACGTTCACACCCAGATCGGCAAAGCAGGTGCCGCTCACCAGGCCCACATATCCTGTTCCTACTATTGAAACGTTCATAGTCGTTATTTTCTGTTTTCTTGGTTTGCTATGTAATTAATCTGCAAATATAGGAAGTTTTTATCTTTTTTTCTTGCACTTTAGACAAAAAAATGCTATGTTTGCCAATCTTTTAGACTTTAGGTATCGCTTAGGCTTTTGGTGCGAATGCCCCTCTAAACTGTAAACCCTGAACTCTAAACATGATGTGATAAATTAACTTGTTTAACCAAAATATTAATTGTCTTTGCATTATGAAGAAGTATTTAGCTGAAATGGTTGGCACATTTGTGTTGACGTTCTTGGGATGCGGTGCGGCAGTTAGTCTGGGTTGCAACACCGGTGTTGTGGCTGGTACGCCCGCAGTCATCGGAACTGCTATCGCTTTTGGTCTCGCTGTCGTGGCCATGGCCTACACCATCGGCGGCATCAGCGGTTGCCACATCAATCCCGCCATCTCGCTGGGCTGTTTCCTGAGTGGCCGTATGAGTGCCAAGGATTGTGGCATGTACATCGTTTTCCAGGTGATTGGCGCTATTCTCGCCGCTGCAGTGCTGTGTGTGCTGGCTGGCTGTGACAGTGGCCTGGGTGCTAACGGCTTGCAGACCCTTAATGAAATCGGTCCGGCCGGGAAGGTTTCGGTAACCACAGGCTTAATTGCCGAGATTGTGCTCACCATGCTCTTTGTGCTTGTTGTGCTTGGTTCGACCAGCAAGACCAACGGCGCCACCAACAACTTCGCAGGCCTTGCCATCGGTCTGTCGCTGATTCTCATCCACTTGGTGGGCATCCACTACACAGGCACAAGCGTGAATCCTGCTCGTTCTATCGGTCCCGCTCTGTTCGCCGGTGGCGATGCTTTGAAGGAACTGTGGATCTTCATCGTCGGCCCGTTCATCGGTGGTGCTTTGGCAGCTTGCATCTGGAAAGTCATCGGCTGCGACTGCTGCAAGGAAGCTGAATAATTTTATTTACCAACTAAATAACGTTTAATTACAATGAATTACAAGATTATTGACATCGAGGGTATTGGAGATGTTTATGCTCCCAAACTGATTGCTGAGGGCGTTGAGACTGTTGAGCAACTGCTGGATCGCTGCGCCGCTCCTGCTGGACGCAAGGAACTGGCCGAGAAGACCGGTATCAGCGAGAAACTGATTCTCAAGTGGACCAACCATGCCGACCTGTTCCGCATCAACGGCATCGGACCGCAGTTCGCCGAACTGCTTGAGGCTGCCGGTGTTGACACCGTCAAGGAGTTGCGTCATCGCGTTGCCGCTAACCTCGCCGCCAAGGTGGCCGAGGTCAATGAGGAGAAGCACCTGTGTGGCCGCGTGCCCGCCGAGGTTGAAATCCAGAAGATGATTGACCAAGCCAAGGAACTTGAGCCTCGCATGACCTACTAATCCAGGTCTTTCAATTACCAAACAAGCCGCCGGGATTCTATGAAGGTCCTGGCGGCTTGCCGTATGATGCTATGGGTTGTTACTCTGGGATGGTGATTTCACCGCACAGGTCACTGGCCATGTATTTCTTGACCATGCTGGGGGAGTACTGCATACCGAAGAGGAACATCAGCTTGGTGATGGCGGCCTCGCTGGTGATGTCGTAGCCGCTGATGACGCCAGCGTCAAGAAGCGTCTTGCCGGTCTCATAGAGCGAGCAGTTTACCCCGCCATTAACACACTGGGTCACGTTGACGATGACCACGCCGCGGTCAACGGCTTCCTTGATGCACTTGATGAACCAGGGATGGTTGGGTGTGTTGCCCGCGCCGTAGGTCTTGAGAACGATGCCCTTGATGCCCGGTGTGTGCAACAGGTAGTCAAGCGTCTGCTCGCTCATGCCGGGGTTGAGCTCGAGGAAGATGACATTGGGATCCATATCGGGGCACACCCTGAGAGGTCGAGGTGGCATGATTCTCAGACATTTGGGGTTATATTCAATGGCGAGTCCGATTTCAGCCAGTTCGGGATAATTAAAACTCTTGAAGGCGTTGAAGTTATCGGCACTCATCTTGGTGGCACGGTTGCCGCGCCACAGGTAGCCACCAAACAAGATAGCCACTTCTTGAACGCGTGGGCGACCCTTCTCGTCCATAGCGGCAGCGACCTGTAGGGCTGCTATCAGATTCTCATCGCCGTCGGTGCGCACCTCGCCGATGGGCAGTTGCGAGCCGGTAATGATGACAGGCTTGCTCAAGTTCTCGAGCATGAAACTCAACGCCGAGGCGGTGAAGGCCATCGTGTCGGTGCCGTGCAGCACGACAAAACCGTCATAGCGGTAGTAGCGTTCTTCAATGGCCAATGCAATATCGCGCCAGTGTTTCGGGTCCATATTGGAACTGTCGATGGGCGGATTGAACTGGAGATTGCTGATATCATAGTCCAGTTTCTTGATTTTAGGTACATTGTCCATCAGGTGGTCAAAGTTGAACGGCTGCAGAGCGTGAGTCTCGGGGTTCTCAATCATGCCGATGGTGCCACCAGTGTAGATAATCAGTATTTTCGGTTTCTTGTAGTTTGTCATAATGGTATTGTTGAAGTAGAGTTATTCTTGCATGAGTTTCCTGCCGCGGTCAAAGGCCTTGTCAAAGAACATCAGGTGGTAATCCAGCGAGTTCACCCAGTAATCCCAGCTGTGACGGCCGGGGCGCACGGTGAAGTCATGGTCGATGCCTTTCTCGACAAGTTGGTCGTGCATGGCGATGTTGTTCTTGATGAAGATGTCATTCAGGCCGTCGTCGATGATGATGTTCTGGGCGGGCTTGAGGGTGCTGGCTTTGACCTGGTCCACCAGGTTGCACACGGCATGATCGTGCCAGCGCTGCTTGTTGGTGGCATAGTCGCCCAGGCGGTCCTTGATATGCCACTTGTCAGGATATTGGGTAATGTCCATGTTGCCGCTCATGCTGCCGCACGACCAGAACACGTCAGGGTGGCGGAACGCCAGGAACAGCGCGCCGTGGCCACCCATGCTCAAGCCCGTGATGGCGCGCATGTAGCGGTTGGCATAGGTGGGATAGTGGCTGTCGATGTAGGTGACCAGCTCTTTGCTCACGTAGGTCTCGAACTGCATCTTCGGGTCCACAGGCGAATCAAAGTACCAGCTGTCCTGCCCGTCGGGGCACACGATGATGACGTCATATAAGTCGGCCAGTCGATGCAGGTCGGCCTTTTTTGACCAGTCGCTGTAGCAACCGAAGGCGCCGTGCAACAGGTAGAGTACAGGAAAACGCATCGTGTCATTTTCAGCGATGAAATCCTTCGATGGCCTGACAACAACATTCTTGATGGTGCGGCCCATCGCTTGGCTCATCACCTCGATGGTGTCGGCAGGATAATCCTTGTATTCATAAGGCGTTTCGGTTTTAGTCGTTACAGCCTTTGCAGCTTCGGTTTTAGTCGCTTTTTTATCGGTGGGGTGGGCACACGCAGTAAAGGCCATGAGCATCATGGCGAAAGTCAGCGACAGCGGCAACAGTAAGGTCTTTTTCATTTTTCCTTGGTTTTAAGTGGTCGTTTTTTCTTGAAAAAATTGGTCATGAGTTGGCTGCACTCGTCGCCAAGCACTCCTGCTGTGACGGTGGTCTTGGGATGGAACGGCGAGGCACACTGGGTGTGGTAGCCGCGCTTGTCGTCGCTGGCACCATAGACGATGCGCGGAATCTGGCTCCACGCCAGCGCTCCTGCACACATCAGGCAGGGTTCCACAGTGACATACAAGGTGCAGTCAGTCAGGTATTTGCCGCCCAATGTAGAAGCCGCGGCAGTAATGGCCTGCATCTCGGCATGGGCGGTGACGTCGGTCAGGGCCTCAGTCAGGTTGTGGCCGCGCCCGATGACGCGTCCCTTGCACACGATGACGGCCCCGATGGGCACCTCGTCACGTTCAAGCGCCTTGTGGGCCTCATCTAGCGCCATGCGCATGTATCTGATGTCGATATCCTCGGTTTTCATCAGTTCACTATCACTTTACGGACCGTGTCGCCCACCCGAACGACATACACGCACGGTCCAGGCAGACCGATCCAATTGCGTGTCGAGAAGCCTTCATACCACTGGTTGCCATACACATCATAGATAGCGGTCCACAAGCCATGGGTGTCGCCGCCGATGTAGATGGTGCCGTCAATGCTCACGATGCTGATTTCGGGTTTGGTCTCCTCTTGGATTTCCTCGATGGCGGTAGGCTCGGATGTGGCCACGAGTTGCAGGTCCTCCTCGTCATACATCAACGTCGTGGGTACTACCAGATAATCAGTGCTCAAGGCGCCGATGGGGAGGAAGTAGCGGTCGGCGGCAGTCTCTGCCAACAGATATCCGTCCGGACCGTAAATCTTGTAAGCCAGCTTGTTGCCCAGGGTGAGGGCGGTCCAATGTTCGCCCAGGTATTCCTGTTGCATGGTGGGCAGTACTGCCAGCCCCTCGTCAATCCACAGCGAAAACAGGTCCTCGTCGCCCCAACCGGCATCGTCGCGATAGCGGTTGCTGGTGGCAGCGTCGGCCAGCATCACGCTGACGCCTTCACAGCCTTCAAGGGGGGAGCCATTCAATTGGGGTGGGGTGGAGGAGTCGCTATAAATCTCGGCCAGATTGGTGCAATAGGCGAACGCTCCGTCGCCGATGACCCGCAGTGTTGCGGGCAGGTAGATGGTGCTCAGACGTGAACAGTCTTCAAAGGCCCCCTTGCCGATAGATGTCACGCGCTCGGGCAAAACCACACTGCTCACGGCAGTTCCTGCCAACATATAGCGGCTCACGGCGGTCAGTCCCAGGGGCAGGGTGATGTCGGTCAGATTTTCGGCGTCGGCAAACGCGGCATCGCCAATCATGGTGACGCTGTTGGGAATCTGTATCTGGGTTATGCCCGACTGCCAAAAGGCCCTCGGGGCGATGGCCGTCACGTCATAGTTCACGCCGTCGCAGTAGACCCGCTCGGGGAGGATGATGCATCCCTCGTAGTGGTTCTTGCCGTCGTGGTAGGCCGATGTCACAGCGACCTGGGTGTCGCTGATGATGTCATAGTAGATGCCGCCAGCCTCAATGTCCTGGCTGAATCCGTTCAAGGCACAGCACACCATCAAGGCCAATGTCATCCATATGTGGTTTCTCTTGCTCATTGTCATTCTCGATAATAAACGCGCTTCACGCGGGGCGAAATGCTGGTCAGGATTTCGTAGGGGATTGTGCCGCGTGCTTCGCTCAACTGCTCGACGGGCACGTGCTCGCCGAATATCTCGACCGTATCGCCCACCTTGCAGGGCACATCGGTCACGTCGATCATCACAGCATCCATGCACACGTTGCCCACAGTGGGACACAACTTGCCGCTCACCCACATGCTGGCATGTCCGTTGCCAAAGTGGCGGTCAAAGCCGTCGGCATAGCCGATGTTGACTGTGGCGATGCGGCTGTCGCGTTCAAGCACGCCGCGGCGGCTGTAGCCCACGGTGGTTCCGGCGGGCCATTCCTTGATGCTGATGATGATGGAACGCAGTGCCGAAACGGGTTTCAGTGAGTCCTCACTGCCATCAAACAACGTGCGAATGCCGTAAAGGCCGATACCGATGCGCACCATGTCGTACTGGTGCTCGGGGAAGCGCACGATGCCGCTCGTGTTGAGGGCGTGGCGCATGATATGATGGTCGAATGACTGCAACAGCAGTTGGCTGCAATCATCAAAGTAGTCAAACTGTGCCTGGGTGTAGGCGTCCTGATCTGGCTCGTCGGCGACACTCAGGTGGGTGAACACCGAGGCCGGAGTGATGACGTCCTGGCTCTTGAGCATCGCGATGAGTTCGGGCAGCTGGTCCCGGGTAAAGCCCAGGCGGTGCATGCCGCTGTCAATCTTGATGTGAACGGGAAAACCTTTCACGCCATAGCGTTTTCCCTCCTTGATGAGGTCATGAGCCATATCCAGGTTGTAAAGCTCGGGTTCCAGCTTGTACTGGAACATCGCCTTGTAGTTCACACCGTTAGGATTGAGCACGATAACGGGCATGGTGATGCTCGCCTTGCGCAGTTCCACACCCTCGTCCTGCACGGCGACAGCGAGGTAGTCGCAGCCGCAGTCCTGCAGCGTCTTGGCAATCTCGTAACTGCCGGCGCCATAACCGCTGGCCTTGACCATGCCGATGGTCTTGGTGCTGGGTTTGATGAGCGACTTGAAGAACTTGAAATTGTGGGCGAGGGCATTCAGGTCCACCTCCATGACGGTGATATGCTCCTTGGCTTCCAGCAGGTTGATGATCTGGCTGAAACCGAACCGTGGGTCACCCTTGATGAGGATGGTCTCGTCGTCGAAGTCTCCCTTGGCGAAGTGGCTAATGAAGTCCTGCGTGTCGTCAAAGAAATGGGACTGCGGCACGTCGCTGAAATAGCGCTGGTAGCGGCACATGTCCTTGCCGATGCCGATGAGGCGGTTCACTCGCTTGGTCTTGAGCAACTCACTCACGCGGATGTACAGTTCGTCGCCGCTGTAACTCTCGTTGCTCAGGTCGCTCAGGATGACGGTGCACGGGCGATTGCCGGCACGGCGCGTCATGAAGTTCAAGGCCGGCGTCAGGGAGTTGTAGTCGCTGGTGTAGCTGTCCACAATCACCGTGCAGTCGTTCACACCCTCGATGACGTTGAGACGTGTGCCTACCGGCGTGAGCACTGCCATGCGCTCGGAGATGACTTCGCGGTCCATTCCCAGGTGCAGCAGCACTGCCAGGCAAGTAATGGCATTGTCCAGGTCTCGGTCAGAGGTGAAAGGTATGGTGACCTCGCTGGATTCATCATCATAGGTATAGTGCAGGGTGGTGGCGTTCTCGGTGCGGTCGGTGCGGTCCACTTGCAGCGGTGCATCACAGTGGTTGCGTGACCACGACATGCCCAGGGCCACGTCGCTCTCGACCAGGGGAGCGATGGTGTGGGTCACCAGCGGGTCATCAGCCTGATAGACGACACATTCGCAGTTGAACAGGATTTTGGCCTTTTCCTGGGCTTTCTGTTCCATTGAGGCAAAACCGTCGTTATGCTCGCTGCCCAGGTTGGTGATGATGCCGATGGTGGGGCGAATCATGGCCTGCAGGTTGTCCATCTCGCCTGTTGTCGAGATGCCGGCTTCGATGATGGCGAGGTCGGTGTTGTTGTCGATGTCCCACAACGACAAGGGAACACCGATCTGGGAATTGTAGCTGCGCGGCGAGCGCACGATGCGGTAATCCTCCTTGAGCAGCTGGTAGAGCCATTCCTTGACGGTGGTCTTGCCGCGGCTGCCGGTGATGCCGATGACGGGCAGTTCGCGGAAACGCCTGCGGTGGAAGGTGGCCAGTGTCTGCAACGCATCCAGCGGAGAATCCACGGCGATATAGTTGGCAGCACTGTACTCGGGCATAGCATAATAGTCGCTGGCAACGACAAAGTTGCGCACACCCTTGCCATAGAGGTCGGGGATAAAGTTGTGGCCGTCGCCGCCCTCGGTGCGCAGCGCGAAGAAGATGGTCTCTTCGGGTGAGGTGAGTGACCGTGAGTCGGTCAGCAACTGGCTGACGATGGCATCTTCGTCAACGATTTGTCCGCCGGTCACTTCCAGCACATTGTATATCTCTGTAATCGAATAGTTCATTTCCCTTGTTTTTTAGTCTTCAGTTCCCTACTGTTAACTATTAACTGTCAACCCCTTCAGTTCAGGATTCTCGGCCAGATAGGGGTATTCCTTGATGAGGTTGCGCACCACGTTGGCCGTGTCATTGTTGAAACGCTCCACCGTGTCGCGGTTGGTGCTCATGGGACGATGTTGCAGTCGCTTGTGTACACGTTCACAACGCGCCACGGCAAGGGCGCTGCGGTCGTCAAGGTAGGTCGCCTGGAACGCCTGCCAGATGTATTCCACCGCCACGTCGCTCGGGTGTACCATGTCGCTGGCGTAGAAGCGGTAATCCCTCAGGTCGTCCAGCATGATTTCGTAGGCGGGGAAGTAGTCGCAGTAGTCACGGTGCCGAGCCATCACCTCGTGAATGGCGACACGCAACAGAGCCTTGCTCAACGAGTTGGTGTCAAGTCCATCGGCAACGTGACGGATGGGGCTCACGGTGAAGATGACGTGAAGGTCTGGGTTGAACGCATGCAGGGCGTTGAGCATCGTGTCGAGTTCCTGGACCATCTCGGGGACGGTTGCCATCGTGCGTTCAAACTCGTGCTGCGGCACCTTGTGACAGTTGGCAACGACCTCGCCCGAGGCTTTCAAGCGATAGACGATGGCTGTGCCCAGGGTGATGGTGAGCAACTGCGCCTGTTTCAAGGCCTGATGCCCTTGCTCGATGCGGCGGTTCATCTGATCGATGGTCGCCTGCTTGTCGGGCAGGGAGTGACGTGAGTGGAAATCAAAACTGTTCCACACGCCGCTCTGCATGAACAGGGTTTGGCCGGCGACAGGTTCATCAGCAATCAGCCGTTTCACGCCACGCGCGATACTCATCGGGTTGTAGAGCGTACCCATGGGGTTGACCGTGGCACGGATAAACGCACCACGCATCTTGGCTCCAATGCTGTCGCTGAAGCATGATCCCAGCAGCACCACGCTGTCGCTGTGATGCAGAATGCCGCGGTTCTCGCCTGTCTTGACTGTCGTCCTGAACTCCATCTGAAACTTAAAATGGTTGTTTTAACTGACAAAGATACGGTATTTTTGGCAATATGTCCCCACTTTATTGACATTATTTAAAAAAGTTGGCCATTGCTGTATATGAAAAATGAGGGCATTAGAATTCTAATACCCTCATTGAATAGATGTTGTGCGTTATTTTTTGATGAAATTGTACTGTCCAGTGATGTCGTTGAAGAACACCGTGTAAGTACCTGGTTGGCCCGGAATGTTCTGTCCGTCCTGTAATCCTTTGCCATAGGGGAACTCATTTGAGCCCCAGTTAGTGGACCAATCGTCGAACAAGCAGAACTTCATTTGACCAGCGTAGCCATCGTAGGCTATCGTAAAATCGTCAACCCACCAGTCGTGGTTCTCAACTCCCAATCTGTACTCATTCACGGGATCCATAGCATTGGCTGTGTTATCCCAATCGTTATAATACCCGGGCATATTGATTGATTCATAGTAGTAAATCGTTGAGAGATACGGCTCAATGGTTAGGGTCATGGTTTGTGTATTGAGTGTGATGGTGTAGTAGCCCTGATCGAGTAGCAAAGAGCTGTAGTTGGGGTCCTCATCAGTCATATCACGCACACAGTATTGGCCAGTAGAGTTGTTGACCACCCACATCTCGCTAACGATATCGTCATAGCTGCTCAGATTGTGGGTGATTGTGAAACTCATGCGAGGGACAAAGCCTGTCCATGAGAGCGTGCCCTTGCCCTGACTGTTGAAATCCCCGACGGGATACAGAGGCAGGGCGCTAATGCCCAACAGGTGGTTGTCGTAGATGTCGCCCCATGGACTGGAACCGATGAAATTGCCCCAAAGGTACCACATGTCGATGGGACGCGGCTCGGGCCATGTTTCATTCAACACGTAGTTGATGAGCGTGATGGCGTCGCTGATGTTCACGTCACCGTCTTCATTGGTATCGGCGGCATCCATGTTGATGTTGGAGAAGTTGTCGTTCAGAATGCCATTGATGAGCGCGATGCCATCGCTGATATTGACCTCTCCGTCTCCATTCACGTCACCGCGGATGAAGAAGGTCGGGAAGTCGGTCTCGCTGATGTGGGTGAAATTCTTCCAGGTAAAGGCGTTGCTGTAAGCATTGGCGCACCCTGCGGGTACCACCAGTTGCACGTTGGTGAAGTTGTACTCGGCGAAGGTCCAATAGTAGTTGCCGGTGCGTGGTTCATATTTTGTGTGGCACATGGGCGGGGTTGTGGCTCTGACATTGAGTCGTGCCAGACTGGGTGTGTTATTGAAGACACTGTAACCCATCGAGGTCAGCGTGGCGGGCAGGTCGGCAAACATCAACGCCGTGCAGCCATTGAAAGCCGAAAGTTCAATGCTTGTCACTCCATGAGGCACCTGGACTTCGGTAATTGACGTGCAGTCTAGGAATGCCAATGATTCAATCGTCTTGAGGAAATTAGGCATAGTGATGGATTCCAAAGCCGATGCGCCGCGGAAGGCTTCGCTACCAATCACCTGGGTACCATCGGGAACGGTATACCTCGTGCCATAACCATCGGCAAATGCCAACAGACTCTTCTTGTCCTTCGAGAACAGGATGCCGTCCACACTGGTGTACTTGCTGTTTGCACTTGAAACATTAATCGAGCGCAAGGCAGGGTCATAGGTGAATGCATCGCCCCTGATACTGTCCACACTGGCCGGGATATTAATACTGGTCAGTTTGTTAATGTGTGCGAAAGCATAACCGTTAATCTGCTTGACACCATCCCTCACGGTGAGCTTTTCCAGATTCTTGCAGTTATAGAATGCGTAATCATCAATCAGCTCAACGGTAAAGGGCACCTCGGCACGAATCATCTTGCTGAGGTTGAAAAATACATGGTCTTGCAGCATGGTCACGGTGCACAACTGGCCCTGGTATGCCACCTTGGGCGGAATGCCCGGGTCAACCAAATTATCGCTGGTAATATCACTCACTTTAACCTTCAGGTTATTGTCAGTTACTGTGAACTTGAGGCTATCGACAGTGAATTCATCGCCACTCGAGACTAATGAAATCGGAGTGAAAGTGCTGTTGAACTCCTCTGAGTTCCAATTAAGTGATTGGTAGTTGTTCAGGGCACTGCTGGGTACATAAACTTTACATTCATCGGCATTGTATCCCACACCATAGAAAGGATTGTCCCCTAATGTTGGTGGTGTTGTGCCGGCAAAAGTTATCTGCTCAATCGCGGTATTGACTTGGAACGCCAGGTCATCAATATGGGAAAGGGTCGATGGCAGATAGACGCTCTTCATATCATAGCAACCGGCAAATGCGTTTGTCCCGATATGCTCCAATCCCTCATCAGCAACCACACGCTCCAAATGGGCCCTGAAAAACGTCCGCTCGGGAATGCTTTTGATGCCTGAAGGCAGATAGATTGACTTGAGATAAGCATTTTCTGTGAAAGCGTAATCGTTGATGCTGTCGGTTGTGTTGAGGATTGAATAATGCTTGTCAGGACGGGCGCAAGGATACTGAAGAATGATTTTGCCGTCTTTGGTATAGAGCACTCCGTCATCCGACATGTAATTTTGGTTTTCGTCTTTCACATTGATGCTTCTCAAGTTATAGCAGTAGGTGAAAGCGGCAATGCCGATTTCGCGGACACTAGCGGGTATAGTCATCACGGTCAGACTGCTGCAGTCAGCAAATGCTGACACACCTATGTTCTCAAGACCTTCAACGAGGGTGATGCCTTCCAAGCGATAACAAGAACTGAAAGCACCGCTATCAATCACCTTCACTCCTACAGGAACTTGGTAGTATGACAGCGATTTTTGGGGAGGATATTGCTTCAAGGTATCCATCTCGGCAGTGAACAGCACACCGTCAACCGAGCAGAAGTGGGTATTGCTACTGTTGACATAGAAGGCGCTTATTGAGGTGCAATTATCGAATGCATGCTCCTCAATTGTTGTCACACTGGCAGGGATAGTGACCGACTGAAACGCGCATGTAGCGAAAGCTGCATACAGGATGCTTTCAACACCATTTTGGATAGTTAGATTCTCTAATGCCGTACAATTATAGAAGGCGTAGTAGTAGATGACCTTGGCGCTACCGGGAATGGTGATTGATTGCAATGACGTACAATTGGTGAAACATTGGCGGGGAATGCTGGTAATGCCATTGGGCAAGTTGATGCTTACCAGTGAAGAGCAGCCCTGGAAACAGAATTCACCCAGGGTGGTCACACTCTGCGGTATTGAAAGCGATGTCAGGCCGGAGTTGGCGAAGGCAGCATAGTCCAGCATGGTAACCGTGTTGGGAAGGCTGACCGAGGTCAAGTTCTCGCATCGATAGAATGCCCCGCGCCCCACTGCGGTAACGGTGTAGGTCTTACCCTGATGAACCACCGTTGAAGGCACATTCACGCTGCCGCTGTAACTGTTGTAGTTGCTGTCCTTGAAGGTCACGCTTGCTGTGTTAGGTCCGGTGATGATATAGTAGATGCCATTGGCCTCAAAATCATAATACTGTTGGACAATATTGTTGAAATTCTGCCACACCGACGCTGATCGATATGCGTTCAATGACCCCGCGGGGACATAAAGCGATGCTTCGTCATAGGCCTCTGAAGGGAAACAACTGCTGTCAACACACATCGGAGGACTCGCTGCCTTACACCTGATGCTTGACAGGGTGGTGCACCCATAGAAGCAATTTTGGGCAATCCACGTCACGCTTGAGGGGATGTTGATGTCGCTCAACGCGCGGCAATGTGCAAAGGTGCAGTAGTTGAGATATTGGACGCCCTCAGGAATGTTCACGCTTTCCAGATTGATGCATTCATAGAAGGCATAATTGCCAATACTGTTGACAGTGGAGGGGAGTTCCAGGGTATATAATTGGTGACCATAATAGAATGCTTCATTCCCTACGGCTACAACAGTATAGGTGGTGCCGCTGTGAGTGACGGTTTGGGGAATAACGATGTTACCGCTGTAGGCCTCGGCGCCCCGGACAACATTTGTGACTTCTACCATATTGTCGTTCAAAATGTTATAGAAGATGGCATCCTCAACAAAATCGCATGATATTTCCTCGATACTACTGAAATTGCCCCAGGCATCGGTGGCCGCCTGATAGGCATTTAGGCTGCCCTGCGGCACGATAAGCTTGGCAACGGAATAGGTCGTGGTGCTGAAGTTGTTGGTATAGCATGGGCGAGCATTGGGATTCAGACAAATGACAGACTTCAATCCAGTGCAACCATCAAACACATTGTTGTAAATGGTGTATACCGAGGCTGGGAGGGTAATGTTGGTAAGTCCTGTGCAGTTCTGGAAAGCATTGTTCATCAGGTACTCAATCGTGTTGGGCAATACCACACGCCTCAGATTAGTGCAATTCTGAAACGCCGACGGGCCGATGGACCTGACATTGTAGGTGGTCCCGCCATTGGTCACGGTGGCGGGAATGATTACAGTGCCGCTGTAACTGTTGTAATTGGCATCTTTATAGGTAACATTGGCACTGGTGCCGCTGACATTGTAGTAGATGCCGTCCTTCACAAAACTGTAGGCACTGGCAGGCAACGCCAGTGCAAGACACGCCACAATGGCGGCCAGTGTCTTGAGGTAGATAAGTTTATTCATAAGCAAAATATTTTATGTTGTGAGTAGTTCAATTAGCGCAAATGTAGTCGATTTCATGCATATAAGCAAATAATTCTGAAGCAAAATGTCATTTTGTTGGATGAAATGTAAGTTTTTGAAGGAATAGTTTGCAAATTAATTTTTTTTCACTAATTTTGTGAGTTGTTTATTTTTGGGTCTATGCACAGCAATCAGGAGAAAAATCAAGGGTTCTGGTCACGCGTGTTCCATCTCTACTACGATGGATTCCGTAGCATGACTGTGGGTAAGACGCTATGGCTCATCATTGCTATTAAGCTGTTTATCTTCTTTGTCATCATCAAGATGATTTTCTTCCCCAATTTCCTGAATTCCAAGTGCGACACCGAGCAGGAGAAGTCTGAGTACGTTCGCCATCAACTCACCGATCGTTAAAACTATAAACATTAAATATAAATTGAAAATGATATGGAAGAATTAATCAATGCTGTTGACTGGTCGAGGGCGCAATTTGCGCTGACGGCCATCTACCATTGGCTGTTCGTGCCGTTGACGTTGGGTCTGGGTATCATTATTGCTGTGATGGAAACCATCTACTATCGGACCAAGAGCGAGAAATGGCTGGCAACAACCAAGTTCTGGATGACAATCTTCGGGGTGAACTTCGCCATTGGTGTTGCCACGGGCATCATCCTGGAGTTTGAGTTCGGCACCAACTGGTCCAACTACAGCTGGTTCGTCGGGGACATCTTCGGCGCTCCGCTGGCGGTAGAGGGCATCCTAGCTTTCTTTATGGAGTCGACGTTCATCGCTGTCATGTTCTTCGGCTGGAAAAAAGTGAGTCCCAAGTTCCACCTGGCGGCCACCTGGCTCACGGCCATCGGCGCCAGCCTGTCGGCCCTGTGGATTCTCGTGGCCAACGCGTGGATGCAGTATCCCACGGGCTGTGAGTTCAACCCCGCGACGATGCGCAACGAGATGACGAGCTTTGCCGCTGTCGCGTTGTCACCCATGGCAATCAACAAGTTTTTCCACACGGTGTTGAGCGCTTGGACACTGGGCGGTGCCTTCGTGTGCGGTGTGTGTGGCTGGATGCTGCTCAAGAAGCGCAACTATGACCACTGCCAGCGCAGCCTCAAGGTGGGCGCCTGGGTGGGTGTCATCGGCATCGTGCTGACGATGATCACTGGCGATACCAGTGCTGTGACGGTGGCCAAGTACCAGCCCATGAAACTGGCGGCCATGGAGGGCCTCTTCAAGGGTAACCACGGGCAATCGATTGTGGCTTTCGGTATCTTGAACCCGTCGAAACAGGCTTTCGACGAACAAGACCCCTATCTGTTCGACATCAGCATTCCCTACGGCCTGTCCTTCCTCGCGACCCACGATTTCAAGGCCTTTGTGCCCGGTATCGAGGACATCATCAACGGTGTGAGCTACGATAAGGACGGTAACGAGGTGAACACCGTCTCCTATGCCGAACGCATGGAACGCGGCAAGCAGTTGCAGGAGATGCTCTCGCAGTACAGTGCCGCGATGACAAGCGGCAACACGCTGATGCAAGACAGCCTCAAGGCAGCGATCAATGCCGATTTCAAACACTTTGGCTACGCCTATCTTGATAAACCCGAGGAGGCGGTGCCTAATGTCCCCTTGACGTTCTACACCTTCCACTTCATGGTGACCGTCGGCGGCTACTTGTTGCTGTTCCTGCTGTTAGCCCTGCTGTTCGTCTATAAGCCGCAGATTCTTGACAAGGCCAAGTGGAACAACTGGTGGTACCGCCTTGCCATCATCACCATCCCGTTGACCTACCTGTGCAGCGCCAGCGGATGGATTGTTGCCGAGGTGGGACGCCAGCCCTGGACCATCCAGGACCTGATGCCCAACAAGGTGGCCATCAGTGACCTGAGTGCCGGCTATGTGCAGACAACTTTCTGGATCTTTGCGGTGGTATTCACTGCCCTGCTGATTGCCGACATCGGTATCATCTGCAAGCAGATTTCCAAGAAGTCTCAGACCGATTTAGAAACCGTTAACGACTAAGAAAGGAGGACCCGAGACATGACTACATATAATCTGTTACAGAATTACTGGTGGCTCATCATGTCGGTGCTGGGCGCATTGCTGGTGTTCCTGCTCATGGTGCAGGGCGGCCAGTCGATGCTCATCCACTACAGCAAACCCGACAAGCGCGCGTTGCTCATCAACTCGATGGGACGCAAGTGGGAGTTGACCTACACGACGCTGGTAACCTTTGGTGGCGCCTTCTTCGCATCGTTCCCGTTGTTCTATAGCACCAGCTTTGGTGGTGCCTACTGGCTGTGGATGCTCATCCTGTTCAGTTTTGTCATCCAGGCCATCAGCTATGAGTACCGTTCCAAACCCGGCAACATCTACGGTTCACGTTTCTACGACACGTTACTGCTGATTAACGGTATCGTCGGGCCCGTCCTGTTGGGTGTGGCAGTGGCGACCATGTTCTTTGGTGCTGAGTTCACGGTGACCAAGAGCAACATCCTCAACGTGCAGAGCTCGTCCATCTCGCAGTGGGGACCCAAGCACGGCATCGAGGCCATCTTCTGTTGGAAAAACCTGTTGTTTGGCGTGATGGTGTTCTTCCTGGCTCGCACGCTGGCTTCGCTCTATTTCATCAACAATATCGACGATGAGGAGGTCAATGCCAGTCAGCGTCACCAGCTGCTGGTCAATGCTGGCGTGTTTGTGCCCTTATTCCTTGCTGTCGTTGTGGTGATTCTCACTTCGGCAGGCGTGGGCTATGACGACAGTGGCAATATGGAGTGGATACCCTACAAGTACCTGCACAACTTCTTGACGATGTGGTGGGCACTCATCATACTGCTCATCGGTGTGGTGATGGTGCTCTATGGCGTCGGCAAGACGCTCATGAAGGGTGATTACAAGTACGGCATCTGGCCTGCAGGCATCGGCACCGTGCTGGTGGTGATGACCCTCTTCTGGGTTGTGGGCTACAACAACACCGCCTACCTGCCCTCGCTGCTCGACGTCCAGAGTTCGCTCACGCTGCGCAACAGCTCGTCGAGCGAGTTCACCCTCACCGTGATGAGCGTTGTGAGCATCCTCGTCCCCTTTGTGCTGGCCTATATCGCCTACTGCTGGTACAAGATGGACCGCCGCAAACTCACCAGCGACGAGCTCAACTCCACCGATCACAAGTACTAAGCGATTAGCTTTTAGCCGATTGCTATTGACAATTCTCTAACAACTTGGGCAACATGACGTCCGCAAGGACAATCATAATGTTGCCCAAGTTGTTTTGTTAGTTGTCAATGTTGTCTGAAATGTGTATCTTTGCACCCTAAAATAACGACAACATCATGAATGTAAAGATTAACGATATAGTGCGCTTCCTGAACGATGTGGGAGGCGGCCGTGTGTCAAGGATTGACGGCAAGACTGTCTATGTGGAGGACGAGGATGGCTTTGAGCGCCCTGCGCTGGAACGTGACCTGGTTGTCGTGGGACAGGCTGGCACCAAGGCGTCGGCCTATGAGCGACCGCTGGACATCCGCACCCGCCAGGTCGAGCCCGACAAACCCGCGCCCAAGCCTAAAGTAGTGGAACCGGAACCTGTGTTGCCCATCGAGGAGACCCCCGAGGGCGAGGTGCTGAATGTTGTGCTGGGCTATGAGGCCCGAGAAATCAAGCACTTGAACACCACCACCTTCTATGCATCGCTGGTCAACGACAGTAACTATTTCCTCTATTTTACCTACATGACGCGTGGCGATGGTGATGGCGAGTGGAAGACCCGTTATCACGGCATCGTGGAACCTAACATCCAGATACAACTCGAGGAATTCGGGCATGATGACCTGAACGACATGACGCACATCGCCGTGCAGTATGTCGCTTTCAAGCAGGACAAGGGCTTCAAGCTCAAGAATCCGGCCCTCGTCGAGCAGCGCCTAGATGTGACCAAGTTCTACAAGTTACATTGCTTCCACGAGAACCCGTATTATGAGGTGCCTGTCATCGCTGTGGAAATCGTCACCAATGACCGTCCTGCTCGCATGATGCGCATCGACAGTGGCGAACTTGAGCGTGCCATGAAGGAGAAGAAACGCCTTGACCGCCCCCAGCGCAAACCCGTGCAGAAGAAGACCGATTCTAACGGCATCATCGTGCAGGACCTGCACATCACCTCACTGCTCGACAACCTCAGCGGCATGACACCGGGCGCCATCCTCGAGTACCAGATGGACAAGTTCCGCGAGGTGATGGATGCCAACCTGAGCAAACACGGCCAGCGCATCGTCTTCATCCACGGCAAGGGCGAAGGCAAACTGCGACAGCATTTGTTGAGCGAACTCAAGCGCCGCTATCCGCGTTGCACCGCCCAGGATGCCAGTTTCCGCGAATACGGCTTCGGTGCCACCCAAGTCACCATCCACTGATAAAAAAGCTATAGCACGGATAAACAGAAAACAATAAATACAATAAGTACAAATAATTGGTTTTCAATGACTTGTATTTATTGTACTTATTGTTTTCCTTATATCTACTTGATGATGGGGAAGCGGAATTGGCGCAGTTGGCGTTCCAGTTCCTTTTCCTTGCCGCCGGTGTATCGGTTAACCAAGGCGTGGAACTCGGGTGAGTGGTTCATGTGGGTGAGATGGGCCAGTTCGTGGCAGATGATGTAACGGATGAGTTCTTCGGGCAGAAACATAAGGTTGCGGGATAGTTGGATGACCTGCTTGGCCGTGCAGTGCCCCAGTTTGCGCATTCCGCGGCCGATTTCCAGGCCGGCGGGATTCAGGCCCAGTCCGTCAGCCACCTCACGGGCATAGGGCAGCAGTACCTCTTCAGCCTTGACTTCCATGGCACGCCCAATGACCTTGGAAATCGTTTTCTTGATGGCCTCGTCGTTCAAGTCGGCTGTCTCATGAGGGCAAACGTGCAGGGTCTCTCCTTCCCATCGGTTGAGGATGTAGCCAGGGTGGCTTGACTGTGGCTCAATCATCACCGAGCACCTGAAGCAGCCGATGTTTTGGCCAAATTGGAACATCACCGCCTCGGGCTTCGGCAGGCTCCGCAGTCGCTCCCGATTGACATTCACGATGTGCTGGAGTTCAGCCACTGTAACACCCATTGGAGCGCGCATGAGCAGATGACCATCGGGGTGATAAGTGAACCGCACCGAGGTCATGCCCCGGCGCAGTTCAACATAAATTTTTCCTAATTCCTTGTCCTCGATATAACCTTTCATGGTCTATAGTTTCTAGTCCCTAGTCCCTAGTTTCTAGTTGTAACAACAAGGCGGATGCCAACTAGAGACTAGAAACTAGGGACTAGGGACTTAATTAGAACTTGGTGATGCCCATGATCTCGCGCACGTCGGCCAGCGTCTTGCCGGCACGGGCACGGGCACGCTCGGCACCCATTTCAAGCACGCGGTGCAGATAGGCGTTGTCATTCTCGATGTCGAGGATGCGCTCACGGATGGGCGTGGTCATGGCCACGATGTCCTCGGCAATCTCCTTCTTGAGGTCGCCGTAGCGGATGGAGCAGTTGTTGTAGGCCTCGGTGAAGAATTCAACCTTGTCGGGAGTGCCGACGAGTTTGAGGATGGTGAACAGGTTCTGCACGGGTTCGGCCATCGGCATATTGGGCTCGGTGGGACCACCGTCGGTCACGGCACGCATCACCTTCTTGCGGATGGTCTTCTCGTCATCCACCAGATAGATGCAGTTGCCCTCGCTCTTGCCCATCTTGCCGCTGCCGTCCAGACCGGGCACCTTGACGGGTGCGCTGCCGAAGTTGAAGTTTTGCGGCTCCTTGAAGTACTCGGTCTTGTAGAACGAATTGAAGCGACGGGCGAAGCGGCGCGTCAGTTCCAGATGCTGCTCCTGGTCCTTGCCTACGGGCACGAAGTCGGCGCGCTGGATGAGGATATCCACAGCCATCAGGGTGGGGTAGGTCAACAGTCCGGCGTTGACACGCTTGTTGGTGCTGGCGCCGATGATTTCCTTGGCAACATCTTCGTCGTCATCGCCTTGGGTGGGAGCAGTGATGCCTAAGGCCTTGCGAGCCTTGTCCTTGAAGGCGGCAGTGCGCATCAGTTCGCCGATACCCACGTGCATGTTGAGCAGCAGGTACATCTCGCTCACCTCGGGGATGTCGCTCTGAACAAAGATGGTCGACTTCTCGGGGTCGAGCCCGGCGGCCAGGTATTCGGCCAGGATGTGGCGCACGTTGGTGTGCAGCTCCTTGGGGTCAGGGTTGGTTGTCAGGGCGTGCAGGTCGGCAATGAAGTAGTAACTCTCATACTTGCCCTCGTTCTGCATCTTCACAAAGTTACTCAATGCGCCCAGGTAGTTACCCAAGTGCAACTGTCCTGTGGGGCGGATTCCGCTTAAAACAATCTTCTTATCCATATTCTGATTTCTTGTATTTTCAATAAATAGACTGCAAAGGTAATGCAAATATTGTCAATACAATGTATAAGTGTATGAGATTTTCAATTGACGCTATCCTAAATTATAGGCAGTCCAGAGCAAATTATATCTGGCGGTCGACGGTTTCGATTTCGAAGATGAGGGTCTCGTTGGGACCAATCAATCCGCCGGCGCCGCTGGCGCCATAGGCCAAATTGCTGGGGATGACAACAATTGCCTTACTGCCTGGTTTCATGAGTTGCAGCATCTCTGAAAAGCCTGGAATGACCGGATCGCTGCTAAAAGGCATGGGCTCGCCTTCGCTCGAGTCGAACACGGTGCCGTCGAGGTGCTTGCCCACATAGATGGTATTTACCACATCATCTTCGGTGAAATTCTTGCCCTTGCCCTTCTTGAGCACCTTATAGGCCAGCCCGCTCTTGGTGAATTTGAAACTCTTGTCCTTGCGTAATTGTTCCATATAGGCCTCGCCGGCTTTTTTATTGGCGATAGACTCGGGTGACAGTTCGACCGCCCTTGTCATCAACGGCTCAATCTGGTGTTGTAGAGTTAGAATCTCTTCTTCGTCGAAGGTTTCAACACTCAGTCCGCGGGTCAGGTGCTCCATAAATAGGTCTTTGTTGAGCGGCATGTGAGTTTGCTCCTGGAAGTAATCCAATGTTTGAACAATTTGGATTCCTGCTTGTTCACAGACCAGGGATATATTATCGACTTCCTGTTCAAAGCCGTATTCAAAGCCTTTGAAGAACTGTTCAAGGTCTGTGTCTGTCATGTCAAGGTTGTGGCGTATCTGGGAGCCATTCATAGTGCCAATTGTGCTGCTTAACGAGTCGGTTAAGGCGTCGCTTGGGCCCTCGCCATTGGTTTTTAATTGCTCAAATAGATCATTGATTCTTTCTCCCAGGGCATATGTCGAGGTTTCGTCAATGGGATTCTCGGTCAATAATTCAGCCTTCAGATGCTCTAAAAGCAGTTGTTTGTTGAGATCGCAGCCATGGTTATTCTTGAAATCCCGAAGCAGTTGGGCACTCATTACTCCCATCTGCTTTCCGTCGATGAAATCTTTGCCCTCTGGACAATTGACTATCTGGTTGATGGTTTTGGTGACTTGCGCGATATCGATGTCTACGTCTGGAATACCGTGCAATTGCTGGCCTAATCCAATTCCAAAAACGTCGCCGAGAATAATACTCAGCGAGTCGACGGCCCTGGTTGCTTCGGGTGAAATGGACTGGTATTCAGTATTTTGGTTCTCGTTATGGGTGATTTGTTGAGTGGCGCGGCCAAAGGCTGTGAAAGCCACAAGGGTCATCACAACAGAGTAAAGCAGTCTTTTCATCATAGTATTATGGACATTTTAAATAGGATAATTGATGCGACAAAGATACGCAGCGCCTCATGTTCAACAAGGAGCGGATTTGTTAAACAACGTTAAATGCGGTATCTGCTATGATGGAATGCCGTCTACTCGACCAATTGCAGCAGTTGCTGGGCAATACCGGGACAAGCCGCAAGGATGCAGATGCCGTGGTCATTGCGGTAACGCTTGACGGTGGCACCCGCCTCAAGGGCGATGAGTTCTCCGGCACAGGCATCCCACTCCTTGAGGTTTAACTCCCAGTAGCCGTCAAGCCAGCCGGCGGCCACATAACACAGGTCCATCGCTGCTGATCCCAGTCGTCGCAAGCCCCTGACGCGAGGCATCACACGCGCCACGCGGTCCAGGTTGTTATCGGGGTTGGTCGCCTTGTCATAGGGGAAGCCTGTCGAAACCACGGCTCGGGCCAACTCGGTCGTGCCCTTGGCCTGCAGTCGTCCGTAGGGACCATATGCCCCTTTGCCCTTGATGGCGCAGAATTCCTCGTCCAGTGTCGGGGCATAGACGTAGCCGAAGTGTGTCTCGCCGTCCACCTTGAGGCCAATGGAGATGCAGTAGGTAGCGATGCCGGCGCTGTAATTCACAGTGCCGTCGAGCGGGTCGATGACCCACTGGTACTTGGCTTGGCGGTGGTCATCACCGCTCTCCTCGCTCAGGATGGCGTGGTCGGGAAAATGGTGGTGTAGGTGGTCGAGGATGATGCGCTCGCTGCCCTTGTCGGCCTCGGTCACGATGTCAAATGCGCTGCCCTTATCCTCGATGCTGAGGTCGCGGCGGCGAAAGTGCATTTTCAGCACCTCACTGGCTTCCTGCCCCATCAGTCGTGCACAATCAAGCCATTCCTGCTGCTGAGGCGTTAAATCGTTAATCATCATGTTTTTCATCTTTCTTACCTTTGAAATTATTTTACCTGATTTGAAACCTTTGTTATAATCTGAGAAATCCTTTTGGGGGATTACTGCCGTCCGGCATGGTATCTGGTCCCTAAAAAAAGGGAGCGATTGTCGCGCCCCCTTGATGTTGTTAAACGTTCACCTCTTCACCGTCAGGATCAATGGGAATTTGACGTTTGAAGACTTCCTTAAAGGTGATGAGCGTCTCGCTGCGGCCCAGACCCATCTTCAGGAAGCGGTCGTGGATAATCTGCAGCAGGTGGTCATTGTTTTGGGCATAAAGTTTGACAAACATGTCATACTTACCTGTGGTGAAGTAGCATTCAACCACCTCGGGCACGGTTTTGAGACGAGCCACTACCTCGTCAAACTTGGAGGGATCATTCAGGAAGAAGCCGATGTAAGCACAGGTCTCATACCCAACCGATGCGGGATTAATCAAGGAAATGGACCCCTTGATGACACCCATGTTGTAAAGTTTCTGGATGCGCTGGTGAATGGCAGCACCCGACACGTTGCAGGCACGCGCAATTTCAAGATATGGTTTGCGTGCATTCAACGATAGCATTTTTAAGATCTTGTAATCAAGTGAATCAAGTTTATTGGCCATAATTTTATAGTTTTAAAGAAGATTCTAAAAATTCAATTTATATGCCTTTTAACACGTTTATTGACAAAGGCAAAGCACTCAAAGCTTACCAATGGCGCCACAAAATTACACATAATATTTGGTAATAGGTAATAAATTATAATAAAATTTCAAAAAAATTTTCTATATCGAAAGTTTTAGGTCGCTAGACATGGTGTTTTTCCTGCTTCTTGACCCTTTTACAAGATTTTTATGTAAATTTGCAGCCTATGATACTGAAAGAAGCGATTGACCAATTAAGGAATGGCCTCGCAGGCGTTGCCGAGGCCCAAGAAGTGCAGGCGATGATACGCATCATCTGCGAGGATGTGTTTAACTATGATCAGGTGGATGTGGCCTTGCGCCAGGAGAGTGAGTTGCCCGAGTTTGCACAGGAGCGCATCACGGACATCATCGCTCGCCTGCGCCGTCAAGAACCCTTGCAGTATGTCGTGGGTAGCGCCCGTTTTCACGGCCACCGGTTCAAAGTTACCCCTGCCGTGCTGATTCCTCGTCCCGAGACCGAGCAGCTGGTGGACCTCATCATCGATGAAAACCCGGCCAGCGACTTGCGTGTCCTGGATATGGGCACAGGCAGCGGATGCATTGCCATATCACTGGCGAGGGCATTGAAGTTTGCCCAGGTCGATGCGCTCGACGTCTCGCGTGACGCCCTTGCTGTTGCCCGCGAGAATGCGGCTGCACTTAAGGTGAAAGTGCGCATTTTTGAGAGCGACATGCTCTTGCCGCAGCCGTCGGCCAGCTATGACATCATCGTGAGCAATCCCCCCTACGTGTGCTGGAGTGAGCGCGAGGCGATGGCTCGCAATGTGAAGGACTACGAGCCGGGTCAGGCCCTGTTTGTCCCCGATAATGACCCCTTGCTGTTCTACAAGGCGATAGTGCCCTATGCCGCTCGGTCGCTGGAACGTGGTGGCCGCTTGTATCTAGAAATCAATCAGCGCTTTGGCAACGAGGTCAAGCGCCTGTTACAGGATAACGGCTTCGACGAGGTGCGCATCATTGAGGACAGTTTCGGCAACACGCGCTTTGCCGCCGCCATCATGCGATAGCCGATGGATATCAACGAGAAATACATGCACCGGGCGTTACAGCTGGCACGCCTTGGAGCAGGCCACACGTCACCCAATCCCATGGTGGGAGCGGTGATTGTCGCGCCCGATGGTCGCATCATTGGCGAGGGGTGGCATCGCAGGTGCGGTGAGGCCCATGCCGAGGTGAATGCGATTGCCAGCGTTGATGACGCTAACCTATTGAAGGACAGCACTATATATGTAACCCTTGAGCCATGCTCACACTATGGCAAGACACCGCCGTGTGCCCGGTTGCTCATCGAGCGTGGCATCCCCCGTGTGGTGGTGGGATGCCTGGATCCGTTCGTCAAGGTCGCGGGCCGTGGTGTGGCACAGTTGCGTGAGGCTGGAGTTGAGGTCGTGGTGGGTATTCTGGAGCGGGAATGCCGTGAGTTGAACCATCGTTTCATCACTGCCCACACGACAGGCCGTCCTTGGGTGCAACTCAAGTGGGCGCAGACTGCCGACGGCTTCATCGCGCTGCCTCCTGATGCCGGCGAGAATCCCCTGCACATGTCCACCCCTGTGACCATGCGGCTGATGCACCGCCAGCGGGCGTTGTGTGACGCCATTGTCGTGGGGGCTGCCACTGCGCGCATCGACAACCCCTCGTTGACAACAAGAGAGTGGCCTGGCCGGTCACCGCTAAGGGTTGTTCTGTCACGGAATTTGTCAATTCGCGACAACCTCAATCTGCTTACCGATGGCCTCCCGACAATAGTCTATAACGGTATGAAAAACGAGGTGAGAGGTGTTGTCGAGTATATCAAACTGGACACCCATGAACCTCACGCCTGGCTGGAGGATTTGTACCGCCGCGGTGTGACCAGTGTCATGGTCGAGGGAGGCACGCGGGTGCTTCAGGAGATGATCGATGCCGGCACTTGGGATGAGGCACGCATCGAGATCAGCCAGCGCACGGTGAGTGAAGGCCTCAAGGCGCCCCGTATTGTAGGGCGACAGACCGCTTGTTATCACATAGACGGCAATACCATTATCCATCTTACTCGTTAAACTCGTTAAAAAGGTGTAAAAAACGGCCTTTTACCGTTTATTATCTTTAACGGGAGTGTTTGGTGTGTACGATTTTTTGTAATTTTGCCGTTTGTAAAAAAAGAAAAGAACGAAAAAGATATAATGACAAGACGAAACCCGCTATATTTTGTGCTGGCGATAGCAGTGTTGCTGTGGTCATTGCCTTCGTTTGTGTCTTGCAAGAGCAAGGACGACGATGACGATGATGTTTACTCTTACAGCACCAGCACCCAGACGACGCTTGTTCAGTCCTTCTCACTGCAGAACGATGCCGACGTGCTGGCTAATCTGGATTCGGTACATTTCACGATTGACTACGCTAACGGCTTGATTTACAATGCCGACTCATTGCCCGTGGGAACCGATATCACGGGTCTTAAGGTCTCGGTGAAATTCCTGAACACGGTCTCGTCGGCCATCTTCTCGATCACCGGTGCCAAGGAGCAGGCCGACACAACGATCGAGTACACCAGCTCGATGACCAAGGAGCTTGACTTCTCGGGAAAGACGGTATTCACTGTCACTTCGGCCGACAAATCTCAGGTCAAGAAGTATGAGATCAAGGTCCTCGTCCACAAGTACAATCCTGATTCACTCATTTGGGACCGCTCTTGGCGTCGTGACCTGCCGGGATATCGCTACAACGCTATCGGTCACAAGGTGGTGAAAAAGGGTGATATCTATTACGCCATGGTTTACAACGGCGTGGAATGCAACCTGCTGGCGGCCGAAGCGCCCAACCAGGCAGTATGGGAGGAAGCGACAATTTCCCTGCCTTTCATTCCGCAGGTGCAGTCGCTCACCGCCACCGAAAACGCCCTCTATGTCCTGGGCAATGACGGCGTGCTCTACACCTCGCCCGACGGCATATCGTGGACCGGATGCGGCGTGACATGGCATAGCATCCTGGGCACTTATGAAAACCGCGTGCTGGGCATTGTAGCCGGTGATGACGGTTATTATCATGACGAGTTCCCCCGTGGCGACGGTTTCGTGTCTACTGCCGTGCCCGACGGCTTCCCTGTGGAGCATTCATCCGACATGATAGAGACCGTTAACGATTGGTCCGTTTCACAGCAGGCTATGATTGTGGGTGGCGTGGACCGTTCAGGTAAGGTGTTGAACACAGTGTGGGGCTATGATGGCGACACCTGGGGCAAAATCAACAACATCCACACCAAGGTGTTGCCTGCGTTGGCTGACGCCACACTGTTCACCTACTACACCTACAAATCGACAAGCGGTGTTCGTCGCTTCACTCAGCAGCCGACATGGTACCTCATGGGCGGACGCCTTGCCGACGGAACGCTGAATGACAAGATCTACATGTCGACCACCCAAGGCATTACCTGGACTGTGGGCGACTCGACCATCTCGCAACCCGCCTACATGACCAAGTTCTACGGGGCGCAAGCGTTTGTCTATGAAGAGACCTTGACCCCGAGCGGTGCCAATGGCGCTCCTCGCCGCGTTTCACAGCCCGTGATCACGTGGGAGTGTCCCTACATTTACCTCTTCGGCGGCTACAACGACCAGGGTGCCTTGTTGCCCTACATGTGGCGCGGCGTGTATAATCGCTTGACCAACTATCCTGTTGAATGACAGTATGATAAAGAGAACATTGTCCATATTGTTGCTGTTGATTGCCGTGCTTCCTTGTGTGGCACAGCAGTACAAGTATGAAGTTGGACCCTCGTTGGGAATGACGGGCTACTTGGGTGAAGGCAATAATGGCATGCTGTTCAAGCATCCCAGTTTCACCATTGGTGGTCTGTTCCGCTATGCCCACAACAGCCGCTGGGCGTTCAAGGCCAACTTGAACTATGCCAACATCCGTGGCGACAGCATGTACGATGAGTCGTGGTATCCCGACGGCGCCAACTACAAGTTCTCCTCCAGTTTGATTGACTTGGGACTCACTGCCGAGTTCAATTTCCTGAACTACGGCCGTGGCCCTGCCTACAAGAAATATAAACCCATTTCGCCCTATATGGTGGCTGGTGTGGGCTTTGTGTTCGCCATTTGCGACGGCCGCAATCATGCCTCCTTCACCATCCCCATCGGCATCGGTGTGAAATACAAACTCAAGGAAAGGATCAACTTGGGCTTTGAGTTTACCATGCGCAAGGAATTCAGCGACCGCATCGACGGTCAGAGTGACTTGTTCGGCATCAAACATTCGTTTGCCAAGAATACTGATTGGTATTCCTTTGCCATGTTCTCGATGACCTATGAGTTTGGCAAACGTTGCATCAAGTGTAATTATATTGAATAACGACGATTAACTCCATGTCATCACTCAGCGACAAAATACAACAGTTAAACCAGGCACGAATCCCGCGCCACGTTGCCATCATCATGGACGGCAATGGCCGTTGGGCCAAAGAGCATGGACAGGAGCGCAGTTTCGGTCATGAGAATGGTGTCTCTACAGTGCGTCAGGTGACCGAAATCGCCAGTGAGGTCGGCGTGAAGTATCTCACGCTTTATACCTTCTCTACCGAGAACTGGAACCGTCCCCAGGATGAGGTGGATGCCCTCATGAACCTCATTGTGGTGAGCATCGAGCAGCAGACGCCCGACCTCATCAAGAATAACGTGAGGCTGACCACCATCGGTGACATGCATCGCATGCCTGAGTTTGCCGCCACCCGTCTGCGCAAGTGTATGGAGGACACGGGACATTGCACTGGACTGGTGTTGTGCCTGGCCTTGAGTTACTCGTCGCGTTGGGAAATCGTTGAGGCTTGCCGCCAGATGTCGCGTGAGGCCGCTGAGGGAAAGCTTAATCCCGAAGACATCAACGATGAGATGATGTCATGTCACCTGGCAACTCGTGACATGCCCGATCCCGACCTGCTCATACGCACCGGCGGTGACCTGCGCGTGAGCAATTATCTGTTATGGCAGATAGCTTATAGCGAACTTTACTTCACTTCTAAATATTGGCCCGATTTTACCAAGGAAGATTTTGTGGAGGCGATAGCCGATTTCCAGGCACGTGAGCGTCGTTATGGTAAAACGAGCGAACAGGTTAATCAGGATAATGAAGCGTAAATCATCAATGCATATCAAACACAAGTTGCTGGCGGTGTTGGCGGTGGCCCTGCTCTCACCCGTGGTCGCCCTTGCCCAGAGCAATCAGGGCACCTATACCGTTGGCGATACTATCTATAATCCCAAGGTCGTCTTCGCGGGGACGCCGTCGCAGTATGAGATTGCGGGCATCCGTGTCGAGGGTGTTGATAATTATGACCAGGACATCATCATCGGTTATTCGGGACTGGCCGTAGGGCAGCGCGTCGATATCCCCGGCGATGACATCAAGGCTGCAGCAAAGCGATTCTGGAGACAAGGCTTGTTCTCCAAGGTACAGATTCAGGTCGAGAAGATTTATCAGGACCAGGCATGGCTGGTGTTTAACCTGCGCCAGCAGCCTCGCGTTTCCCAGGTAAACTACAATGGCATGAAGAGCGGTGAGAAGAAGGACATCATCGAGCGCCTGAATTTCCAGCCTGGCAGCCAGATGACCCCCAATATCGCCGACCGCATCAAGATCATTGTCGAGAAGTACTATGCCAGCAAGGGCTTCGGTCAAGCCACATGTGAGGTGGTCCAGGTCCCCGACTTGAGCAAGCAGAACGAGGTCATCGTCAACATCAATGTTGACAAGCACGAGAAAATCAAGGTCCACAAGATTTATATCGCCGGTAATGAGGTGCTGAGCGACCGCAAGATCAAACGCACCATGAAGAAGACCAACGAGAAGAAGGACATTTGGAAAATCTTCTCGCAGAAGAAGTTCGTCCAGAGCGATTATGAAGCCGATAAGCAGCTCATCATCGACAAGTATAACGAGAAGGGTTACCGCGATGCCGTCATCGTGAGCGACAGCGTGGTCCCCTATGACGAGAAGTCGGTTGACGTTTACCTCACCGTCAACGAGGGCAAGCGTTACTATATCTCCGACATCACCTGGGTGGGTAACACGGTTTACCCGTCGGTGCGCCTCGATGAACTCTTGGGTATCAAGAAAGGTGACGTCTATAACCAGAAACTGTTGACCAAGCGCACCCAGGAGGATGATGACGCCGTGGCCAACCTCTACCTCAACAACGGTTACCTCTTCTATCAGCTCATCCCTATCGAGAGCAAGATTGAGGGCGACAGTATCGACCTGGAGATGCGCATGTACGAGGGTAAGCAGGCACGCATCAACAAGGTGGTCATCAACGGTAACGACCGCCTCTATGAGAAGGTGGTGCGCCGCGAGTTGCGTGTGCGCCCCGGTGACCTGTTCTCCAAGGAGGACCTCATGCGCTCGGCGCGTGAGATTGCCCAGACCGGACATTTCGACCCCGAGAAGATGGATATCCGCCCCGAACCCAATGCCGATAACGGTACCGTGGACATCATCCTGAACCTCGAGAGCAAGGCTAACGACCAAGTCGAGCTGAGCGCCGGTTGGGGACAGACGGGTGTCATCCTCAAGGCATCGCTCAAGTTCACCAACTTCTCGATTCAGAACCTGCTGCATCCGTCGTCCTACAAGGGACTGATCCCGCAGGGCGAGGGCCAGACCTTTACTATCAGTGCCCAGACCAACGCCAAGTACTACCAGGCCTACAGCGTGTCGTTCCTCGACCCGTGGTTCGGCGGCAAACGCCCCAACTCGCTGTCGGTATCGGCGTTCTATAGCCGTCAGACGGGTATCAACTCGTCCTACTATAGCCAGCTGTACCAGAACGCCATGTACAACTATGCCAACTCGATGTACGGTTATGGCTACGGCTATGGCGGTTATGGCTACGGTTATGGTAATTACGGCGGCTACAACTACTATGAGAACGCCTACGACCCCAACAAGTACCTGCAGATGGCAGGTGTGACCGTGGGCTTCGGTAAGCGCCTGAAGTGGCCAGACGACTACTTCACCTTCATGGCTAGCCTGAGCTATCAGTGGTACAGCCTCAAGAACTGGGAGTACCTTTATTATATGAAGAACGGTGTCTCCAACTCGTTTGTGCTGGGCTTGACCCTGTCGCGCAACAGTATCGACAACCCGCTCTACACCCGTCGAGGCAGTTCGTTCACGCTGTCATTCAATGCCACGCCGCCTGCTAGCCTGTTCGGCAAGAAGAACTGGCAGGCCTTGACCGAGAGCAAGACCGAGCAGTCCAAGAAGGAGCTTTACCGCTGGATTGAATACTGGAAACTCAAGTTCCAGGCTCGCACCTACACGCCGCTCACCGATCCCTACGGCCGCTGGACGCTCGTGCTGATGACGCGTGCCGACATCGGTCTGCTGGGCAGTTGGAACAAGTGGCTGAAGTCGCCGTTTGAGACCTTCTATGTCGGCGGTGACGGTATGTCGGGTTCTTACACCTATGCCACCGAGACCATCGCCCTGCGTGGTTATGAGAACGGTGCGTTCACGCCCTACGGAAGCGAGGGTTACGCCTATGACCGCTTTGTCATCGAGTTGCACTTCCCCTTGATGTTGTCGCAGAGTGCTACCATCTATCCTCTCGTGTTCATCGAGGGTGGTAACGCATGGACCAGTGTCAAGGACTTCAACCCGTTCGACATCAAGCGCTCGGCCGGTGTCGGTGCCCGCATCTTCCTGCCGATGATCGGTATGATGGGTATTGACTGGGGTTATGGCTTCGACAAGGTCTTTGGCGAGAAGGGTGGCAGCAATTTCCACTTCGTTCTTGGCCAGGAATTTTAACAAAGTTAAGTTAATCAAATAAACGATTTGACTGAACGGTAGTCTAAAAGTCGAATTTAAACCAAACAGATAAATATATTATGAAGAGAATCGCTTTAATCGCAGTGGCGCTTGTTGCCGGCTTCATGGCCGCCAACGCGCAGAAGTTTGCGCTCGTGGATATGGAGTATATCCTCAAGAATATCCCTGCCTATGAGATGGCTAACGAGCAGCTGAACCAGGTTTCTCAACGCTGGCAGCGTGAGGTGGACGAGCTCAAGAAGGAGGCCGACACCATGTACAAGAACTACCAGGCCGACATGGTCTTCCTGACCGATGACCAGAAGAAGAAGAAAGAGGCCGAGATCACCGAGAAGGAGAAAGAGGCCCAGCAGCTGCAGTACAAGTATTTCGGCCCGCAGGGCGAACTGTTCAAGAAGCGCCAGTCGCTCATTAAGCCCATTCAGGATGACGTGTACAACGCCTGCAAGAAGGTGTGTGAGGAACGTGGTTTCCAGATGATTATGGACCGCGCCAGCAGCCAGAGCATCATTTTTGCATCACCCCGCATCGATGTCAGCAACGAGGTACTCGAGAAGATGGGTTACAAGTAAGGCTTTAGGTCTTAGGCTTTAGGAAGGCGGATGCCAACTAGGGACTAGAAACTAGGGACTAGAAACTAAAAACTGATTATTAAGAAAAAGAACAATTATAATAACAAAATTTTTTTAGACATGTTTAAAAGATTTATGCTCTTAGCCATCACGGCTACTATGATGTGCCTTACAGCACAAGCTCAAAAATTCGGTTACGTTAACACCAGCGAGATTTTCAACGTGATGCCCGAGAAGGCTACCGCCGAGAGTACCCTCAAGCAGGTGAGCGACAAGTATGAGACCGAGTTCAAGAACTTGCAGGACGCGTTCCAGAAGAAGATTACCGAGTATGAGGCTGCCGACCAGGACCCCACTACTCCCCAGGCCATCAAGGACCGCCACAACCAGGAGCTGCAAGATGACTACGTAAAGATCCAGAACTTCCAGCAGACCGCTGCCCAGGATTTGCAGCGTCAGCAGGAAACCTTGCTCGCCCCCATTACTCAGAAGCTCCAGAATGCCATTCAGGCTGTTGGTGCCGAGGGCGGATACACCTTCATCTTTGACCAGGCCGCTGGTTCCATTATCTACACCGGCACCGGTGCCGAGGACGTGAGCGCCAAGGTGAAGGCCAAGTTAGGTATCAAATAAGGAGATACACTCAATTCACGACACGATAATGCTAAGAAGATGAGCCTCTTGCTGGCGGGATGCCAGCGAGAGGCTTTCGTTTAGTGTATTCCTTGTGTGGGATGGGAAAAAGTCCCTACCTTTGCCCCATTATTTAATGTGTCACGACCAGGCAGGACAATGAAACGCTTTCTTGTCTTTCCTAAGGAATGGATGGTGCCTTGTTCATCAATTGATGAAAATAATGCGCAAATTAGTATTTAGAGATACGGAATTGTATTACTTTTGCAAAAATGAAACATAATGTTATGAAGAAGAATGTATTTACAATGCTGTTGTGTTGTGCCGTCACGATAATCTCATGCAACGGCAAACAAAACCAGACACAGGCAAGCACTGCCGTCGTAGATGCTCCAGAATCCACAGTTACAGAAAAAGAATCTTACGATTTCGAAGCCCTTGCCAAGGCCATTGAGGGCAGCACTTATCTGTATATGTTAGATAATGGCGTCATCTCTATGGACAAAGGCGACGAGCGGTTTTATATCGACCTGCAGGGACACATATTAGATAGTCTGCCTGAGGAGGAAGTGGACCCAAATGCTTTGAAGGCGCGATACAAGGATGGTGCGTATGGTTTCGTTGATGCCAATGATAAACTTGTCATTCCTTATCAGTATGATTTCGCCTGCGATTTCAGCGATGGCATGGCCCTGGTCATCAACGACCCCGGCTTGGTTGGCTATATCAACACGAAGGGTGAACTGGTCATACCTTATCAGTTCGATCACCCATCCGAGAGCAACGGTAATGATTTCCATGAAGGTCTCTGTGCCGTGGTAGTGGATGGTGAGCACGAATGGTTCAGTTATATTGACAAGACTGGCAAACTGGCCTTTCCTGGCGTCTTCAGTCATGCTGGCGATTTCAGCGAGGGTCTGGCTGTCGTCACGCTAACTGGCGAAAAGTACCAAGGTGGCTATATCGACCATTCTGGTGAGATGGCGATTACATTGCCTGAAGGATGGTGGGGCCGCAAGTTCCACGATGGTGTGGCACAGACACTGAAGTACGACTCCTGCTTTGTCATCGACAAGACAGGCAAACGACTTTTCCAGGTGAATCGTGACATCGTCTACACAGGCAACGAGATAGTATATTCGCATGGTCTTGCAGTCGTCATCGGTAAAGGCAAATACGAGCATGTATGGGGCCTCATGGACAAGAAAGGCCGCATTACCTTCTGCCTCGACGAGAAAGATAATTAAAGGTTAAAATCGCTTGTGCTTACTCTCGAGTTAAAGTGATAATCGGGCTTCCGAGGCCTTTAGCCTAGATTTTGACATCATGGTGCCAAAAACTGACGGAAATCATCTGCAATACAAAATAATTCCGTAACTTTGTCCTCGGTAATCATAGCGATTATTGCCTGTAAACCTTTGTGGTTTAGCACTTTAAGCGTACAGCGTATTTCGCCAAACACCAAGTTTACAGACAGTTGTATTTCGTCAAACTCACGTAAATAAGAAACGATATGAAGAAATCAAGTGTATTTATTTTGTTGATGTGCCTGCCGCTGATGCTTATGGCCCAGGCCAAAATAGGCATTGTCAATTCGCAACAGCTTTTTGATCTCATGCCCGAGAAGGCCGCAGCCGAGGCCCAACTCAAGTCCATGAGCAACAGGTATCATTACGAATGTGAAGAGATGCAAGCCGCGTTTGACAAGAAATTTGCCGACTACCAGACGGTCGCTGCCGATGCCGCGATGCCCGAGACTATCAAGGAGCGCCGTGTGCAGGAACTGCAGGAGAGTGACAAAAAGATACGTGAATTCCAGCGCCGCGCCGCCGGTGACCTGGAAACAAAACGTTACGAACTCACTAAGCCCATCACCGACCGCATCCAGGCAGCCATACGCACAGTAGGCGAGCAGGGCGGATTTGACGTGGTATTCGACACTGCCGTCACTCCAGTGGCCTATACTGGTCCCAATACCGTGGACATCACGCCGATGGTAAAGGCAATTCTCGGCATATAGTGAGCACGATCATCGTGTGAAAGAATGACCCTGCATTGCCAATCGCGATGCAGGGTTTTTAGTGAGATTAGCGCCGTCCGATAACAAGGGGGTATCGTGAACTAATCTGTAAGAGAATGAGGGTTTTGAGAAAAAAACACTACCTTTGCACTGTCTTACTAATTTTTCCAACAATATGAACGTAAAACTACATACACCCAAATCTTTACAGGCAGGCAGCGGCATGTCATCGATTAAGCAGTTCTTCCTGTCGCTCGTCGCAACCACGGTATCGATTGCGCTCACCTTTGGAACGGCGGCTATCGTTGACCATCATAAGAAAAACGTGGCCAAAAAGGAAATGGTGATGATGGTCATCAGCGACATTGACGAGACCATCGAGATGATTGAGAGGTCCGATACCATCTTGCGGGATGCCAGCAAGCTGGAACAGGAACTGGCGGTCCATCCAGAGTATTTCGACAGCCTGAGCAGTAAAATTGCTCCAGTGGTGCATGTGGCGAGTTATGATTATTCAGAGACAGTCGAGAAGATTTTCACCACCAGCATCGAGACTTTCAATACCATTGGCGATGTTAATTTTGTCAATGAAGTGTCATCGTTCTTCATCACTCGTCACAAATACAAGGAGGAGGTAATGGACAAATTCAGGGAAGATATCGAAGGGAAAGGAATAATGACGTCGTTAAAGTCGCTGTTGGATGTCGACATGCCTTTTTATTCTTACATGAATTGGTCTTTCCTGCAAGAAATGAAGGATAGCCGAGACAGGTGCATGACGATGATGGGCGTGAGCGAGAAAGACATGAGTGAGTTCACCAAGCATCGGGCAAGTAAACAAGACAACCCTGAGAGAGTGGCCCTGGGAGAGAAAATGATGGAAGAGTGGCTCAATGCCGAGACCCTGATTGACCAAGCTAAGGAAAACCTCAAGGACTGACCTCTAATGACTCCACATCAGGTGCTTGCCCTGAAATCAAAAGCATAAAAAACATAAAACCCTTCATCGCGGTTGCGATGTAGGGTTTTATTCACTTAAGGGTGGAAGATGGGGCTCGAACCCACGACCTTCGGAACCACAATCCGACGCTCTAACCAGCTGAGCTACGTCCACCATGTAACGCATTTTCTCTCAAATGCGGCTGCAAAGATAATACCAATTTTATTTCTGTGCAAGAATATTGCGAAAAAACTTGGAATTTTTCACGTATTGACGTGCAAGGGGGTTAGGTTGTCAACTTCATCAAGGGCCGGTAGAAGCCTTGACTACTTGGTCACGATGGCGGCAGGAGCGATGCGGTCACTGCCCTTGACAAACTCGCCCATCGAGAACACGCCACGCAGGTTGATGTCACTGTCCAGCAGCAGGATATCAGCATCCTTGCCACGTTGGATGGAGCCCTTGCGGTCATAGATGCCCATGATTCTTGCAGGGGTCTCGCTGGCCATGCGCACGGCATCCTGCAATGGAACGTCAACCACGCGCACCATCGTCTTGATGAGTCTGTCCATGGTGGCGATGCTGCCCGCCAGCGCGCTGCGGTCCGAGAGCTTGCACACGCCGTCCTCGATGATAACACGGGGGTCAAAGGCATGCTCGCTGTCGCTGTCGGTCACGGCTAGGGCATCGGTGCACAGGGCTGTGCGCTCAACACCCTTCATGTGATAGACCAGGTTGAGCAACGTCGCGGGCACGTGAATGCCGTCGGCAATCACCTCAACGGCCATGTCATCGAGCAGATAGATGCTCTCGACAGTGCCGGCATGCTTGAACTCGCGCACGTTGTGGAATCCGGGCATGGCGTTGTAGAAGTGGGTCGCCAGGGTATAACCGGCATCCCAGGCGGCCTTGACGTGGGGGTACTCGGCTGCAGTGTGGCCGATGGCGGCGACAATGCCCTTGCTGGTGATGTATTTGCCCATCTCGACGGCGCCAGGCAGCTCGGGTGCGGTGTCCCAGCGGCGCATGCAGTCAAAGTCCTCGACGATGTGGACATACTCCTTGGGGTCGGGGATGCGGATAACCTCGGGCATCTGTGCACCGGCACGGCTGGGGTTGAAGTAGGGCCCCTCCATGTGCATGCCCATGATGGTGGAATTGGGTTCTTTCATCAGGTCGTCACATGTCTGGCAAGCTTGTTCCATCATTTCGATGGGAGAGGACGACAGGGTGGCATAGATGCTGGTGGTGCCGTGTCTCAAGTGGGTGGATGCCGCTGTCTCAAAAGCCTCGCGCGTACACTCCTGGAAGTCACAACCGCCACCGCCATGGCAATGCAGGTCAATCCCACCGGGCACCACGTGCATGTCACGGGCGTCGATGGTCTTGTCCATGCCGTCCAGTTGCCTGCTGCTCTTGCTCACCTCCTTGATGCGAGAGTCTTCGATGATTACCGACCCGCCGTTGATCCATCCTTCGGGAGTGAGCACATGACCGTTGTAAATCTGAGTCAACATTCCCAATCTTTTTTATCCTTACCCTTACCCAAGTCGCGGTTGTGGACTTGAGAATTTTACTTGAATTGCAAATATACATCGTTTTTCGAAATAATGGACAAGCCGACTACATATTTTTTGATTTATTTACAAAAATTTTGAGATTCGTGCTCTGTTGCCTACCACTTGAGAAGTGTCTTTGTCTTGATTATCTTGGCGTTTGTCAACATCTTCGGGCGATTGGTCGCGAAGTGGCCTTTGAGGCCTTTCATATTCAAACATTTCTTTGTTACTTTGTAGCTGGTACAATGTGAAAATGCATTTTATGTATAAAGCATGAACCGAATTAATGTAACTGATACATGATTCAAATGATGCTTAGAATAATAAAATCTAATCGTGTGTGTGTTTTGATAGTAGGGGAGCATTTCCTGTTTGAAGGAGGGGCTTCCCTCTTTTTTTGTGCTGGCCGGAAATATCATCGTCTTTCCTTTTCATGAATCCGTTTTCTCTATCTCATGGACTGCTTATTCTTGAGGCCGAAAAAAGATTAGAAGATGTTAAAAAGCAGGTATTTTTACTTAAAAATGCACTATGAGGGCACAAAAAATGTCGCCAAAATCAAAAAAAAATGCTATCTTTGCATTTAAATTAAAACAAAAAGCGACATGGATGTAAAAAAAGTCTTATTCATATCTCAAGAGATTGAGCCCTACGTGCCCGAGCGACGCTTGTCGCTGATAGGCAGATTGTTGCCTCAGGGCATTAAGGAACAGGGTATTGAGGAACGCACGTTCATGCCCAAGTATGGTATGATAGCCGAGCGCAGCAACCAGTTGCATGAGATGATCAGGCTGTCTGGTATGAATGTGATTATCGACGATACCGACCATCCCTTGATTATCAAGGTTGCAACTCTGCAACAAGCTCATTTCCAGGTATATTTCATCTACAACGAGGACTACTTTGCCAGTAGCAGGATTGATGAGTTGGAGATGAACTGTTCGCCTCAGGACAATGACGAGCGCAGCATGTTCTTTGTTCGTGCGGTCATCGAGTCGATTCGCAAGATGCGTTGGGTGCCCGACATCATTCAGTGTACGGGATGGATTTCGGCTCTGGCTCCGGTTTACATCCGCACGCTCTATGGTGACGACCCGTCGTTCCGCGACGCCAAGATTGTCACGGCGCTCTTCAATGAGCAGATTGTTGGACCTCTCGACGCACGCTTGAGCGAGAAGATGCATCAGGACGGCATTCCCAAGAATGCCCTGAAGCCCATCGCCGGCAAGGAATTGAGCTATGAGGAACTGATGGCATATTCTCTCAAGTATGCCGATGCTGTCATTGAATGTGAGGAAGGCGTGAGTGACACGGTGCTCACAGCAGCCGGATCTCTGCCCAAGTTGCAGTTCATCGACGATGATGATGTCAACAAGGTGACGCAGTTCTATTCCTCCTTGTTTGATTAACCACGTGACGTTTTGCTCCCTTTTCTATATTCTTAAATTGTTGTTTTTCATTTCGGGAATATGAAACATTTTTTTAATGTGATACTGGCAGCGGCTGTGCTGCTTGGCCTGTACGCATGCACCGACGAGACAATCGGTCTCTCTATTACCGACAGTGTGTCGTCGATTATCGAGGATTCTTCTTTTGTCATCACCGGTCAGTCGGTGAGAAATGACAGGGTGCAGATGCGCACCCCCACCAAAATGCTGGGTTTGCTCGCCTCCGATGGCTTTGGCCGCTTGTCGGCCTCAGCGGTGACGATGTGGATGCCCGCTGCCAATATTGATACCACTGGCATTAAGTCAGAGTGGATTGATTCTTGCCGACTCAAGCTGCGTTTGCCCGTCCACGATGGGTTTACCGGTGACGCGCGTGCTCCCATGCGACTGGAAGTGTACCGTCTGAACAAGGCTTTGCCCAATCCCATCTTCAGTGACTTTGACCCCACGGGCTACTATGACAGCAACGACTTGCTGGCATCGGAATCCTATTCGCCCCAGTCGGGGTGGCTCGAGGTGAGTCAGTCCTATGCGATAGGCTCGCTCCAGATCGATTCCACCCGCGTGTTGTCGATACCGATGCCCACGTCACTCGCCCGTGAACTGTTCAATACTTACAAAAGCCATCCCGAGAAGTTTGCCAGCCCCAAGGCATTTGCCGATGTTTTCCCTGGCATCTATATCACCAACAGCTACGGCAGTGGCCATGTGATGAATATCAAGGCCACCGAGCTGGACGTGTATTATCACAAGCATGTGTTGCTGGGTGACACCGCCCAGGTGGACTCAGCTCACAACCAGACTTACCTGGCTTCCACGCCCGAGGTGATTTCCGACAATATCATCCACTTTGACATCGATGATGCCATCACAGCGATGGTCGACCGTGGCGAGGCGGTTATCGCAGCTCCGGCCGGGTATGAGGTGCAGGTGCGTTTCCCTGTTCAGGATATTATCGACAGCTACAAGGCTAATGTAGGCAACAACCAGGCTATCATCAACTCTTTATCTCTGGAGTTGCCTGTCACTGTGCCGGCAACCGAGTATGACATCCAGCCGCCCACCTATCTGCTCATGGTCAAGACCTCCAAGAAGGACACCTTTATCAATGGTGACAGCCTTGCCAACAACAAGGACTCCTTCTATGCCATCTATAACAAGTGGAGCAAATCCTATACTTTCACAGGCTTGCGCAATTATGTCTTGAACATTCTCGAAAACCAGGGCGGAGTTGCCACCGAGGATGACTTCAACTTCACCATCACACCGGTGGATGTGACCAACTATGTGTATCCTCAATCCTATAGCTACTATTACTATAACTCTGAATCGTCGATTATGACGAAGATTTCGCCAATGGTATCACGCCCGGCGATAGTCTGCTTGTTGCTGGATAAGGCGAAGATACAGATTACCTACAGCAAACAAATTGTCGAGTAAAGTTTGTGAGATTAAAAAAATAGTGCTACCTTTGCATCCGCATTGCAAAACATCGCAGTGCACCAAGCCGCAATAGCTCAGTCGGTAGAGCATTTCATTCGTAACGAAAAGGTCGCGGGTTCGAGTCCCGCTCGCGGCTCCGCTAAACGGGGAAACAACTGTCGCACGATGGTATTTCCCCGTTTTTTTGTTGGATAAACCAAAATCTGTTTCTGAGATGAAAATCAGTGTAAAAGATTATATGGAGCGGCAGCCTGCCAATCCCAAGGTGACCGAGACCGACCAGTTTTACCTGTGGATCGCCCTGCGGCTGGCCAAGTTGTGGGATGAATCACCGTGGTTGCGTGAATTGGACGATAGCGTGCGCCTTGATGTTGTGCTTGCCGTGACGGGCTATTATCAGGATGTGGTGGCCGACGGCGGCGTGTGGCGTTCGTTCACGCGGCTGCACACCGAGCGCCATGGCGTTCCGTTGCCTCACTATGATTGCAGTGAGGATTATGTGGACTACGAGTTGAACCGCGACGATGTCCGTTATGTGATGTGGTGGACCATCGCCGGTGAGCAAGCAGCCGACGCCCTTGACCCGCATGATACCGCCCTTGAAGCGCTGGCCACAGCGTTCTTCATGCTGCTTGACAAGGAGTATGAACAGGCTCCTGTGCCGCGCCAGTTCTGTATTGCCAGCGAGGTGGACTTGGACAACCCCGAGGATGCCCAGCGCATCTATGACTACGCCTATTGGCTTTACTGGCGCAGTTTCCTGTTGCGTCCCTCGTCATTGGCCGTAATGGAGCGCGCCATGCCCCAAGCTCATGCCATCATCGAGCGGGCAGGGGAGAGTGACGCCCGCCCCCTGTTGCTGGAACTCAATGAACACCTGATGTCCACCGAGCCTGCGGGCCCCATCCCCTTGACCACAGCCCAGTGGCTCCGTCTCATCATCGACGATGAATTGCCCTGATCAGATCAGATAATCTAGATACTCTAGATATTCTAGATAATCCAGTTAAAGCAATCACGCCAGCCCCCATGTGGAGGCTGGCGTGAATTGTAATTGTCAGCAGGGTTATGCCAGGCCACGGCCGTGGCAGTTCTTGTACTTCTTGCCGCTGCCGCAGGGGCAGGGATCGTTACGGCCGATCTTGGGACCCTCGTTGCGGATGGGACCGGTGGGGCCTTGCGGACGCGGACCGACGGGTGCGGCATTGGGACGGCTGGCATCGGGTTCACCACCACGACCCTCGCTGTAACGCTGACGGCGAGGTTGGGGCTCACGCTCCTGCACGTTCTCTTGGGGAGCTACCTCGGGAATCTGACCGCGCATGAGCACGGCGATAGCCTTACCGTTCATGATGCCGACCATCTGCTTGAACATGTTAAAGGCCTCGGTCTTGTAGATGACCAGCGGGTCTTTCTGCTCGTAGCTGGCGTTCTGCACGCTCTGGCGCAACTGGTCCATCTCGCGCAGGTGCTCTTTCCAGTTCTCGTCGATGGTGAGCAGCATCACGGCTTTCTGCCACGATTTGGTGAGCGACTTGCAGTGGGTTTCGGCAGCTTCCTTGATGTCGATGACGATGCCGAAGGTGCGCTTGCCATCGGTGATGGGCACGCGGATGAGACCTTGGGGCTCCATGCCGTCGGCAATCTGTTTTTCGACAATCTGTTGGATGATGGGATCGGCCACCTCGCTCAGACGTTCCATCTTGCGGTTGAAGGTTTTGAGCACGGCGTCATACAGGATATCTTGCTTCTTGCCATCGTCCATGCGGCGGTATTCCTCTTCGTTGAAGGGCGTCTGGATGGCGTAGGTCTTGAGCACCTGAATGTTGAAGTCCTCATAATCGTCGGCACCATACCTGTCCACCAGGTCCTCCACGCTGTCATAGAGGGAGTTGATGATGTCCAATCCGATACGCTCACCGATAAGGGCGTGGTGGCGGCGGGTGTAAATCACCTTGCGCTGGGCATTCATCACGTCGTCATACTCGAGCAGATGCTTACGGATACCGAAGTTGTTCTCCTCGACGCGCTTCTGGGCGTTCTCGATGCTCTTGGTAACCATGTTGCTCTCGATGGCTTCACCGTCCTTGAGTCCCAGACGGTCGAGCGTCTTGACGACGCCTTCGCTGGCGAACAGACGCATCAGCTTGTCCTCAAACGATACGAAGAACACTGACGAACCGGGGTCTCCCTGACGACCGGCACGGCCTCGCAGCTGGCGGTCTACACGGCGTGACTCATGGCGCTCGGTACCGATGATGGCAAGACCACCGGCCTCTTTCACGGCAGGTGACAGCTTGATATCGGTACCACGACCGGCCATGTTGGTGGCGATGGTCACGACACCCTTGCCGTCGATTGATTGACCGGCCTGGGCCACGATGTCGGCCTCCTTCTGGTGCAGCTTGGCGTTCAAGACGTTGTGCGGGATGTGGCGCAGGTTGAGCATGCGGCTCAGCATCTCACTGATTTCAACGCTCGTGGTACCCACCAGGGTGGGACGTCCAGAGTTGCGCATGGCCTCAATCTCGGCGATGACGGCATTGAATTTCTCCTTCTGCGTCTTGTAAACGCGGTCGGCCATATCGTTGCGGATGACGGGCTTGTTGGTGGGGATGGTGACGACATCCAGTTTGTAGATGTCCCAGAACTCACCAGCCTCGGTCTCGGCGGTACCGGTCATACCCGACAACTTGTGATACATGCGGAAGTAGTTCTGCAGCGTGATGGTGGCGAACGTCTGGGTAGCGGCCTCGACTTTCACACCCTCCTTGGCCTCGATAGCCTGATGCAGACCATCGCTGTAGCGGCGACCTTCCATCACACGGCCCGTCTGCTCATCGACAATCTTGACTTCACCAGCCTCGGTGACGATATACTCGTCGTCGCGGTTGAACAGGGTGTAGGCTTTCAACAGCTGGGTCACGGTGTGCACGCGCTCGGCCTTGACCGAGTAGTTGGCGAGCAACTCGTCTTTCTTGTCGGTCTTCTCCTCGTCGGTCAACGGTTCGTTGGTCACTGCCGACAACTGAGCGGCAATGTCGGGAAGGATGAAGAACTCGGGGTCGTCGGTGCCGCGTGTGAGCACGTCGATACCCTTATCGGTCATCTCGACGGTGTTATTCTTCTCGTCGATGATGAAGAACAGGGGATCGGTTACGGTGGGCATCTCGCGGTTGTTATCCTGCATGTAGAAGGCCTCGGTCTTGAGCATAGCGGTCTTGACACCCTCCTCACTCAGGAACTTGATCAGCGGCTTGTATTTGGGTAGACCCTTGAAGGCGCGGAAGAGCCTCAGGGTACCTTCCTTAACGGTGGCCTCGTCGTCGCTGGCCATCATCTTCTTAGCATCGGCGAGCAGTCCGGTAACCAACTGGCGCTGAGCGTTATAGACGCGCTCCACGTTGGACTTGAAGTCATTGAACATCTGATCCTCGCCCTTGGGCACGGGACCCGAAATAATCAACGGGGTACGGGCGTCATCAATGAGCACGCTGTCGACCTCATCGACGATGGCAAAGTTGTGGGGGCGCTGCACCATGTCCTCGGGGCGCATCGCCATATTATCGCGCAGGTAGTCAAAACCGAACTCACTGTTGGTACCGAAGGTGATGTCGCAGTTGTAGGCGGCACGGCGCTCGGGCGAGTTGGGCTCGGTCTTGTCGATACAAGACACGGTCATGCCGTGGAACATGTACAACGGACCCATCCACTCGCTATCGCGCTTGGCCAGATAGTCGTTGACGGTCACCACATGAACACCGTTACCAGTCAAACCGTTCAGGAAGACGGGCAGCGTGGCTACCAGGGTCTTACCTTCACCAGTCGCCATCTCGGCAATCTTGCCCTGATGCAGTACGATACCACCGATGAGCTGTACGTCATAGTGTATCATGTCCCAGGTAATCTCATTACCTCCGGCAATCCAGTGGTTGTAGTAGATGGCTTTGTCGCCCTCGATGGTCACGAAGTCCTTGCCCTGAGCGGCCAGGTCGCGGTCGAGCTGGGTAGCGTTCACGACAATGGTCTCGTTCTCGGCAAAGCGGCGAGCGGTCGATTTAACGATGGCAAACACAGTGGGCAGAACCTCGTTGAGTTTGTCCTCGAGGACATCGAGAATTTCCTTCTGGATGTCATCGACTTTCTTCCACAACGGTTCGCGCTCCTCGTATTCGAGAGTCTCGATTTCGGCTTTGATGCGTTCAATTTCATCCCGCTTGTCCTGCACCGATTCGTTGAGCATCTGACGGATTTCGGCCGTGCGTCCACGCAGGCTGTCGATGTCCAGTGCATCAATCTCGGGATAAATTGCTTTGATTTGGTTGACAATAGGCGTGATCTTCTTCAGGTCACGGGTTGACTTATTGCCAAACATGGATTTCAAAATGTCACTAAGTCCCATTTTCTTGGTTTGTTGTAGTATGTATTTATGTTTTGTTGTAATCTAAACGGCAAAGGTACACCTTTTTAGCCGATTATCAGCCAAAAAGAGGCTACAAAATGCTCTAGTGTGGCTTTTTGCTGTTAGGGTCTATAGGGAGTTTAAGGTCTTTAAAGTCTCTAAGGTCTTTAAGGACTCGAAGAGCATTGACCCCGAACTCTGGACTCCTCATTAGCGCCGGGTGGGGCCGCGAGTCGTCTGGCTGGTGAGCCACACGTTGGTCAACGAGCGTGTCACCAGTGCCGTCATCAGCGGGAAGAAGGCGATATTGCCCACTTGGGGCTGCCAGGGCCATGCCAGCATGAGCAGGGCAACGACCAGGGCATTTAAAGCGTGGAGCCAACGGGCAGCGCCACGGGTCTTTTTGAACCAGGGCAACACGGCGAGCAACAGCAACAAGGGGTGCAACCACACGATGTTGATGTTGGGCGAGGTGGCCTCATGTGTCGAGAAGAAAATCAGGAAAAACAGGATGCAACCTGCCAGTCCACCAGCGGTGAACAAGATGGTGTCGAACCAACGCGAAACCTTGCGTCTGCGCCAGTCACGGCAACTCACGGCCAGTGTCAGCGCCAGCACCAAGATGGCCACGGTGATGGGGGAGAGGTACCACGGCGTGGGCGGCCTGACGTTGCCCTCGGTGCTCTTGTCGATTGGAATGGTGGTCGCTTTTACCAACGGCAAGGTCACGCTATCGGTCTTGATTGTGGCGTCGGCCACAGCATCCATGAGAAGCATGGGGATGAACATGGTGGCGCGCTGGTCAAGCACGGTGTCCACATCCCAACCCAAGACCAGGTCGATGCCGAAGCGCTCCCAGGCGTAATTGCGGCAGTAGTGTGCCAAAATGTCACGATAGGTGACAGTAGTGTCGCCCATCGCGGGATATTGCAGCCCGTCGCCTGCGGCCATCTCAATGATGTCGCGAGGACGGGTAGAGCAGTTGTCGCTCAGGAATTTATAGCGATAAAAGCGGTTTTCGGGCTGGGCGTTGTTCCACAGGAAATCGCGCACGGCAATGGCACGGTCCTGGGGCAGGTTAAGTTCCTGCTCGACCATGCGCCGCTCCTCCATGCCGAGGGTGGCGAAGGCTCTCGGGACTGGTTGGCACATATAATCGGTCTCACCCAGCATGAAGCGCCACATGAACGCAGGTGCCTGAAAATCAAATACACCGTAGTTGAAGTACAGGTCGGTAGTCCCTTGCTGGACACGTATCTCGCTGTGCCCCCAGATGTTATGTGGCTCGCTGCCAGGGTAAAATGTGACGAGGCTCACGCGCACAGAGTCCTCCGGTTGCTCCTCCTGGGTTGAAACAGGTTTGGAGAGGGGGAGCTGGGGCACAGCTTCAAGTGTACCCGTTGCACACAGGGCACACAACACCGTCACATAGTATTTCGTCAACAATCGTTGCATTTACACATTTATATATAAAGCAAGAATAGTGCCAATATATAAAACGTCAAGATGCCTTCTCATATTACATTGTGGCAACAATAGTTTTTGGGCCTATCATTGCCGAAACGGCAATTTACCAGGAGCCGTAGTTGCCGCGGTCGGCGTCGAGGCGCAGGAGGATGAACAGCAGGATGGTGAAGCCCCACAACGAGGAGCCGCCGTAGCTGTAGAACGGCAACGGGATGCCGATAACGGGACACAGGCCGATGACCATGCCGATGTTGATGGTGAGGTGGAAGATGAGGTAGGACGCGACACAGTAGGCATAGACTCTTGTGAAGGTCGAGTGGTTGCGTTCACCCAGCGTGATGATGCGCAGGATTAATGCCAGGAAGAGCACAAGCACGGCCACGCTGCCGATGAAGCCTTGTTCCTCGCCGATGGTGCAGTAGATGAAGTCGGTGTGCTGTTCCGGGACATACTTCAGCTTGGTCTGTGTGCCTTGCAGGAAGCCCTTGCCCGTGATGCCGCCACTGCCGATGGCAATCTTGCTCTGGTTGACATTGTAGCCCGCGCCTCGAGGATCATCTGCTATGCCCAGGGTGACCTTGATGCGCGTCTGTTGATGCTTCTCCAGCACGTTGTTGAAGGCAAAGCTGACAGTGAACATGAAAATGAGCGAAGCGGCAGCAAAGCAGACGGTAATCAACACCTTCTTCAAGTCGTCGTGCAGCATGCCGTAAAGCAGGTAGAGCAGCGACAGGATGATCACCGGCAGGAAAAAGGCATAGCCGTTGATGTGGACGCCTGCAAGAGCCAAGCCGCCAACGACAGCTCCTGCCGCCAGGTAGCCCAGCAACACATTGCGTCCCAGTATCCATGAGCGGCAGTAGATGAGCAGCATGGCCACGATGAGCGCCATCACCATGATAAACGCGATGAACATGCCCAGTGGGATGCCCATGACGATGGTGGCAGCAAATTTCAATACCACGACAAAATAGACCACCGCCATCAATGCGGCAAAGAGCACGAAGCCTGACATGCCTTCGCGGTAGAGCACAAAGATGAGTGACGTGTAGACCAGCGCTGTGCCTGTTTCTCGCTCCAGAATGATGCACAGGATGGGCATCACGATGATGGCAATGGCAATGGCATAGTTGCGCCAGCCATTGAGCGAGAAACCGTAGGTGCTGAACAGTTTAGCCAACGCCAGAGCTGTCGCTGTCTTGGCAAACTCGGCCGGCTGCAGGCTGACCGCTCCGAAGACCAGCCAAGAACGTGAGCCCTTGATGTCGGGAGCAATAAAACTGGTGACTATCAGCAGTATTATCAGGAATCCGTAGATGGGATAGGCATAGGCTTCATAGATGCGCCTGTCGATGAGCAGCAACGAGAAACCGATGAACAGTGAGAGTACCGCCCACATGAACTGCTTGCCCGAGAACTCACTCAGGTCGAACATGCTGGCCTTGTCATAGTCGTAGGTGGCGGCATAGATGCTCACCGCTCCTGCCACGACCATGATGACGTAGAGGACGATGGTAAACCAGTCCACCGACCTCAACAGGTTGGTATTCTCATCTTGATTTCTTGTTTCCATCTTTAGAAGCGGGTTTGGATGAGGTGGTCTTATTGTTGTCGGCCTGGGTGCCGGAAGTCTTGGTGGGTTTGGGTATCGTGATGGTGTGGCGGCTTGCCATTGCCCGGCCCTGGGCTTGCAGGCCGGGAGAATCGCCGCGCAGGTAACGCTGAATCATCAGTGCGCCGATGGGCACACCGAATGCAGCACCAAAGCCGGCATTCTCGACATAGACACAGATGGCGATTTGAGGATTGTCCATCGGAGCGAATCCCATGAACACCGAGTGGTCACGACCGTGAGGGTTCTGGGCTGTACCCGTCTTGCCGCACACGTCGAGGCCGGGGATGTTGGCACGGGTGCAGGTGCCGCCCAGCACCGCCATGCGCATGCCCTGGACGATGTCGTCATAGAAGATCTTGTCGATGTCGGTGTCGTGACGCTCAAGGCTCTTCTTGAGGATGCCGACACCCTCGATGTTCTTCACCACGTGAGGCGTGATGTAGTAGCCGCGGTTGGCGATGGTGGCACTCAAGTTGGCGATTTGCAGCGGGGTGGCAAGGATTTCGCCTTGACCGATGGCATCACTGATGATAGACTGTCCGCTCCAGCCGCCCTGGCCGTGAATCTTGTCATAGAAAGCGGTGTTGGGGATGAAGCCGCGGCTCTCGCCTGGCATATCAATGCCCAGCTTGTAGCCGTAACCCATCGACACCATGTGATTCTTCCACACCTCAAACGCCTTGCCAGTTGAGCCATATTGGGACCGCTTGTCCATCATGTTCTTGAAACCCCAGCAGAAGTAGGAATTACATGATGTCTGCAGGGCGGGTTTCAGAGCGATGGGAGCGGCATGGCCGTGGCATCCCACGCGCAGTCCGGCATTGATGTAACCGCGATGACAGGGATAAGTCGTGCTCGTGGTGATGATACCCTCTTGAAGGAATATCAGGCCCTGTGAGGGCTTGAAGGTGGAGCCGGGAGGGTAGGCTGCCATGATGGAACGGTCAAACAAAGGCTTTAGGCGGTTGTTGGACAGTTCGCTATAGTGCTTGCCGCGCTCTTTGCCCATCAGCAACGATGGATCATAGTTGGGACTTGATACCAGGGCGAGGATTTCACCGGTCTTAGGTTCGATGCAGACGATAGCGCCCACCTTGCCCTGCATGAGCAGTTCACCGTAGGCCTGCAGGCCGATGTCGATGCTCAACTTGAGGTTGTTGCCCGCCACGGGGTCCACATCGTCGGCTCCGTCATTATAATGCCCCTTGATTTTGCCTGTAGCGTCGCGGATGAGGATTTCCTTGCCTTTCACGCCACGCAGCCATTTCTCATAACTCTTCTCGATGCCCAAGTCACCCGTGTAGTCGCCGGGACGGTAGTAATCGTCGTTCTCGATGTCGCGGGCATTGACCTCGCGGATGTCGCCCAGCACGTTAGCGGCGACAGGATAGTTATACTTCCTGAGGATGCGCTGCACCACATAGAAACCAGGGAAACGGTAAAGTTTCTCCTGCAACCGTCCGTAGTCTTCGGGGGTCAAGTGGTTCATGAACACCTGCTGCGTGAAGGCCGAGTAGCTGCGGCCTTTTCTCATCTCTTCCAAGCGGTGGTCAAACTCCTTGCGGCTGATTTGCAACGTGTTGCAGAAGTCTATGGTGTCAAACGGCAACACGTCCTTGGGAATCATCACCAGGTCATACTCGGGCGTGTTATAGACTACCAGTGAATCGTTGCGGTCATAGATGAGACCGCGAGACGGATAGATAACCTTCTCCATGAACGCATTACTGTCGGCATGGGCCTTGTAGGTGCTGTCCAGCACCTGCAGCTGCACCAGACGGATGATGTAGATGATGACGATTGTCACAATCAAGCCGCCGATGACCAATTTGCGTTTCTCGAGATTATAATCTTTTCTCACGGCGAGTGCTCACTAGTGTGTCTAACCCAAAGATAATGATGACCGACAGCACACTGCTGCAGGTGATGCGCAGCAGCGTGAGCACGAGATTGTGCAAGGAGAAAGCCTGAATCAGGAAGATGAGTGTGCAATACAGCGTCACCAGCGTGGCCATATACTTGAAGTAGTCACCCACACCCATCGAGTCGACCGACGGGATGGGCTGGTTGTTGTCCTTCTCGGTCGAGACATAGGCGTTGAAGACGGGACGCCTCACCGCAGCCAGAATGGTGCACGCCAGCGCGTTCATGCCGGGCGTGTTGTTGAAGATGTCGATAATCAGTCCCGAGAAAAAGGCGATGGTCAACACCCAGCCGCCGTGCAGGTTGATGGGGAGCCTGAGAATCAGATAGATGAACACCACGGGCATGGCGACATTGAACAACACAATCTTGTTGCACACCAGCTGCACCACCACGAGGGCCAGAAACAGAGCGATGAATTGTATTACGGTCTTGGTCATGGCTGTTCCTCTGATGATTCGGGTTTGACGGCTTCAACGGGTTGCTGAACGGGTGCCGTCTGTTTGGGTTGACTGGGCTTTGCGGGCTTGCCTGATTTGTCGGCCTTCTTGGGTTTGTCCTGACCGGGAATGACGTCAACGATTTCGGGCTTGAGTTCAGGCCGCGTCTGTATGTTGGCTGCGGTGTCGATTCCTTGCTCTGCCCTGATGAGCGCATCAATCTGGTCCTTCATGCTGTTGGTGATGACACGCACGCTGCTCAGCTGGCTGAAGTTGGTCGTCAGTTTAATGCGCAGCGACACGAAGCTTTCGCTCATGTCACGTGCCAATCCCTCGATGGTGCCCACGATGATTCCCTCGGGGAACACGGCCGAGTAGCCGCTGGTGACAATCGTGTCACCCTTGTGGTAGGAGATGTGCTTGGGCAACTCCTCGAGCACAGCATACCGCGGACTCTTGCCGTCCCATACCAGGCTGCCGAAGAAGCCGCCGTGCTGCAGTTTGCACGAGAGCCTCATGTGAGGGTTCAGCAGCGAGATGACGCGCGAAGCGTGCGGACCCACAACGTTGACGATACCCACCACGCCATTCTGGTCGATGACACCCATCTCGGGGCTCACGCCGTCTTTGTATCCGCGGTTGATGGTGATGTAGTTGTTGGGCTGGGCGATGCTGTTGCTGATCACTTGGGCCATGACAAACGTGTATTGCTGCAACGACTTCTGGCGCAGCGAGTCGGGGTTTTGCAACGACAAGTCAGCCAGTTGGTTGCGCATCTCAATCAATTCCATCTCCAGCGTAGCGTTACGTTCCTGCAGACTCTCGTTGATGTCGCGCAGGTGAAAATAGGACGTGACGCTGTTGAACGCCTTGTAGACGTTGGCGCTCAATGTGTTGGCCGACGTCAGATAGACGCTCTGCTGGTAAGGGTTATCCTTAAACAGCAGCACGAGGCTCAATATCACATAAAATGCGAAAATGAACCACGCACTGTGTTTGATGAAAAAGTTGAGCAGATTATTCATGCTTATGGGCTTTAGGTCTTAGGCTTTAGGCTTTAGGTTTTAGGGTGGTTGCCTAAAGCCTTACACCTAATGCCCAATGCCTCAGTTTAGCGCATGAGGAACTTGAAGTGCTTGATGTTCTTCAGTGCGATACCGGTACCCTTGGCAACGGCGTGCAAGGGATCCTCGGCCACATGGAACTCAATGCCGATCTTGTCGGTCAATCGCCTGTCGAGGCCACGCAACAGGGCACCGCCACCGGTCAGGAAAATACCGTTGTGCACGATGTCCTGATACAGCTCGGGAGGAGTCTGCTCCAGAGCGCTCAGCACGGCGGCCTCAATCTTGGAGATGGACTTCTCGATGCAGTGGCAAACCTCCTGGTAGGTCACGGGCACCTCGAGGGGCAGCGAGTTGACCTGGTTGGGGCCGTGGATGATGAAGTCCTCGGGGGCATCGGGACCCAGGTCGGGCAATGCCGAACCGACGTTGATCTTGATGGCTTCGGCGGTGCGCTCACCCACGCGGACGTTGTGGGCGCGGCGCATGTGCTCCTGAATGTCCTCGGTCAGGTCGTCACCGGCGGTGCGGATGCTCTTGTTGCTCACGATGCCACCCAGCGAGATAACGGCAATCTCGGTCGTACCGCCACCGATGTCAACAATCATGTTGCCCTCAGGAGCCAGCACGTCAAGGCCGATACCCAGCGCTGCTGCCATCGGCTCGTAAATCATATAGACGTCGCGGCCACCGGCATGCTCGCTCGAGTCGCGGACGGCGCGAATCTCGACCTCGGTAGAACCCGAGGGAACGCACACGACCATGCGAAGCGAGGGGGAGAACCAGTGGTTCTTGGCGCTCACTTTCTTGATCATGCCGCGAATCATGTGCTCGGCGGCGTTAAAGTCGGCGATTACACCGTCGCTCAGCGGCCTGACGGTGCGGATGCCCTCGTGGGACTTGCCGTGCATCTCGCGTGCGCGTTCACCGACGGCGATGGGTCGGTTGGTCTTGGCGTCCAGGGCGACTACCGATGGTTCGTCGATGACGATGCGGTCGTTATGGATGATAATGGTGTTGGCTGTTCCTAAGTCGACAGCGATTTCTTGTGTGAATGAAAACCATCCCATGATTGTTATCTCTATGTTTGATTGTTAGTTATAAATGCTTAATAAATGAATTCCCGTGATTCGGACTGCAAAATTACTCCAATTTTGCCAATTAACCACTATATTTTAATATAGTTTTTTCGGCTTGCTGTCAGTTTTCATTCCTTCAAGACTTTAGACTCTTGGAGTCCAAAGATGGTTAAAGACTATAGCTTCTCCTCGAGTGCTTCCACGGCATGGCGCACGCAATCCTCGCAGGAACACAGCGGTCCGCGGTCACTGCCCACGCCCTTCAGGTCCTTGCAGCGGGTGGCGCCACAGCGTTGTTCAAACTCGGCCCTCAACTGACTTGCCTGCGGGTTCATGCGGCGGTTGTCATATTTAAGCAACCCCTGCGCGATTTGGGCTCCGCACAGGGCTCCGCAAGTCTCCTCCATGCAGCCCATGCCGCTACCGAAACAGGCACCCATCGCCAGCAGCTTTTCTTTAGGCAGTCCCAACTCGGGTGCAAAAGCCAGCAGCACAGCCTGGCAGCAGTTGTAGTCGTGTTTGTACATCACGGCACGCTCGCGCCGTGGCATTTCGCTCATCATCAAGTCCTCTTCCATGTCTCTTATATAATAATGTGTATTATCTAGTTGCAAAGGTAATCCATTCTCTTGAAATGACAAAAAGCCCCTTTGCCAATAAACAACATTTTTTTAAACAACTGAGATTTCAGATATTTCTGAACATCCGTCAGCAAAAAATGGGAGCTGATATCTCAGAGAATTCAGATTTTTCAGTTGTTTTTACTAAATTTGCAGTTTCAATCAATGGAAAGATAAACCTAGCTATAAGATAATGATGAAACGACCAATCAATCACAGGATATCCATGAGCCGATGCCTGATGCTGCTGTTGCTGATGCTTACATCATTAGCCGCCATGGCTCAAGAGGCCTACTCTGTATTTACCGAGGCCGACAGCACACTGACGTTCTTCTACGATGACCAGCGCAGTTCCCGCCCGGGCACTTCCTATTCGTTGGATATAATTGATTCTATTTCTTCTCCCGAATGGTATAGGGACAGGCTCAATATTTCCAAGGTGGTGTTTGACACCACATTTGTCGCAGTCTATCCCACCTCCACTCTAGGGTGGTTTCGCGGAATGGATAAACTTAACTCCATTACTGGAATCACCTATTTAAATACCGATTCAGTGACAAACATGGAAGCCATGTTCGTTGGCTGCGAATCCTTGACCTCTCTTGATGTGAGCGGTTTCAATACAGCGAATGTGACAAGCATGGGTGCGATGTTCTCTGGCTGCCCATTATTGACAACTCTTGACTTGAGTGGTTTCAATACCTCGAATGTCACGATCATGGCCAACATGTTCGGTGGCTGCTATGCACTGACAACTCTTGACCTGAGCGGTTTTAACACCGCGAAAGTGACAAACATGCAATTCATGTTTGAGCAATGTGTATCTTTGGGTTCCCTTGACTTGAGTAGTTTCAATACCTCGAATGTGACAGACATGCTTTTTATGTTCCGTGGTTGTAGGTCATTGACATCCCTTGACCTAAGTAGTTTCAATACAAGGAATGTGACAAGAATGGGTTATATGTTCGCTGGCTGTAAATCATTGAAATCTATTAAATTGAATAGTTTCAATACCTCGAATGTGACAGACATGAATTTCATGTTCAGTAACTGTCAGTCTTTGGATTCCCTTGACGTGAGCAGTTTCAATACCTCGAATGTGACAAACATGGCCAATATGTTCTCGGGTTGTAATTCATTGAAATCCATTGACCTGAGTAGTTTTAATACCTCTAATGTACAGGGCCTGGACGGCATGTTCATGGACTGCAACACATTGACATCCATTGATTTGAGCGGATTTAACACCACGCATGTGACAAGCATGGGATACATGTTCAGTGGCTGCAGCAATCTGGTTACAATCTATGCCGGCAAAGGCTGGTCTACTGATTCGGTGACATTTTCCTTTGAAATGTTTCATGGTTGCACCAGCCTGGTCGGTGAGCAAGGTACAGTTTATGACGCGAGCCATGTGGATGTCGATTATGCTCATGTAGACGAAGGCCCCACCAATCCGGGCTATCTCTCCAGAAAAAGAATTGCCTATACAGTGCTCTCCTCAGATCAAATGGCTTTGACATTCTATTACGATGACGAGCGTTCCCTCCGTCCAAGCACTTCCTATTTGCTGAATACGGGAACAACCAGTCCTGGTTGGTCTGTATATGCTGATAGCATCACCCAAGTAGTGTTTGACTCCACTTTTGTCGCTGCCCGTCCCACTTCCACTTATGGTTGGTTTAGTGGAATGAATAAACTCGACTCCATTACTGGAATCACTAGTTTAAACACCAGTTCAGTGACCGACATGAGAAGAATGTTCGCTGGCTGTAAATCGTTGAAATCCATTGACCTGAGAGGTTTCAATACCGAGAATGTGACAAACATGTGGGCGATGTTCACCGACTGTGATTCTTTGATTTCGCTCGACCTGAGCACTTTTAACACCGCGAATGTGACAAACATGGCACGCATGTTCTCGGACTGCGATACGCTGGCTTCTCTCAACTTGAGTGGCTTCAAGACAGACAATGTGAAAGACATGGCTGGCATGTTTGCCGGTTGCAAATCTCTGACTGCTATTGACTTGAGCGGTTTCAACACCTCAAATGTGAGATACATGGGTTATATGTTCTCGGGTTGCAAGTCCTTGAGATCCCTTGACCTGAGCGGCTTCAACACCTCAAGTGTGACAGAAATGGAATACATGTTCCAGGGCTGTGATACCTTGGCTTCTCTTGATTTGAGTCGCTGCAACACCTTGAACGTAAAAGATATGGGAGGCATGTTCAATGGATGCAGATCTTTGAGTTCCATTGACTTGAGTCGTTTCAACACCTCTAATGTGCAAAGCATGGAAGCCATGTTCAAGGATTGCAAAAAAATGGAAACGATTTATGCCGGTAATGGTTGGAGCACGGATGCCGTGACTGAGTCCGGTGAAATGTTTAGCGGTTGCACCAAGCTTGTCGGTGGCCAGGGTACAGTTTACGATGAGAATCACGTGGATGCCACCCGTGCCCGTATCGACGGCGGTCCAAGCGAACCCGGCTACCTCACGTGGAAAGCTGCTTCACTGATGCAAGGTGATGTGAATGCCGATGGCGAGGTGAACATTGCCGACGTGAATTGTATTATCGATGTCATCCTGGGGGGTGCCGACACCTATGAGGGCCGTACTGACGTGAACGGTGATGGCGAGGTGAATATCGCCGATGTCAATGTCACCATCGCCCTCATCCTTTAAGGTCTTGACACGCCCGATATCTGGTGCCGCTCATGGTTGATTGTTCCGGCATGTTTCCCTGCGCCTTCGGCTTGGGCTCATTTGGCATCGTCTCGGGATAAAGAAGAATTGATTCTTTTTTACTCTCCTCTCGGCTTGCACTATTGTTTCCTGGTCGGGGCAATAACCAGCGTGGCTTCACGTTATATATAATATAAAAAATAGATATAAAGTGCGCGCTATGAACAAGAGATTGGTTACGCTCATGGTGGCCGCGCTAGCATTGTTGTCGGCGAGCGGTCAGGTGAACTTTACTAATGTAGGACAATATCCCGTCATTGAGGTGACGCCCGAGAGATCTACCGGTCTGGACAAGATTTATGTGGTCTATAACACCGATGGAGTGGGGATGTCATTCAACTCCTCGACAGGTGAACCTGCAAGATGGGAAAGATTTTACTATCAAGAAGGTAGCCTTGTCATGGAGTCTGTTCCCGATATCCGCTGGAACGGAATGGCAACCACTTTGGATAAGATTGTGCCCAATAAAGGTTACAAGATTGATGATGGCGGCAATCCATTTTATTGCTGGGTGGTCAATTATGCCGACTACTACATGTCGTTGAACGATATGTTCATCATTAACGATTCGCCGTGCAGCCTGTTGTCCTTCAGGGTCGACGGCACTGCGCCCAAGATTCCTTATTCAACGCTCAACGGCAGGATCCGCATTCTGGACCGTGAAATCAAGTTGACTTACAACTCGCTGGAATGGGACGACAGCACCTATTGGCAAGAGAAGACCGTGGTGGAGACGTTCGAGAGCCTGGAAGACGGAATCCAAGTCGACCAACCGTTGTGTAACACCATCTTCACGCTTTCGGGCGACCGTTTCCTGGAGGAGTGGGGCATCGGTGAAAGCAAAGAGAGTGAGTTTTTCCAGACTCAGGCCGTGGATTGCGGCACCACTGCGGTGCAGGAAGATCGCGGCAATAACAATGAGAAGGGCATCGAGAGCGGCTTGGGCGGATCGGCGCCGGTGCACATCATCTTCACGGGTTATCCCACCGACGCTGTTGTTTATCGCGTGTGGGAAATTGCAACAGATCCCGAGTTTGAGGATATTATCCTGCAATATAATCAGGACGAGGTGGACTACACCTTCAACGATGCGGGCACCTACTATGTGCGCTACAGGGTCGCTAATGCCGACGGCTCTTGTGAGGCCGAAGGCGGCGAGGTCTATATGGTTACCGTCAGCGAGAGTGAGCTGGTTTGTCCCAACATTTTCTCGCCGGGCTCAACCGAGGGCGTGAATGACATCTGGAAGGTGTCCTACAAGTCACTTGTCGAGTTCCACTGCTGGATTTACAACAGATGGGGAACACTCATGTATGAATACACCGATCCGGGTGGCGGATGGGATGGAACATATCACGGCAAACTCGTCGATACCGGCGTTTACTACTATGTGGTGACGGCCAAGGGCAGTGATGGCGTGAAATACAAGAAACGTGGTGACATCACCATCCTGCGCTACAAGAAGGGTGCCAGCGGCACCTCGGGTGGCGGTAGCGTGGATACCGGAGGATTTTAAACAAATTGCGGCTTTTGCCGCAATTTGTTGATTAGTGAATAGTGATTAGCGAGAGGATAATAATATGAAACGGACAATGATATTGATGGCCGTGTTGCTGTTGGCATCGTCGATGGCGACACAGGCACAACTCAAACGCGAGTATAGCAAGTCAACCGGCGGCTCGTCACCTGTGTTCGGCACGACGGCAAGCCCCGATATACCCATGAGTGTCAACTTTGCTGGCGACGAGGTGAGTTTTGACCGTCTGGACATGGCCGAGCGCCTCGACCGTGAGTTGACGAGCATCATCTATGGCCAGACAACGACCGAGCTGTGCTTCAAGCGCGCCAATCGCTATTTCCCGTTATTGGCTAAAATTCTCAAGGAACAGGGCATCCCGTTGGACTTCCTGTATATGGCCGTCACCGAGAGTTCGATGGATTATAATGCCTATTCCAGCGCCAAGGCGGCCGGGCTGTGGCAGCTATTGGCGGCAACGGGACGTGAATATGGCCTCGAAGTGGGCGATGAGGTGGACGAACGCTATGATCCCGAGAAATCCACCGTGGCTGCCTGCAAGTTGCTCAAGGCTGCCTATAAGAAATATGGCCACTGGCCTACCGTGGCCGCTAGCTACAATGCCGGCATGGGACGCATTTCCAGCGAGTTGTCCAAGCAGGGTGCGGATAATTCATTTGACCTCTTCCTGGTGCAGGAGACCTCGCGCTATGTGTTCCGTATCATTGCCTACAAGCTGGTGATGGAATCTCCCAAACGTTATGGCTACCGTTTCACTCGTGCCAACCTGTATCAGCCGGTGGCCTACACCACCGTTGACGTCACGGGATCGGTTGCAAGCTGGGCCGACTGGGCTAAGGGCAAGGGCATCACCTATGCTCAACTGCGCGAGGCCAATCCCTGGATTCGCTCCACCAAACTGACCAATGCCTCAGGCAAGACCTATAAGGTGCGCATCCCCAATCAGAACGACCTTTACCGCAGCAAGCGCACCTTCACCGTCTATAACAAGGATTGGGTCGTGGATTAGGCTTTAACGAAGTGACTTTAATGACTTTAAGGACCTTAAGTCCTTTACGACTTTAACAAGATAATAATGAAACTCAACGGGCAGGAAATAGAAAGCGTTGAGGTGCTGGGCGCCCGAGTCCATAACCTCAAGAACATCGATGTGGAAATACCGCATTACCGCCTATCGGTCATCACGGGACTGAGCGGCAGCGGCAAGTCATCGCTGGCGTTTGACACCGTCTTTGCCGAGGGACAGCGGCGCTATCTCGAGACCTTTTCTTCCTATGCCCGTAACATGATGGGGATGCTTGAGCGCCCCAATGTGGACAAGATATCCGGTCTGTGTCCTGTCATCTCGATAGGGCAGAAGACCGTCAACCGCAATCCGCGCAGCACCGTGGGAACGACGACCGAGGTCTATGATTACCTGCGACTGCTCTATGCCCGTGCCGCCGACGCCTATTCCTACCTCTCGGGCGAGCGTATGGTCAAGTACACTAGCGACAAGATTCTGAGTCTGATTCTCGAGCGTTACAACGACCGCAGGATTTATATCCTCGCTCCGCTGGTCAAGAACCGTAAGGGACATTATAAGGACCTGTTCGAGAACCTGCGCAAGAAGGGGTATATCAACGTGCGTGTGGATGGCGTGTTGAAGGAAATCACCTTCGGCATGAAGTTGGACCGCTATGTTAACCATAGTGTGGAACTGGTGGTGGATCGCCTCAAGGTCGCCGACAAGGACCGCAAGCGCCTCAACGACACCGTTGACCTGGCTTTCAAGCAGGGTAACGGCCAGTTGATGGTTTTGGATGCTGAGACGGACGAGGTGGGTTATTACAGCCGTTCGCTCATGGATCCGGCTACGGGCTTGTCCTATCTGGAACCTGCACCACACAATTTCTCGTTCAACTCACCCCTGGGCGCATGTCCGCGTTGCAAGGGTTTGGGCTATGTCAATATCATTGACCGTGACAAGATCATGCCCGACATGAGCCTGAACATCCGCAACGGAGGTATCCTGCCGCTAGGCAAGTATAAGAATGTGCAGATTTTCTGGCAGATACAGGCCATCTGTGAAAAATATGGCTGCACTCTTGACACGCCGCTCGGAGAATTGCCCGAGGAGGCACTAAACGACATCCTCAACGGCACCAACGAACGTCTCAACTTGCGCACCGAAACGCTGTCAACAAGCAACTATTTCTTGACTTTTGACGGTCTCGTGAAATATATCGAGATGCAGCAGGACGACACGGCCACGAGCGCCGCCCAGAAGTGGGCAGGGCAGTTCTTCTCGCGGGCTGTGTGCCCCGAGTGTGGCGGTGCGAGACTCAACCGTGAGACGTTGCACTTCAGGCTTAATGACAAGAATATCGCCCAGTTGGCGGCCATGGACATCAGTGAGCTGCGCGAGTGGATTCAAGACCTCCACAATCACGTCACGCCCACCCAATGGGAAATCGCTCGCGAAATCGTCAAGGAAATAGACTCAAGGTTGAGTTTCTTGATTGAGGTCGGACTGGACTACATGTCGCTCAACCGCAACTCGGCGTCCTTGTCGGGTGGTGAGAGCCAGCGCATCAGGCTGGCCACGCAGATCGGCTCGCGGCTGGTCAACGTGCTCTATATCCTTGACGAGCCTTCCATCGGTCTGCATCAGCGCGATAACCAGCGCCTGATAGACTCGTTGAAGACCTTGCGTGATGACGGTAACACCATCCTGGTGGTCGAGCATGACAAGGAAATGATGCTCCAGGCCGACTATGTCATCGATATTGGTCCCCTGGCGGGTCGCAAGGGTGGCCATGTCGTGTTTGCCGGAACACCGCAACAGCTCCTGAAGCAACACACGCTCACCGCCGACTACCTGAACGGAACACGCGTCATCGGGGTGCCCAAGAAACGACGTGAGGGCAATGGCAAGCACCTGAGCCTGAAGGGGTGCCGAGGCAACAACCTGAAAGGGGTGGATGTGGAGTTGCCTTTGGGGTGCTTTATCTGTGTCACGGGTGTGAGCGGCAGCGGCAAGTCAACGCTCATCAATGCCACATTACAGCCCATCCTGAGTCAAAGAATCTATCGCTCGCACACCGCCCCGTTACCCTATGACTCCATCCAGGGACTGGAATATATAGATAAGGTGGTCACTGTTGACCAGGCACCATTGGGACGCACACCGCGCTCCAATGCGGCGACCTATACCGGCGTGTTTACCGATATCCGCAACCTTTTCGTCGGCTTGCCCGAGTCCAAAATCCGCGCTTACAAGCCGGGACGCTTCTCGTTCAACACTGGTGGCGGACGCTGCGAGAAGTGCAATGGCAATGGCTACAAGGCGGTGGAGATGAATTTCTTGCCCGATGTGCTCGTGCCCTGTGAGGAATGTGGCGGCAAGCGCTACAACCGTGAGACGCTCGAGGTCAAGTTCAAGGGTAAATCCATTGCCGATGTGCTAGACATGACCATTAACCAGGCTGTGGAATTCTTTGACGCTGTGCCGTCGATATTGAGAAAAATCAAGGTGTTGCAGGATGTGGGACTCGGTTATATCAAGTTGGGACAGCCTTCAAGCACGCTGTCGGGCGGTGAGTGCCAGCGCGTGAAGTTGGCATGTGAGCTGGCCAAGAAGGACACAGGCAAGACGGTGTACATCCTTGACGAACCCACAACGGGTTTGCACTTCGAGGACATCAAGGTTTTGCTGGGAGTGCTCAACCGGCTCGTGGATAAGGGAAACACAGTCATTGTCATCGAGCACAACCTTGACGTGATCAAGTGTGCCGACTATATCATCGATATGGGACCCGAGGGTGGGCGAGGAGGCGGACAGGTGGTCGCTGCCGGAACACCCGAAAAAGTTGCTAAATCCAAGCACTCGATCACAGCGCGTTTTCTCAAGCAAGAACTCAACGCCTGAATTTTCAGGCCAAGGATTTCGAGTTAAGCAAATCACGATTTCGGATTTTTATGTAAAAAACTAAAACGAGGGGGAGCTCAATCAGGAGCTCCCCCTCGGTCATTTTTATGCAGCAAGTGAATGCTGTCAACTGGTTCGTCCGATAAGTGTATCGGGTAGGGCATGGAACTGTCATCGGCAAGATGCAGTGACATCAGGATGGCGATGAGATGAACTGACCCAGGATTGCTCACGAGTCACAAGATGGTGTCTCTCACATTAAACATTGAATGATGAAGGATGAACATCAAGCACCTTCACCGGAATCAAATTCCGGGATGACACAGTGCGTTTTTTAGGTCTCCCGAGATGTGTTTTTTTGAGAAACGTGCCAAGTTCTGGATCGGGTTCAGAATCGATTTTTCTGGTGCAGATTGCTGCCTCGTGTCAGATTTTTTAGCGCTGTGGAGTGGGGGCGAAGCCCTCATTTAAAAAAATTGCACAGATTTTGAGTCAGAAAATTTCGATTTCCCAGGGATTCAGCCGCCAAATATGCCCCGAAAAACACACCAAAATATTGCTGATTTCCTCTTCTGAAAAACGACGTTTTTGGCACCTAATTGCTTGTAGGGTGGGAGAGAAAGTGTGTTCTAGTCATATCGCTAATAAGGTTAAAAATTGGTCTAAAAGTCGCTTTTTACCCGATTTTAGACTAAATATGGCCTTAAAGGGCAAATAGTACCGAAAATGGTTGGATTTGCGGTTTTTCTGACCTCTCTAAATACACGATTTTTACCCACAAAAGATTACCACAAATACCCATTGATAAAGGGATATTGTCAAATAACGGAAATACATTGAATTTGCTAGAATCGCTTAAAATTTGATATTCCGCACTGATTTAGAGTGGGCTGAAAAATATCGCAAGGAAATCGAGTTGAGCATCCAGAAAATCAAAATTGGTATTTTACCAACGACTAATTCGGCTTTGAAAACACCTCTTCGTTTGCGAATTCAAATGAGAGGGTGGGGATCAAAACAGGCTGTTTTCGACCCTGGTCTCGGGTTTGCAATTGCGCCCCGGACTTAAAAAATGAGAATTTACGCCCGTAAAGTTTGCAAAATCATCAAAAAATGCCATTAACATTTGTTATACTATACTACAAATGACTGAAAAACAATAAATTAGACGAAAAACCTCTAGTATTGCTATATAAAAGCGGACAATCCCACCTCAGCGCTGAAATCAACATATTTGTAAAAGCACAAATAACTAAATATTAGCTAGATATAGCATAAACAATAAAGTAGTTATTTAAATAATTTAATTTGCTTTTGCATAACCCTAAAAATTGTCTATTTTTGGAAAACATAATTGTAAATTTTAAAATTTTCGTTTTTAAATTTGGTCAATTCAAATATTCGTTTTAAATTTGCAATTCCAAAATTAAAAAACGCAAACAGGCATTTTTGAGGTTTTGGAGCGATTTTAGGGGGTATTCCCGGTCGCAGATTTGAGTCAGATAATTTTTAGCTCGAGAATTTGGTAATCTCACCGACTTGAGCTGAGTTTAAAAATTGTTCTTAAATGGATATTGTAACGAGGCTAAAGATGTTTCTTCAGCAGGCTGGAATTTCCAATTCTCAGTTTGCTGATACTTGCGATATCCCTCGTCCCACTCTCTCGCAGCTGCTCAATGGCCGCAACAAGAAAGTGAGTGATGAGGTGATCGGCAAGATACATCGAGCATATCCATCCTTGAATGTCATGTGGCTCATGTTTGGCGATGGGGAAATGTTGATGCAAGGCAGCGCTGCCCCGGCTCAGGATGCTGACAAGATGTCAACCTCTCATGAGCCTCATGAGACCCTGGCCGAAGATATGAGCCAGCGTGCAATTTCGTTTGACGACGATGATCCTGTCGCTTATAGGCCTTCGCCTAAATCGTCTCAACGGATGGCGACGCCAACATCGGTCAACGAGGCCATCCAGAGCATCATGCGCAGCAACATTGCCAGTCGCAGTACGCGTGGAGGTACGTCACCCGAAGCGCGTCGTGTGGTTAACATCATGGTTTTCTACAGCGACGGCAGGTTTGAGGCCTTTGAACCCTCACAATAAATTTTGAATATCTATGTAATAATGTTGATATTTTACTCACTTGGTTTTGCCGGTTACCACATCACTGTTATAATTAAAACAACGACTTTTGCCGCACATTAATAATAAAACATTCCAATACCATATAAAAACCAAACCATTGCTATCGAAAGGGAGGTAACCGGCAAACCTGTGAGTAAACAAGAGAAGATAAAGACGACCATTAAAATAAGCACTTGAAAAACATACCATACTGCTAAGCACAAAAAGTAAATCGGCCCTGGAGTCATTTCGCTCCGGGGCCGATGTTCTTTTTCGCCCTGTCCTGGGCCACCTGATGATGGTTATGGAACCTCTCTTGGAGAGTTGTCTTCTTGTTCCTGTGCTCAGGTTATTTGACGATGTTGCCAAGGATGTCGCGCAGGATCTGGCGACCGGCAGCGCTGGTGGCGTTCTTGGCGGCACGTCCTGCAACGTCCTTGACTCCAGTGTTCTTGCTCTTCTTGCCGGTGATGGCATCAGAGACCTTCTTGCCCATAATGGTGGCCAGGGTTGCGGTGACGGCGGTCACCACCGATTTCCATATCTTGGACCAAAGGGTCTTCTCTTTCTTCTTGGCTTTCTCTTCTTTTTCGGCCTCTTTGGCTGCTGCAGTTTCTGCGGCGGCCTCCTCGGCAGCCTTGGCCTCGGCTTCGGCTTCGCGGGCGAACACCTCAAACACGCTTTCCCTCTCGTCGGTCTCTTTGTACTTGGCGTTGACGTCCTTGTTGGCATTCATGATGTCGAGGCGTTGCCCCTCGGTGATGGCGCCAATCTGGCTCAAGGGGAAGAGTACCTTGGCGCGTTCAACAACGCTGGGGGCGCCCTTCTCGTCAAGGAACGATACCAGCGCCTCGCCGGTCTCGAGCTGGGTGATGGCCTCGTCGGTCTTGAATTCGGGGTTGGTGCGGAAGGTCTCGGCAGCGGCTCTGATGGCCTTCTGGTCTCGCGGTGTGTAGGCGCGCAGGGCGTGCTGGACACGGTTGCCCAACTGTCCCAGGATGATGTCGGGGATGTCGGTGGGAAGCTGCGAAATGAAGAAGATGCCCACGCCCTTACTGCGGATGAGGCGGATGACCTGTTCGATTTTCTCGGTGAGGGCCTTGCTCGTGTCCTCGAACAACATGTGGGCCTCGTCGAAGAAGAAGACCAGCTTGGGCTTCTCCAGGTCGCCGACCTCGGGCAGGGTGCTGTAGAGCTCGCTCAGCAGCCACAGCAGGAAGGTGGAGTAAAGTTTGGGCTGCAGCATCAGCTTGTCGGCAGCCAGAACGCTCATGATGCCTTTGCCGTCCCGTGTCTCCAGCAGGTCCTCGATCTCGAATGACGGGATGCCAAAGAACTTGTCGGCACCCTGGTTCTCGAGGTGAAGCAAGGCTCGCTGGATGGCACCGATGCTGGCGGTGGAGACGTTGCCATATTGGGTGGTATATTCCTTGGCATGGCGTGAGAGCCAGTCGAGGGCACTGCGCAGGTCCTTGATATCGTCAAGCAGAATGCCCTTCTCGTCGAGGATGCGGTACAGGATGTTGAGTACGCCGGTCTGGGTCTCGTTCAGGCTTAGGATGCGTGCCATCAGGTCGGGTCCCATTTCACCGATGGTGGAGCGCATCGAGATGCCCTGCTCGCCATAGACGTCGTAGAACCTGACGGGGCAGCCCTCAAAGGTGAGGTCTTCCTGGTTCATGCCGAACTCGGGCAGCCTCTTCTCGATAAAGCTTGACAGCTTGCCCGGCTGGCTGATGCCCGAGAGGTCACCCTTCATGTCGGCCATGAAACAGGGTACTCCTGCCTTGCAGAAACTCTCGGCTATCACTTGGAGGGTCACCGTCTTACCTGTTCCCGTGGCGCCGGCGATCAGGCCGTGACGATTGGCCATATTGCCCAGGATGCTGATGGGTCCGTTTGGCCCGTGGGCGATGTAGAATCCGTTTTCTTGAGTGTACATGATTGTCGTCTTATTTATTGGTTATTGTGTTTCAACCTATTAATTGGTCACAAAATTAAACTTTTTCTTGTATAAATCCAAATGAAATCTGCAATTACATTATTCTAATTATAGTTTCTATCGTTAAACGTGAGGTGTGGTCTGACTGGTTTTTGTAGTTCTGGACAGGTGAGCACAACTTTTTCTCGATTTTTCTTGGTGGTGGGAAATATTGGTTATATATTTGCCGCGACAAAATAAATATGAGATTTTATGACTAAGATTTCCGCATATTGGTGGTGGCGTTGCTCAAGATTGAAACAATCGTGAGTCGCATGACCATTGGGAATCATTAAGATTACAATAAAGCTTAAAGGTCTGTCGTACTTGCGGCAGGCCTTTAAACATTATTAATATAAATACATAACCAAAATGAAACAGAAAAGATTTATTCTGCAAGAGAACGAGTTGCCCACAGCATGGTATAACATCCAGGCCGATATGCCCAACAAACCCATGCCTCCTCTCAATCCTGCCACCAAGCAGCCGCTGGGTGTGGACGATCTGGCCCACATCTTTCCGCGCGAGTGCTGCGTCCAGGAACTTGACACAGAACATGATTTTATTCCCATCCCCGATGAGGTGATGGACAAGTATAAAGCCTACAGGAGCACGCCGCTGGTGCGGGCCTATGCCCTGGAGGAGGCGTTGCAGACGCCAGCCCACATCTATTTCAAGAACGAGTCGGTGAACCCGCTGGGTTCCCACAAGATCAACTCTGCTCTGGCCCAGTGCTACTATGCCAAGCAGGAGGGCACGACCAATGTCACCACCGAGACCGGTGCCGGGCAGTGGGGTGCCGCTTTGGCCTATGCCGCTTCGGTATTTGGCCTAGAGGCTGCGGTCTATCAGGTGAAGATTTCGATGCAGCAGAAGCCCTACCGCTCGTCCATCATGCGCACCTTCGGGGCCGCTGTGACGGGTTCTCCCTCGATGTCCACCCGTGCCGGCAAGGATATTATCACGCGTGACCCTCATCATCCCGGCTCGCTGGGAACCGCCATCTCCGAGGCTGTGGAGCTGGCCACGATGACACCCGGATGCAAGTACACCCTGGGCTCGGTACTCAACCATGTGGGCCTGCATCAGACGATTATCGGCCTTGAAGCCGAGAAGCAGATGGCGATGGCCGGGGAATATCCTGATGTGGTGATTGCCTGCTTTGGCGGTGGGTCCAACTTTGGCGGCATCGCCTTCCCCTTCATGCGTCACAACCTGAAGGACGGCAAGCAAACCGAGTTTATCGCTGCCGAGCCCGAGAGCTGCCCGAAGCTCACGCGTGGCGAATTCCGTTATGACTTCGGCGATGAGGCCGGTTACACTCCCCTGCTGCCGATGTTCACCCTGGGCCACAGTTTCAAGCCGGCAAATATCCATGCCGGAGGCTTGCGTTATCACGGGGCTGGCATGATTATCTCCCAATTGTTGAAGGACGGCTTGATGCGCGGTGTGGATATCCCGCAGCTCGAGTCCTTTGATGCAGGGATGCTGTTTGCCCGCACCGAGGGCATCATTCCGGCTCCCGAGTCGGGCCATGCCATTGCCGCTGCCATCCGTGAGGCCGAGAAGTGTAAACTCACGGGCGAGTCTAAGGTAATTCTGTTCAACCTCTCTGGCCACGGTCTCATCGATATGAGCGCCTATGACCAATACCTGAATGGTGACCTGATGAACTATAAGGTCTCGGACGACGACATCTCACAGACGCTGAAGAGCGTGCCAGAGTAAGTGCTATGTAATTAAGTTAAACAATAAAGTTAGGTAATGAAGCGTGAGGGGCGGAAGTTGTTTTTCCGCCCTTCATGATGCTATTATACGCTGGAAATTGTAACTTTGTGGCTCAAACCGATTTTTAATTGAAACGACAGTGAGCAACAAGAGAGTTTTTGTGTCGGGCTGCTATGACCTGTTGCACTCGGGACATGTGGAATTCTTCAGGCAGGCGTCGCAGTATGGCGACCTGTATGTGGGAATCGGCAGCGACAGGACCATCGAGCGCCTCAAGGGCCACAAGACGATGTACAGTGAGCGCGAGCGCCTGTTCATGGTGCGGGCCATCCGCTATGTCAAGGAGGCTTATATCAACCAGGGCGACGGCATGCTGGATTTCCTGCCGACGCTCGACCTGGTCCACCCCGACTGCCTGGTGGTGAACGAGGATGGGGACCGTGAGGAGAAGCACCAGCTGTGCCGCGAGCGTGGCATGGAGTACATTGTGCTCAAGCGTGTGCCTGCCGAGGGCCTTGACGCGCGTTCCAGCACCGACCTCAAGCAGAACCTCTGCCAGCTGCCCACGCGTCTGGACCTTGCCGGCACCTGGATCGACCAGCCCTACGTGTCATGCCATGCCCCGGGCTGGGCGTTGACCATCTCGCTGGAGCCTACGTTTGAGGTGCGTGAGCGCTGCGGCTTGTCCACGAGCACGCGCAACACCATCAAGCGTGTGTGGCCCTATCGTCTGCCCGATATGGATCCCGAGATGCTGGCCCGCCTGGTCTTCTGCCTCGAGAACGACCCCGAGCGCAGCGACGGCATCGTCAGCGGCGCCCAGGACGCCATCGGCATCTGTGTGCCGGGCCTTGCCCGACATTATTATAATGGCAGCTATTGGCCCGAACGGGTAGAATACACCTGCGACCCCACACTGCTCGGCTGGCTGGAGGACCACCTGTGCATGGTACCCATGTTCCCCCGTCGCCCAGGCTGCAGCGTGGTCGAGGGCAAGGACATCACCCCTGCCAAGGTGAGAGCGCTTGCCGCTGCTGCCGACCTCTGTTGGGACGCTATCCAGCGCATGGACCTTGACGCGTTTGCCGCGGCCTACAAGGCCTCGTTCGAGGCCCAGGTGGCGATGTTCCCGGCGATGATACAGCCCCGCGTACAGGATTATATCGACCGCTACAGCGCCCTCGACGGTGTGCTGGCGTGGAAGATGCCCGGCGCTGGCGGCGGAGGCTATCTGGCCCACGTCTGCCGCGACCGCTCCTGCTTCCCCGACGGCGCGATTTCTTTAAAAATTAGGAATTAGGAATTATAAATTAGGAATGGGCATCAGCCCCTAAGGTCCTTAAAGACCCTAAAGTCCTTAACCTCTAACCTTTAACCTGTAACCCTTAACCTGTAACCAAACAATGAAACGCTATTGTCAAACCCTTGAGTTGCGGGACGACCGCGAGATGATTGAGAAATACGTCGAGGCCCATGCCCATGTCTGGCCCGAGATACAGGCCGGCATCCGCAGTGTGGGCATCCTCGACATGCAGATTTATATCCTCGGCAACCGCCTGTTCATGATCTGTGACACGGTGGACGACTTCGACTGGGAGCGGGACAACGCCCGGCTGGCGACCCTGCCCCGCCAGGCCGAGTGGGAGGCCTATGTGGCCCGTTTTCAGGGCTGCGACCCTGCTGCTCCCTCGACGGCCAAATGGCAATTGATGGAACGCATTTTTAAGTTAGAAGTTAGGAGTTAGGAGTTGTCAAACAACCGGAACAACTAAAAACAACATGTACAACTTGTTTTTTTATATTTTTGTTGTTTAAGTTGTTCAACGTTGTCAAAGTTGTCTGAAAAAAAGAGAGTTTAGAGATATGGAAACCGACAAGAAATCCAGGCTGCTGGTGAAAACATCAGGGCAGAAGATGGGTCATATAAATTAGGTAATGAGATAGCTGTTGGTCCGAACCCTGCGGGGCTAATGCGAATTTGACGAATAACACGAATTACGCGAATTTTATTATTATTTTTTCGCCAAATTTGTAAAAATTAGCCAAATTGGCTTCGCCGAGCTAAAGGTTCGCATTAAGAATAAGTACAGGGTCAACTGCTATATCGTTCCCATAAATGATTAGTTTATGAAAAAGTTTTTGTTTTTGATTAGTAGTATTCTGATTATTGGTGTAATCGTCTTTAACAGATCTTGTTCTCATGTTGTAAAAGAGTCTTATACTGTAAGATTCACAGAACTGGACAAGGAAATACAAGACACCATATTTGCCCTCTGGAAGTGTCAGCAAGATTGTATTTATATAGTTAGTTTAGATATAGATATGATTGATTTTACCAACAATTATGTCAGTGAACAAAAGCCAAGAAGATTTTCGATTAACGGTGGTTCCTATCTTGAAATTACCAATAAATCGAATGGATGGAAGCACAAATTTCCTTGGAACGAACATGAACCTATAATCATCAAGGGAGATAAACTCTATACTCCAACTTTATTATATCATTTATTTGCGATTAACTCTTTTACATCAAAGTCGGAAATGGATACATGTCGTTTTAATGTTTATACCATAAAAGAATGATTGAAAAAGAATCAAACAACCGGAACAACTGACAACCCAAACAACTATTGATTTTAATAATGTTGTTGTTTAAGTTGTTCAACGTGGTTTAAGTTGTTTGAAAAATAAGCGTTGTTTGAAAAAAAGAATTGAATGATGGAAACCAATAAATCCCGACTGTTAGTGACGCGTGAGGGCGTGAGCTATGTGCTGCCGTTCATTGTGGTGACTTGCTGCTTTGCCCTGTGGGGCTTTGCCAACGACATCACCAACCCGATGGTCAAGGCGTTTTCCAAGATCTTCCGCATGAGCGTGACCGACGGCACGCTGGTCCAGGTGGCCTTCTACGGGGGCTACTTCTGTATGGCCTTGCCGGCGGCCCTGTTCATCCGTCGCCACTCGTTCAAGAGCGGCATTGTGATGGGCTTGGCGCTGTATGCCCTGGGCGTGCTCCTGTTTATCCCTGCCCGGGCGACGGGCAGCTTTACGCCCTTCCTGATTGCCTATTTCATCCTCACGTGCGGCTTGTCGTTCCTCGAGACCACGGCCAACCCCTATATCCTGCTCATGGGCGACCCTGAGACCGCCACACGCCGCCTGAACATGGCGCAGTCGTTCAATCCCATCGGCTCGCTGGCAGGCATGTTTGTGGCGATGAACTTCATCCAGGCGCGGCTCTCACCGCTCGACACGGCGCAGCGCGCCTTGCTCGACGATGCGCAGTTCGAGGCTTTGAAGCAGAGCGACCTGAGTGTGCTGGTGCGCCCTTACGCCCTGCTGGGTGTCGTGCTCGTGCTGTTGCTGGTGGTGATGTTGTTCATGCGCATTGCCGCCGTGCGTCAGCCGTCGCGCGAGCGTCATGAGCCCCTGTTGCCCGCCTTCAAGCGCTTGTGGCACAACAGTTCCTACCGCAACGGTGTGCTGGCCCAGTTCTTCTATGTGGGGGCGCAGATTACCTGCTGGACGTTTATTATCCAGTATGGCACGCGCGTCTTCATGGCCGAGGGGATGGGTGAGCAGGCCGCCGAGGTGCTCTCCCAGCGTTATAACATTGTGGCGATGGCCTTGTTCTGCGTGATGCGGTTTGTGAACATCTGGCTGATGAAGTACGTCAAGCCGGGGCGCCTGATGGCGATGTTCGCCTTGCTGGCCCTGTTGCTGATGTGTGGCGTGATTTTTGTTGGCGGACGCGTGGGCATCTGTTGCCTGGTGGCCGTTTCGGGCTGCATGTCGCTGATGTTCCCCACGATTTACGGCATCGCTCTGGGTGAAGTGCGCGAGGACACCGAGTTGGGGTCTGCCGGGTTGATCATGGCGATTTTGGGCGGCAGTCTCTTGCCCGCGGTCCAGGCGATGATCATCGACAGCGACGTGCAGGTGTTGCCTGCCGTCAACCTGTCGTTCATTGTTCCTGCCTTGTGCTTTGTCGTGGTGCTGCTCTACGGCCTGCGCCACAACCGCTGACGTCAAGAATCACGATTCCTTAAGTCACGTCCGTTTTTCCCGTTATATCCGTTTCGTCCGTTATATCCGTTTCACGCGCCGTTAAGGATAATGTTGATGAGCGCGATGGCGTCGCTGATGTTGACCGTGCCGTTGCCGTCCATATCGGCAGCCGTGAGGTCAAGGCCACTGGACTCCCCGTTGAGGATGTGGTTGATGAGCGCGATGGCATCACTGATGTTGACCGAACCATTGCCGTCGGTGTCTCCTGGAATCGGCCCCTCATGAGGTGTGGCGGCGACTGCGGTGATGACGGCGCGCTTGATGGCCCCACTGCTCACCACGTCGGCCTCCCATGCGGCAAAGCGCAGGCGCACATTATTGGCCCCCATTGGCACGGGGAGTGATAATTCCAGCGTGTGGTTACGGCCTGTTTCGGTGGGTTGCACAGTGATCGAGTCGAGCGGATTGCCCGATTCATCGTCCAGGGCCATGGTCAGTGCGGCCCGTGACAACACGAAATCAGGGTCAGAAGACCCTTTGGTGTACCACAACACGGTGGCGGTGATGCTGTCCATCCCTTGGCAGGAGAACTTGGGGGAGGTGAGCGTGAGCACCAGACCTTCCTGGTTGACATACAGGGTCACCTTGCCGCTACCGATATTGGTTGCGGTCAATTCGACGTTAGGGTTGTTATAGGTCCATCCTTCAAACTCGTTGCTGTTGAACTGCGGCAGTTGTTGCGAGGCTGTCGCCAGAGTTATCAATGCGGCCAATATTATAGAGAAGATAGTTCGTGTCATCATGAATCAAATGAGCGTAATGATGCCCAAAATTACTCTTTATTATTGACCAAAACAAGTATTCTCGCTTTTTTCACGAGAAAAAGGCAAGAACCACTTAAAAAAACAATGAAGCCCTATTCGCCCTAAAGATTCTTGTCAAAAAATGACTTCACAATAATTTAAACGTGCTGTTACCTGGTGGCGAAGGCAGGCGGTATCTCGACAATGCAAGAAAAAAGGCATTTTTTCTTGGCATTGTGCTCAACTTGCACTACCTTTGCCGCAAAACTAGAGACCATTAATTAACCTGCTTTTCGGCATATCGCTGAAAACCTAACATCTTAAAAAATTGGAAAACGAAATTCTGGCATTGAACGCCAACCAGGTAGTGGCCTACCTGCAGAAAGAGCCGCGTGAATTCACCAAGGCCGACATCATCCGTTTCATCGAGGAGAACGGCATCCGCATGGTCAACTTCATGTACCCCGGCGGAGACGGCAAGTTAAAGACCCTGAACTTTGTCATCAGCAGCAAAGATTACCTGCGCACGATCCTGTCGTGTGGCGAGCGTGTTGACGGCAGTAGCCTGTTCAGCTTCATCGAGGCCAGCTCGAGCGACCTGTATGTGCTGCCTAGGTTCAGCACCGCCTTTCTTGACCCGTTTGCCGAGATTCCCACGCTGTGCCTGCTGTGCTCGTTCTTTGACAAGGACGGCAATCCGCTGGAGAGCTCTCCCGAGCAGACGCTGCGCAAGGCCGCCCAGGCCTTCCGCGAGGTGACGGGCATGGAATATGAGGCCATGGGTGAGCTGGAGTACTACGTCATCCGTCCCTCGGTTGACTACTACCCCGCCCGCGACCAGCACGGCTACCACGAGTCGATGCCCTATGCCAAGACCAACGACTTCCGCCAGCGCTGCATGGACTATATCGCCAAGGCAGGTGGCCAGATCAAGTACGGTCACAGCGAGGTGGGCAACTTTGAGCAGGACGGCGTGGTCTACGAGCAGAACGAGATCGAGTTCCTGCCCGTTCCCGTGCTCGACGCCGCCGACCAGCTGATGGTCGCCAAGTGGGTGATCCGCAACCTGGCCTTCCGCGCCAACCTGAACGTCACCTTCGCCCCCAAGATCACCACTGGCAAAGCCGGCTCCGGCCTGCACATCCACATGCGCCTGATGAAGGACGGCCGCAACATGATGATCAACGACAAGGGCGTCCTCAGCGACGAGGCCCGCAAGGCCATCGCCGGCATGATGGACCTGGCTCCCGCCATCACCGCCTTCGGCAACAAGAACCCGATGTCCTACTTCCGCCTGGTGCCCCACCAGGAGGCTCCCACCAACGTGTGCTGGGGCGACCGCAACCGCTCGGTGCTCGTGCGTGTACCCCTGGGCTGGACCGCAGGTGCCGACATGTGCCGTGCCGCCAATCCGCTGGAACCCGCCAACAAGTTTGACACCACCCAGAAGCAGACCGTCGAGATGCGCTCGCCGGACGGCTCGGCCGACATCTACCAGTTGCTCGCCGGCCTGTGCGTAGCCTGCCGCCACGGCTTCGAGATGGAGAATGCCCTGGAGCTGGCCAAGAAGACCTATGTCGACGTCAACATCCACGACGCCGCCAACGCCGACCGCCTCAACGAGCTCGACTGCCTGCCCGACAGCTGCGTAGCGAGTGCCGACTGCCTGGAGAAGCTGCGTGCCGCCTTCGAGGAGCATAGCGTGTTCAGCGCCCACATGATCGATGGCATCATCGCTGAGCTGCGCTCGTTTGGTGACCGCACCCTGCGCCACGACATCGAGCACGATCCCAAGCGCACCGCCCAGCTCGTTAACGAGTACTTCCAGTGCGGTTAATATGCTCGCATTGCTAGCAAGAAATCAAAAATAAGGTTTTAATTGACATCCGCGTTCCATCATCAGGAGCGCGGATGTCGTTGTATTTATTGTGTTTATTGTTTTCTTTTTCTTTTGTGAGCGGATGCCGGCTAAAGGCTAAAAGAACGGGTTTCTCTTTTCTTGGGGAGTGTCGGCGAACATAGCAACACACCACTAAACTGCCTTGTTGTGGAGGCAGAATAGTGGTGTGGTGATAAGATGGAAGTGAAGGATTACTCCTCTTTCTTCTCGTTGTCCATCAGTCCGGCGCGGACACCGCCCTGCTGGATCACCTGCACGCCATACTGGTAGCCGAGTTTATAGGCCTCCTGCACGAGCTGCTGAATCTGCTGCATGATGTTTTGGTACTGCTGCTGATACTGCTGCTGTGTGGGATACTGCTGCTGTTGCTGCTGGTAGCCGGGAGGGTAGTTGGGCACCTGCTGCTGTTGTGGCTGCTGCGGGGCTTGGTCCCAGGGATTGGGGATGTCGTCACCGCCCGAACTCGTGCTACCGCCGCCACCTTGTGCCTGACGTGCGGCCTCTTCTAATTTTCTTTGAAGTTCCTCAAGTAGTCCCATAATGTAATTTGATTAAGTTGATAAGTTTCGATTGTTAAACACCACAAAAATAGTCAGTATTTGCGATAAATCCAAACTTTTTATGCCAGTTTAATCTTTTTTTTCAATAAGTCGGTGAGTTACTGGCCGACGCATTTCAGCTCAAAGGGCAGCAAGCCGTCTTCCTCGCCCTTGATGATGACGGGCATGCCCACGCGAGCATACTTCTCCTTGAGCGTGATGATGTCGTCGTCGAGCAAGCGGATACAACCCTCGCTGCCGCGGCCAGGGACAGAGTTCTCGTTGTTGGTACTGCCGTGGATGCCGATGCCGCTGAAGGGCGTCTTCAAGCGCAGGAACCAGTTGCCGTAGGCCAGGATACTGCCGCGGCCGTCACCGAAGTCGTGGGTCCACGTCGAGGCATCCTGGATGTTGGTGATGGTGAATGGCTCGCCGGCAGGAGACTCGGGCGTGCGCATGTCGCCGCTGCCCTCCTTGTTGCCCTTGTTCTTGCCCACGCACACGGGGTACTGGGCCAGGGCCACGGTGTCACCGCCCTCGCTGCGGGCATAGACCGTCAGCCGCAGGTCCTTCTTGGAAATGACGATAAACGCGCTGCTCTCGTCATATTTCGCTCCCTCGCTGATTTTCACTTGAGGCGAAGCGGCCTCGGCGGTGGTGGCTTCGGCTTCGGGTGCAGCCTTGCCTTCCTTCTTGTCGTCCTTGCTGCCGCCACAAGAGAGCGTGAGCAACATGAGCGCCAGCAACAGTAATTTTGAACATTTCATATCAGTTGATTTTATTGATGATGGATGAATAAACGTTGATGAAAGCCTTGCTTGCAGCTCAGTCTATGAAATTGGTGAACTGCGACGAGATGTAGCAGGTTGTCCCATGGAAGTCCACATAGTAGAAATCCTCGGCTATATCGATGCAGGGCAGCACCTCACCCTTGCGTGGGTGCAGATTCATGCCGTGGCGGTCCTTCAAGATGTTGTAGTTGTTGATTTGGGGCGTGCTGCGCAGCCTCACGTTGGTGCCGGTCACCACCACCCTGCCGATGTAACAACCACTGGGGTCTTCAGAATAGCTAGACGCTTTCTTGGCAATCATATCGGTGATTTGACTCTGGGATTCCTGTTTTGTTGCCTTTGGCTTTTTAACAGGAGGAGTCTCGGCAGGAGCCTCATGGTTGTCAGCGACCTGTTCAGCAGCGGGAGTCTCGGTGGAAGCGACTTCTGATTGATTACGAAGTGACAAGAACCAGACGGTGACAACACCAATTAACAGCGATGTGAACATCGCGATTAATCCATATAGTATCAAGCTTTTATTAGAACTTTTGGATTGTTTGGGTTGGGAGGAAACAGCCGGGTAGCTCGTGCGCTGCTGAGTATGCTGTGGCGCCCCCTTGTACAGTACTGGACCAGAGGATTTATATAGATGGGTGGACTCGGTACTGGACGGGAGTGTGTCAAACTTCTCGCCACAGAATATGCATTGCCTGGCATCGTCGGGCAACGAGCGCTCACATTGTGGACATTTCTTCATACCGGTGGATGTGTTTTGGGAAGATTAATACATGTTGGCGATGCGGGAGACATTGGTGGCCATCGACACCATCAGCCCAATCAGCTCTGACAGGAAACGGTGGAAGAGCAAGGTCAAGTAGCTCAAGACAATGGAAATGACGATGCCTCCAAAGAATACAATCATTGCATGCTTGAAAATCTCGGCAAAGTAATAGGACTCGGCGAAAGACAAGAAAGCCAATCCAAGGCCTATCGCCACCGAGAAACCCACGCCCATGATCAAACCGACAAGAGCCGAGCCCTCACCAATGTTGCGAACGAAGGTCACAATGATGGGCAGCACACAGAATTCGCTCTCGGGCCTGATGAGCACATCGGTTCGGTCGGCACGGTCGGTCCATAGCTTGATGGTAAGATAGGCGGCTATACATGCAGCGACAAAGAGGATAAGCAACGCGAACACGATGATGAACGAGTGATCGTGGAAAGTCATCGTCAACTCGTTATAGTCGCTGGTAAAGGCATTAAAGCCGATAATGATGATAGACAGCGGTAACAGCAGATGCAGCCAGCCGATAACCAGATAGATAGGCTTGATGAGACCGGTGAAGATCTTGCCGCTGTCACATGATTTGAGGTATTTTTTCAATAATTGGTCCAATTGGTTCATAATAAGAGGATGATTCAGGTTAATAGTGTAGTGACAGATATTTCTGCAAATATAGCACAATCAGCCCAAATATTCAACAAAATCATTCAAAAAAACAATGTGGAGCCGGAAACATGTCCCGGCCCCATGGTAAGGGGTGCCGACCAAATGGCCGTCGTCTATTCGCTATCCATGACGAGGCGCAAGTCGATGTCAGAGTTATCGGTTGCCGGGTCGATACCGGTACGGTAGGATACACGGCAGAAGGTGGGGTCAGGCCAAAGGTAGCCACCGCCACGAATAACGCGGTCAGTGCCTGATTCGGGTCCAACCGGATTGACGAGAGGCTCGCTGCCATAGGGACCGAACCAGTCTTGACACCATTCCCACATGCTGCCGCTCATTTCATATAATCCCAACTCGTTGGGTGATGACGTCCTGACGAAAAGAGTGCTTTGTGGCTCATGGATGGCGACATCGTCAAGGTTGTCGCTGCCGGCGTATTTGTAGCCGTGGCTGTAGTTGCCGCCACGTGCGGCGAACTCCCACTCGGCCTCGGTGGGCATGCGGAATGTCCGGCCGGTCATCTCGTTGAGTTTGGCGATAAACTCTTGACAATCATCCCATGATATGAGCCGTGCAGGCATTCTGGGGTCGTGATTATGCTCTGGGAGATAGGACGGTATAGGACAGTAGCCCATCACGGCTTTCCACAATCCCACCGTCACCTCGGTCTGCCCGATGAAGAATGACGAGAGTGTCACCTCGTGAACCGGTCGCTCGTCGTCGGTGGCTTCGGGTTCCTGCTCGGGTGTCGCACCCATCATGAACGTGCCGCCGTCAACCTTGACCATGGCAAACTTCTCGTCGCCCACGGTGAATTTCTCTATGACAAATTCGCTCGGGTTGACTGTCACGGCGACGGTCGCCTGTTCGCCGGTGGTGAGATCGCTGACGGTGACAATGGCCGTTCCCACTTCAATGGCATCCAGCCGGATGGTAGTGTCTTTATGTGAGACGGTCAGGGCCTCGTTGTTGCCGCAGTCCACCTGATAGAGGCCGCTGCCACCCGCAATGGTCACCATGTCGAACAAGCCGTCGTTGATTTCTGTTTCGACTTTTGACAGCGACAGTGGCGTGTCATAGACCGGTTCGCCCATGGCAAGGCGCAGACCTCTTGCGGGCCACGCTGCTGAAGCCGGGACGCTTGAAACTAACGAGCCGATGTTATTCCAACTGCCACCACAAGCCACATGCTCACCGTCGGTTGTTGGCATTATCGGGTTGGTCAACGGGTTAGTGCAGAAGTAGTTGTTGCCCCATCCGTCTTGGCAATATTCTTCCACATTGCCGCTCATGTCATACAAGCCCAATTCGTTGGGGAGCAACTCGGCAACGGGATGAGTCCTGTGGCCGGAATTATTCCTATGCCAAGCGACCTCGTCTCTATCATCGCTGCCAGCATACTTGTAGCCATGACTATAGTTGCCGCCACGCGCTGCATATTCCCACTCGGCCTCGCTGGGCATACGGAATGTCCTGCCTGTCATCTCGTTGAGTTTGGCAATGAATTCCTGGCAGTCATCCCATGACACCTGTTCAACGGGGTTGTCGAGGCCGCCGGGGTGGCTGTCGCCGTTGAAATAACTCGGGTTGTTGCCCATCACGGCCACCCACAAGGCCTGCGTCACCTCGGTCTGCCCGATGGCAAACGGTGACAAGGTCACTTGGGGGCTATGTATCGACTTGAATGTGCCTCCCTCGACCTCGACCATACTGAACGACACGCCTCCCACGCTGAAAGTCTCGACATGGCCGGCTTGCTCGTCAAGAATGAGGTCAAGGAGGTAATTCACATCTGCGATATTGATTTCGCTGTCATGGTTCACATCGGCAGCAGCACTGAAGATGTCACCGTCAAGAATGATGTCAATGACCGTGTTCACATCGGCGATATTCACCTCGCTGTCGCTGTTCACATCGCCGTTGACTGGCGCCACTTCATTTTGAGCCGGTGCTGAAAGCGCGACAAGAAATAAACAGAGCAGCAGCCAACTCGTTCTACTGAAAGAGTGTAATTCTTTTTCCATAATAATTTAAATAATTAGGTTGATCCAAACTGTTGTATGTTGTAAACTGCACATATCGTGCTCGCTATTGTCCAGCATTTAATCCTAAAAGACGATTGGCTTGATGCGATATAGTAAGGAATCAGGCCTCTTCACGTCCAGATTGTCGCAAATGTAAGGCAAATTGTGCGTATTTCCAAATTTTTCGCTTAAAAATGTGATGAAGTGCGAAATGGGGCAGGCTGGAGGCCTACTACTGCCTCTTGGCGACCAGCGATGAAATGAAAACTTGGGGCAGGAAACACACGTTTCCTGCCCCAAGTGAAGTGTTAGGTTAGGCTGTCTGATTATGCCTCAGGGTCAACACCCCACTGCTGGCGGGCCAGACGGCGATAGTTGTTGTAGCGCCACTGGGCATTCTCCTTAGCGGCGGCAAACAGCTCGGCTGCCTCGTCGGGATACTGCTTCAGTACCGATGCATAGCGAACCTCGCCCTTGAGGAAGTTCTCAAACTCGTCCCAGTTGGGTTCGGGGCTGTCGAGGGTGAAGGGATTCTTGCCCTCGGCCTCGAGCTGCGGGTTGTAGCGCCACAGGTGCCAGTAACCGCAAGCAACGGCAGCCTTCTCCTCGGCCTGGGCCTTGCCCATACCGGCCTTGATGCCGTGGTTGATACAGGGAGCGTAGGCGATGATGATCGAAGGACCGTCATAGGCCTCTGCCTCACGGATAGCCTTCAGACACTGTGCATCGCTGGCGCCCATAGCGATCTGGGCAGCATAGACGTAGCCATAGGTGCTGGCAATCAGACCAAGGTCTTTCTTGCGGACGCGCTTGCCGGCTGCGGCAAACTTGGCGATAGCGCCGATGGGGGTAGCCTTGGAGGCCTGACCACCGGTGTTGGAGTAAACCTCGGTGTCGAGTACGAGGATGTTGACGTTCTTGCCGCTGGCAATCACGTGATCCAGACCGCCGAAGCCGATGTCGTAGCTGGCGCCGTCACCACCGATGATCCACTGCGAACGCTTAACCAGGTACTGACCCAGCTCGCGAACCTTGATGTCGGCGGGATTGTCGCTGTGCTCGATGGCCTCAAGAATCTTGTCGCTCAACTCGCGGGTCTTGTCACCGTCGTTGAAGTTCTCAATCCATTCCTTGTACAGAGCCTTTACATCGTCGGCAACGGTAGCATCCTCGAGAGCCTCCTTGACGAAGCCCAGGACGCGGGTGCGCATCTTCTCGTCGGCGATGGTCATACCCAGACCGAACTCGCAGAAGTCCTCGAACAGGGAGTTAGCCCAAGCGGGACCGTGACCCTTCTCGTTAACGGTGTAAGGAGTCGAGGGAACCGAAGCACTGTAGATTGACGAGCAACCGGTAGCGTTGGCAACAATCTGACGGTCACCGAACAACTGGCTGATCAGCTTCACATAGGGGGTCTCACCGCAACCCGAGCAAGCGCCCGAGAACTCAAACAGCGGCTGAGCAAACTGCGAATTCTTCACGTTGGACTTGGTGTCCACCAGGTGCTGTTTGCTCTTGACATTGTTGATGGCGTAGTCCCAAAGCTTCTGGTCCTCTTCGTGGCCCTCCATGGGAACCATAACGAGAGCCTTCTCGCCCTTCTTGCCCGGACAAACGTCGGCGCAGTTGCCGCAAGCCAAGCAGTCCATCACGTCAACAACCTGTACGAAGGTCATGCCCTCGAAGCCCTTGCCGATGGCTTTGAGCTTGTCGCTCTCCTTGAAGGGCGAAGCGGCAGCCTCGGCCTCGTCCATGACGAAGGGACGGATGGCAGCGTGCGGGCAGACGAGCGCGCACTTGTTACACTGGATACAGTTCTCGGCCTTCCACATGGGAACGAAGGCGCCAACACCACGCTTCTCATAGGCAGCGGTACCGGCATCCCAAGTACCGTCCTCGCGACCCTTGAAGGCGCTCACGGGGAGCAGGTCGCCGTTCTGGGCGTTGATGGGACGAACCACGTTGTGGACAAATGCGGGAGCGTTGTCGGCGGCGGGGCCCTCGACGGTCAGGTTGCTCCAAGCGGGATCCACAGCTAGCTCGGTGTATTCGTTACCACGGTCAACGGCCTGGTAGTTCTTGTTCACCACGTCCTCACCCTTGCGGCCATAAGACTTCACGATGAACTTCTTCATCTGCTCGATAGCCAGGTCAACGGGGATAACCTCGGTGATGCGGAAGAAGGCGCTCTGCAGGATGGTGTTGGTGCGGTTGCCCAGACCAATCTCCTGAGCGATCTTGGTGGCGTTGATGTAGTAAACCTTGATGTTGTTGTCGGCGAAGTACTTCTTCACGTTATTGGGCAGGTTCTCTACCAGCTTGTCGCCGTCCCAAACGGTGTTCAGCAGGAAGGTACCACCCTTCTGCAGACCGCGGGTCACGTCATACATGTGCAGGTAGGCCTGAACATGGCAAGCCACGAAGTTGGGCGTGGTTACCAGGTAGGTCGAGCGGATGGGCTCGTCGCCAAAGCGCAGGTGCGAGCAGGTGAAACCACCCGACTTCTTGCTGTCGTAGGAGAAATATGCCTGGCAGTGCTTGTCGGTGTTGTCACCGATAATCTTCACACTGTTCTTGTTGGCACCCACGGTACCGTCAGCACCCAGACCGTAGAACTT
>JAFYYI010000082.1 GCA_017557665.1 Muribaculaceae bacterium | reverse complement strand
TCGCAGTCACTGGCGGTAATCAACGGCGTGTGCAGGTAGAAGAAACCCTTGTCGTTGAAGAAATTGTGGATGGCGAAGGCCAGGTGGTGACGGATGCGGAAGATGGCGCCGAAGGTGTTGGTGCGCATGCGCAGGTGAGCCTTGGTGCGCAGGAACTCCAGCGTGTGGCCTTTCTTCTGCATGGGGAAGTCGTCGGCGCACGTGCCATAGACTTCTATCGTCTGGGCCTGAACCTCGACGGTCTGACCCTTGCCCTGAGACTCGACGAGCAGTCCCTCGACGTGCAGGCTGGCGCCTGTGGTGATGGGACGCAACTCTTCCTCGCTGAATTTCTCGAGATCGACGACAATCTGCAGGTTCTTGATGGTGGATCCGTCGTTCAACGCGATGAACTGAACGAATTTGTTACCACGGCGGCTGCGTACCCAGCCCTTGACACACACCTGCTGACCCACCAGAGCGGGATCAAAGATATCGACGATTTTTGTTCGTTTCAAAGCCATTACTTTATATGTGTTTTGTTCTTATTATTTTTGTCCGTCAGCTCCAAACATGTAGTCTAACGTCTAACGTCTAAAGTCTAAAATCTAAAGTCTGACGTCTAAAGTCTAAAATCTAAAGTCTGACGTCTAAAGTCTGAAATCTAACGTCTAAAATCTAAAAATCATTCAAATGAGTTCTGCTTCAAGAAGTTCACCTCTTCCTGCGTCAGGTAGCGCCAGCGGCCGCGGGGCAGGTTCTTCTTGGTCAGACCGGCGAAGTAAACGCGGTCCAACTTCACCACGTGGTAACCCAGCGATTCAAAGATGCGGCGAACGACGCGGTTGCGGCCCGAGTGAATCTCGATGCCGGCCTGCTTGCGGTCGGTGGGTGAGACGTAGCTCACGGCATCGGCGTGGATGGGGCCGTCGTCGAGCTCAACGCCGTCGGCGATGTGCTGCATGTCCTCCTCGCTGATGGGCTTGTCGGTCCATACCTGGTAGATTTTCTTCTTGACATACTGGGGGTGGGCGAGCTTGGCTGCCAGGTCACCATCGTTGGTGAGCAGCAGCACGCCAGTGGTGTTGCGGTCCAAGCGGCCAACGGGATAGATGCGCTCTTCACAGGCACCCTTCACCAGGTCCATCACGGTCTTGCGGCCGTTGGGATCGTCACTGGTGGTGACACAATCCTTGGGCTTGTTGAGCAGGATGTAGCACTTCTTCTCGGTGGTCACGATTTCACCGTTGTATTTCACGATATCCTTGGGGGTGATCTTCATGCCGAGTTCGGTGACTACGACATCGTTGACCATGACGAGGCCCTTCTGGATGTATTCATCGGCAACGCGGCGTGAGCAGATGCCTGCGTTAGCCAGGAACTTGTTCAGGCGTACTTCCATGTTGGGATCGATAGCCGGCTCCTCATAGATGACACGTTGGGGCTTGGGCGTGAAGCGCATCTGGGGCTTGGGGCCTTGGCGCTTGGGGCGTTGCTGATAGCCGCCCTGGCGCTGCTGGTAGCCGCCCTGGCGCTGCTGGTAGCCGCCCTGGCGCTGCTGGTAACCACCGCCCTGGCGCTGCTGATAACCGCCTTGGCGCTGCTGGTAGCCACCCTGGCGCTGCTGGTAGCCGCCCTGACGCTGCTGGTAACCACCCTGACGAGGCTGATAACCGCCCTGACGAGGCTGGTAACCACCCTGACGAGGCTGGTAGCTGCCCTGACGAGGCTGGTAGCCGCCCTGCTGCTGTTCGGGATTCATGTTGTTGCCTTCGGCATTCTGGTCGGTTTCACCGGCTGCCTGCGGCTGCTGGTAGCGTTGTTGATAACGGGGCTGATAGCCACCCTGGCGCTGCTGGTAGCCGCCGGGACGCTGCTGATAGCCGCCCTGACGCTGATAACCGCCCTGGCGCTGCTGGTAGCCGCCCTGACGAGGCTGGTAACCGCCTTGACGCGGCTGATAGCCCTGGCGCTGATATCCGCCCTGGCGCTGCTGGTAGCCTTCGTGTTGTTGATAACCTTCTGGGTTGTTCTCTTCTCCCTGGTTGGGCTCGTGGGCGCTATATTCCACTTTTTCATAGCGACCGTTTTCCGGATTCTCTTCCGGATTTGCGTTCATCTCACCGATTCTAGGCCTTTTCGGTTTCTTTACGTTCTCGTCCATGTTGTCTAATTGTTTGTTGATTGGTTAGAGTTTTTTTGAAATTCGCTTAAAAATAGTTGTGACCTCTCGGCCGTTGTCAAAATCAATAATGTATAATATTATAATGTTGATTCAAGATATGACTTCTGCTTTCCAAAAAGCACTGCAAAAGTACTTCAAAGTTTCCTATTCCCAAAACTTTTAAGGGAAAATAATTCACACCAATTGGTCTGATTGGTCTAATTCGTCGCAAATGTATGAATGACTTCATTCTGTCCCCTCCATCCGTCCCGTCCATTCAGTGTGTTCCGACGGGTCCCTCTGATGAATCAAGCCCGGAGTACCAACGGGTGCCCCAGGCTCGACATGATGGAGTCAATCCGTTGGGGAATTACAGGTTGGGGTTGATCTTGTTCCACTCGCTGATGGGCGGCACGATGCCCAGGTCTACCAACTCGTCGCGCATCTTGCACAGGTGCACATAGCTGGCGTCGAGTCTCTCGTTCTCTGAGGGCAGGCCCTGAGGCACCTTGTAGCTGGCGCCGTTCTCGTCGAGGATGGTATCCATGGCCATCATGATGTGGTTGTACTTGTCGTTGTTCACGTAGGTGCCCACGGGGAAGCGGAACTTCTCGCCGCCCATGGCAGCACGGATCATCTCTACTGACAAGTAAGCGGGGCTCTGGAACGAGCTGCGTCCGCGCAGCTTGATGATCTGGGCGCCACCCTTGGTGACGTCAGCCTTCATCTGCTCCCACTCCTCAGCGGGGAATTCGGGGGTGCCGACGATGTCGGTCAACTTGCGGCCGTCAATTTCAACGTGGCTGCCGAACACGGCCATCTGCTCACCGTGACCACCATAGGTGGCACAACCGGTGATTTCACTCTGCATCACGCCAAACTTCTTGGCCAGCGCGCTCTGCAGGCGAGTGGTGTCAAGAGCTGCGAGTGTGGTCACCTGGCAGGGCTTCAAGCCGCTGTAGAGCAGGGTAACCAGACCCGTCAGGTCGGCGGGGTTGAAGATGATAACGACGTGCTTCACGTCGGGGCAGTAGGTCTTGATGTCCTTGCCCAGACCCTCGGCGATCTCGCAGTTGCCCTTGAGCAGGTCCTCGCGGGTCATGCCCTCCTTGCGGGGTGCGCCACCGCTTGAGATGATGTATTTGGCGTTAGTGAATGCTTCCTTAGGATCGGTGGTGGCGGTGATTTTCACATCACCGAAACCGCTCTGGCGCATCTCCTCGGCCACGCCCTCGGGCGAGAACACGTCATAGAGGCAGATGTCGTTAGTCAAGCCCATCATCAGGGCCGTCTGTACCATGTTTGAGCCAATCATGCCGGCAGCGCCGACGATGACCAATTTGTCATTTGTTAAAAATCCCATGATAGTATTTCTTTAAAAATTGTTAGTGCAAATTGTAAATTTGAAATTTTACCACTGCAAAAGTACTCAATTTTCAACATAGAAACAAGCAATTTGCAAGTATTTTATGATTAAAGATTGTGAAACGGGGGGTAATCGGTGACATTTTTAATTTGGTGGATACACCGAAAAGCATTACCTTTGCGTCGTGATTCAATGAGTTTGGGGTGCCTGTAACGGCTGAGAACATACCCATCGGATCTGATCCGGACAATGCCGGCGTAGAGAACAACTTATTAATTAAAAACAATGAAGAAATCTTTTATCGCGGTTGCCACGATGATGGCAGCCATCGCCGCAGCGGCACAGCCCGCAGCGACCGACACGGTGCCCACTGTCGCCTTGAGCGAAGTAGAGGTGCTGGGAACCCGTGCATCCGAGAGTACACCTGTAGCCTACACTAATGTTTCTGCCAAGCAGCTTGCTGCCGTGAACCACGGCCTGGACATCCCGTTCCTGCTGACGATGACGCCGAGCGTAATCACCACGAGCGACGCTGGCGCCGGCGTGGGTTACACGTCAATGCGCGTGCGCGGCACCGATGCCACACGCATCAATATCACGGTGAACGACATCCCGCTGAACGATGCCGAGAGCCACAGCATCTATTGGGTGAACACGCCCGACTTCGCGTCATCGGTGCGCGACATCCAGGTGCAGCGTGGTGCCGGCACTTCGACCAATGGTTCGGGAGCCTTTGGCGGTAGTGTGAACATGAGAACGCAGGGCTTCTCGCGCGACGCTTACGCCGAGGTCTCGGGAAGTTACGGCTCCTTCAACACCAACAAGGAGACCTTGCGCGTGGGTAGCGGTGTGCTGGGCGACCATTGGGCCGTTGAGGCCAGGCTCTCCCACATCGGCAGCGACGGCTATCGTGACCGCGCCAGCAGCGAGCTGGTGAGCTATTTCGGCCAGATTGGCTATTTTAATAATGTCGGAACCTCTTTGCGCTTCATCACTTATGGCGGCAAGGAGGATACTTACCACGCCTGGGACGGCATCAGCCGTGATGACCTGGAGAATAACCGCACCTACAACCCCAACGGCGAAATCAAGCATGGCAAGGATGTGACGGGTTTCTATAAGGACCAGAAGGACATCTATCGTCAGACCCACTACCAGCTCATCTTGAATCAGACATTCAACCCCATGTGGAAACTCAATGTGGCCCTGCATTACACCAACGGTTACGGCTACTACCAGGAGTACAAGAATGCCCGCACCCTCAAGGAGTATGCTCTGGAGCCTTTGATGCTGGCGAACGGGGAGGTCGGCAAGAAGGCCAGCCTGGTGCGCAAGAAATGTGTCGACAGCGACTTCGGCGGTGGTGTGTTCTCGCTGCAGTACACTGGCGACCGTTTGGCCGCTACGCTGGGCGGTGGCATCAACCGTTACAGCAACGACCACTATGGCCAGGTCATCTGGGTGGAGAACTACACCAGTGTGCTGGACCCCGACCACGAGTACTACCGCAACAATGGCCGCAAAACCGACTTCAACATTTACCTCAAGGGTAATTATGTGATTGTTGGCGGGCTGAGCGCCTATGCCGACCTGCAGTTCCGTCACATCGGTTACCGCATCACGGGCAACAACGACAAGTGGGACTGGACCGCCGACCCCGAGCGCCTGCAGGCACTCGATATCGATGAGCCCTTCGATTTCTTCAACCCCAAGGCGGGTATCAACTGGCGCATCGACGAGCGCAACCGCGTCTATGCCTCGTTTGCCGTGGCACAGAAGGAGCCCACCCGTAACAACTACACCGACGGCCTCTTCCTGCAGCATCCCACCCGCGAGAAACTCTATGATTGGGAGGCTGGCTACGAGTTTCGCAATGACCGTTTCTTGTTCAGCACCAACCTCTACTACATGAATTATAAGGACCAGCTTGTGCTCAACGGCAAGATCAACGAGATTGGAGAACCGATGGCCGAGAACGTGCCCAACAGTTACCGCATGGGTATCGAACTGCTGGCCGGTGTGCGTTTCACCGACTGGCTCCGTTGGGAAGTGAATGCCACCTTCAGCCGCAACCGCATCAAGGACTATGTTGGCTATGTGGGCGACTATACCGACACGTGGGATGAAATGTGGACCCAGACGGCCATCGAGACCGGTAACACCACCATCGCCTTCTCGCCCAGCGTGACCGTGGGAAGCATGCTGTCCTTCGATTTCAAGGGCTTCACGGCAAGCCTGCAGACGCAGTATGTATCGCGCCAGTATCTCGATAACTTCGAGCGCAAGGAAGACTCTCTCGATCCCTATTTCGTTAACAACCTTGACCTGGCTTACACCTTCAAGTTGCCGCACATCCGCAGCATAACGGTCGGTGCCACCATCTACAATCTGTTCAACGAGAAGTACGAGACCAACGGCTATTCGCAGACCATCGCCCTCTATCCAGGCGGCGACAAGGCCAATGCCTACACCCTCGTCAGCGACCCCCGTTTCTATCCCATGGCCGGCATCAACGCCCTGGGTAACATCACATTAAGATTCTAACTAAAGTTTAACAACGAATTACGCGAATTAAAATATTTTTTCATCCGCTTGCTTTGTAAACCTTATTATGAAGCTGCATCATTGATATATGAATTGAATCATGGAATGGTTCTCAGCTCATTGGCTCGACATGTTGACGACAGCACTAGGGTTGTTATACATCTGGCTGGAGTATCGCAGCAGTATTGTGCTTTGGTTCGTTGGCATTATCATGCCAGCTCTTGACATTTTCCTATATTGGGATAAAGAACTGTTTGGCGATTCCTTCATGGCGGGTTACTACACTGTTGCTCATATATGGGGTTTCTTAGTGTGGAAATTCGGCTTTGGAAAAAAGGATAAGAAATCGCCTGCAATTGCCCATTTGCCAGTCAATAAGGTCTTACCTTTAATTGCGATATTTGCTGTTCTGTGGTATGTTACTTACTGGGTTCTTGTGAATTACACCAAGAGCACAATCCCCATGGCAGATGCCTTTACAAATGCTTTGAGTTTCATTGCCTTGTGGGCACTGTCACGTAAGTATGTTGAGCAATGGCTGTTGTGGATTGTGGTCGATGCCGTGAGTGTTTACCTGTATGTAATAAAGGATGTCCCGTTCAAGGCTGGTCTATATTCCCTTTATATTATTATTGCCGTCTTCGGCTACCTCAAGTGGCTCAAAATGATTCCTGCCGGGCAGACGGAGAAAAATAACAGATAATTGAGAAATCATACAGATTTATTTTGTTAAGAAAGGATTTTTAGCTAATTTTGCAACAATCTTAACCATTAAACCCAATAATTATGAAGCAAAAAGCAAGAATCCTCTTAACAATCGCGTTCGCTGTTATCTCCCTGGCGGTATCGGCAGGTGGATGGCTGCAGGTAACGGGAAATAGTGTAAGACTGAGGTGGTCTCCTGGTGGGAAGGACACGGGTATGAGAATGTACAAGGGGCAGAAGCTCCAGTGGTATGACTATTCCAACGGTTGGTACTCTGTCAACTACAGCGGTAACATTGTGTACATCTCATCACAGTACGTCAAGCGAATCAATCAGGACCAGAACAATGCTGTTGTCGTTGTCAATGGCGACAGGGTGATCTTGAGATTGGCTCCCGGTGGCAAGGACTCGGGTATCAGGGCTTACAATGGCAACCGCTTCCCCTATTGCGGGCAGAGTGGTGATTGGAACAAGATCAAATACAACGGCAAATACTACTGGGTTTCCAAGAAGTATTCGCTAATAGTCCAGTAGCTTCTCCCGTCTGAGAAAGTCCCTATCAAGAAAACTGGCGCTGTCACCACGTGGCGGCGCCTTTTATTGTTCCCTGTCTTTGTTTCCGTCCTTTCCGTCAGGTCCGTTCTCTCTGTCATTTCCGTTCCTCCCGCGCACCCCTTGAATATACTCAAACAGCTGTCTGTAGAACGGGTGGCGTGTCATCGTGGGGGCGTCGCCCAGGATGAAGAGCTTCATGCGCGCCCGGGTGATGGCGACGTTCATGCGGCGCAGGTCGCGCAGGAAGCCGATTTGCCCCTTGTCGTTGGCGCGCACCAGCGAGATGAGGATCACATCGCGTTCCTGCCCCTGGAAACCATCCACGGTGTTGACCGAAATCAGGTGGCGATAGGGTTTGAAGAAGTTGCGCTTCTTGATCAGTCGCTTCAAGTACTGGACTTGGGCACGATAGGGCGAGATGATACCCACGTCGATGCGGTCATCGAGGATGCGCTGCTTGCCGATGCGCTGGAAATAGATTTGCAGCAGGCTGATGGTCAGGTTGGCCTCACCCTTGTTCACGCGCCCGAACGTCTCACCGATGAATTGTTCCTTAAACGTGTCGGGCTCGTCATCACCCAGGTTGATGGTCGACGTGTCGAACCACAGGATGGGTGCGTCGCCCTCGTGGATGAGGCGGTGGGCCACCTCGGGGGCCGACTTCATCTTGCCGTGGTAGAAATAGTCGCTGCTGAACTGCATGATTTCGTCGTTCATGCGGTATTGTACCTGCAGCAGCGAGACACACTCGGGCTTGTTTTCCACGATGCGCTCCATGAGGGTCTTGCCCAGGCCGCCTTTCAGGGCCTCGAGGCTCTTGACCGTGGGCGGCAGCTGGCAATGGTCGCCGGCAAATATCACGCGGTTGGCGCGGCGGATGGGTATCCAGCATGCCGCCTCGAGTGCTTGTGCAGCCTCGTCGATGAACAGGGTGCCGAACTTCTGCCCGTCAAGCAGTTTGTTGCCGGCGCCCACGAGGGTCGAAGCGATGACACGCACCTGGCCGAAGATGTCGGCGTTGATGCGCACCTCGAGTTCGACGGCCATCTCCTTGAGGCGGTCAAGCTTCTGGTGGAAGTGCTCGGCCCGCTCGCGGCGACGTCGGCGCATTTCGCGGATGGTCCGCCTGATTTGCCACAGCTTGGGGTAATCTGGATGGTCGGCAAAGCGATGCTCATAGGTGAAGCTCAGCATCTTGTCATTGACGCGCGTGGGATTCCCCAACCGCAGCACGGGGATACCGCAGTCCACCAGTTTCTCGCTGATCCAATCGACGGCGGTGTTGCTCTGGGCACACACCAGCACCTGCGTCTCGCGCATCAGCGTCTCGTTGATGGCCTCGACCAGCGTCGTCGTCTTGCCCGTGCCCGGCGGGCCGTGAAGCACACGCACGTCCTTGGCCCGCAACACATCGTTGACAGCTCGCTCCTGGCTCTCATTGAGCCACGGGAACCGCATTGCGTCAAAAGAGAAGGTTGCAGCAGGTTGGTGAGAATAGAACAGGTCGCGCAGGTAGGCCAGGCGGTTGCCCTTGGCGCCGATAACGCGCTCCAGGGCATCAAACATCATGCGGTAACTCGTCTCGTCAAAGAACAGTTGCACGCCCACGGGTATCGGAGCGTTCTGCAGTTCCAGCACGTGCCCTTCGGGGATGGCCACGACCATGCGGTCGCCGTCGACATAGGAGATGTTGCCTGTGAAGTTGAAAAAACGGATGTTCCCCGCCTGCTTGAGGTCGCCTCCGGAAGCCTCGGCGGTGAAGAATACGACGGGCTTGCCGTACTCGAAGTTGTGGTCAATTTCCTCGTCGGCCTTGCGCGTCATCTCGACGCAGAACTGATTCAGCGAGTTGTAGTAGGTGCGCCCCACGTGCAGTGGATACCACGCGTCGCCGCGCGTCACTTTGCGCGCCAGCCCCATAGCCTCACTGTGCAGGCGATAGGCCTCCTTCTCCTCCTGATATTCAACCCGGAGCAGTTCCCGCTTCTGTTGCAACAACGCTATGGTCGCCGTGTTACTCATCCGTTGGTCTGTTGAGTGATTAAATGACCTGTTTTTTTGACTGTTGCAAAGGTACTACAATTTAAGTTTAGTTTCATCTATTTCTGCACCAAATGGGTGCCCACTGCCCATTTTGTCACGATGCCTCTCGATGATCAAGTGCAGCCACCTGCGCTCAGTTTGCTTGAGAATCAAAAAAAGTCACCCGTGAAGGTTGATAATGTCAGATGATTGTTGTACATTTGCCATATCGTGAGAGAGGTTTTTGCCAGGTTTCTGTTTGCAGCACTGGATGAGGCGAAATCCCTGTCGCAGTAGCATCATTAATCAACTTGTTGTTGGCCAGGGTGTTATAAGGTTTAATCAAAAGTGCTGTGGAATTAAAGCATAAATACTGTCATTATGAAAAAAGTTATATTTACGATGTTCGCCATTTGCGCTCTCTTGGCAGTGCCGTGTGGTGGTCATGCTAAAGCCAGTGATGAAATGAGAGCGGCCGATGCCTCTGTCGGCAACCAGCCAAGTGTGGCACCTGCAGCCCAGACGGGTGGCAACACATTCGTCAGTGACAAGTTTACCATGACTTATCCTGATATTGTGCAGGAATCGTACGCCGATACCGAGATGGGTATGCTCACCGCAACCAATGACGATATCGGTATCACTCTGAATGTCACATTCAGCGAAATGCCTTGGGATCCAGCTGATTACCAGGAATACTATCAGGGCCTGACCGGAATGGAGTCGTCGAGCCTCTATCAGTTTGAGCCGCCCAGGATTGATGGCAAAATCATGACCTTTAAAGGTGTGGATGAAGATGGCGGACAAGTATGCACCTTCTTCATTATCTTCATGGCATCTGATGCCGGCGTGACGGGCGATTTCAGTTATCCCGTTGAAAGTGCCGCTGAGATTGAGCCTCAGATTATGCCTATGCTCAAGAGCATCACGAAAAATTAGGATAGCTAAAAAATCGCTAACATTACAAGCCTCGGCAGCAGTCTGCAGCAGGTAGTCGAGCGCGCTGCGCTCCCACGGCACCTCGATGCTATACTAGTTCAGCGAGTTGTAGTAGGTGCGCCCCACGTGCAGCGGATACCACGCGTCGCCGCGCGTGACTTTGCGCGCCAGCCCCATGGCCTCACTGTGCAGGCGATAGGCCTCCTTCTCTTCCAGATATTCCACCCGGAGCAGTTCTCGCTACTGTTGCAACAACGCTATGGTCGCCGTAGTACTCATTCTGGCTGCAAAGGTACACTTTTTGGGGCAATGATATAGCAGTTGGCCCATTGGTGATATTAACCGCCCTGGTGGGCGGGAAATTTATCAAATTATAATTCAATAATTTATTTTCTTGTAATTTCCCGTGCGAAGCACGGTTTTTGTAGCGTCATTCAGTCTTAATCGTTGTCTCGACCCTACGGGACTTCTGCTTGCTCATTGCCGGTTTTCCAGGAACCAATGCATGAGATCGAGGCTCATGGCGACGTCGCCCTGATGGATGTATTTGTCGCGCTCGGTTTCGAGTTTGCCTAGCAACTCTTCGGCTTTGGGGCGGTCTCCCTCCAGGGCGAGTGCTACCGCCATTGTTGTCAACTGTTTGTCGCTCATCGTCGGGGCGTGGCGGGTAACGTATTTGGCAATGTCCTCGGTGTAGTGCTGACGAGCCTCGTCGTCACGACCTGTAGCGATGCATGCCAGTGTCAGCATATTTTCCAGTTCCATCTGATAGAGTGGAATGATGTCGCTCTTGTGGAGGCAAGCCTCGGTGAGTTGCTGGTAGGAGTTTTCCCACTGGTGCAGGGCCTGCTTGCGCGTGGCTGCCCCCAACACGGCAGCAACATGCATGACGTTTTTCCAGTCGATGGGGGAGGGGATGCCGAACAGGCGCTCAGGCATCTGACCGTACGTCTCGCCGCACTGGTTGCGGGCATTGAGCTCAAGCATGTTGCAAAAGGACTGCTTGGCGGCCAGGTCCTTTTCCAGCTGCAGCAGGTTGCGGCCGTCGTTGGCGACGCCACCCAGTTTCATGGGAATGCCGTTGGTCAAGGAGAACCAGGCACCGAAAAATGCCAGTGCTCCCAGCAGAATATTCAGCCAAGCGGGCAGGTCACAGGCGCAAATCAACACGATGGCGAGTAGGGTGGTGATGACGTTGGCTAGCACGCCCCCGGCATTGTACCAGCGCGTGTCAATCTCCTCCAGTGGCTTGTCGGGTGGGGCCATCAGGCACTGTCCAGCGGTTCCCTCCAACTCAAAGTTGCGCCACTGCAAGCGCCCGTCCTTGCGGATAAGCGTCCAGTTAAAAAAGCGGAATGATACGAACTTGTAGCCCGTCAGCAGCCCAGCCACTAGGTGGCCCCCCTCATGGATGATAATGCTCAGGACAGCGGCAAGCAGGAGGGCAATCAGCATCCAAACGATGCCGAGTACTCTATGCAGGGTTAATTTGGAGTAGATGGTTCTCGCCACTGTCGAGATCGACTCGCCGTCAATGATCGCAATGACGGGTATGATAATGATCAGGCCGATGCAGGCTCCTACAAGCAACCCACAGATGAGTCTCAATATCGTTTTCATAAAACAGACGAATTATTGTGATAACTGCCACAAAGTTACAACATTTAATCATAGCTTTATCCTTCTGTGTCCAAAATGGTTGCCCGTTGAAGTGCTTCAGTGAGTGAATTGTTGAGAATTATCAGAAAAATGAGGTGGGATTCAACAATTTATTGTACATTTGCTTGCATCAAAGCGATCTATGCAGAATTGCTTTAACTATCTCTTGATCATGAATTAATTTGCTGATTAACAAACTTAAATAACAAAGTGTTGATGATGAAAAAAATAGCTATTGTTTTGTCTTGTATATTGTTCAGTTCGACAGCATTTTTGATGCTTGCTGGCAATAACAATATGAATAAAGATATAGCCGGCAATGCCGTGCCTTCGGTGGCTGAAGGCCGTTACAATGCTGGTGGTGTGGGAAATACCGTAAAAGTTCAAGAAGCAGAACCCGTGGAGGTTGAGGATGCTTATTCCTCTCCTTACGACAAGGTTGAAATGTGGCAGATAACGTTCTTTTCTGTAACAACGCTCTATGAGCCGATATCTGCCGCCGAAGCCAAGAGAATAGAAGCATCCGGCGACGATGAGTACTGGGTTGACTATGACGAGAGCCAGAAACAATGGTATCTACGCGGGAATCCATTGGTTGAAGCTGGCACTGCGACAGTGACCGATCCCAAGTGGGTGAGACAACTGAATCTGCTCATGCAAAATCCAGAATATGAAGACTACAGTGAGCAAGTGAAAATTCGCGGCAAGATAGCCTATGCCAATTGGTATGACGGAAATCGAGGTGGTGGTGTCGCTGAGGATTTTCCACCCGACATCGAAGAATACCTCTCGAACATGAGACGTTAAGAAAAATGGGAAAACAGGGGCCGTTCTCTATTGAAGAATTCCAAAAATCTAACGTCTAAAGTCTAACGTCTAACGTCTAAAGTCTAACATCTAATAACATCTTTTTCTGCCATTGGCTTGGCCGACGGCAGGCTGCGTATAGACATAAAAATAGAAAAAAACAGTTTTTCATTTTGTTCTGTCCTCAACTTGCACTAACTTTGCAGGTTAAAATTGTTGTGCTGTTGTAGGGCACAACGCAAATCACTAATTATCAACAACTTATTATGATTAACATCAAGTTTCCTGACGGCAATGTACGCCAATATGAGGATGGAGTAACCCCTCTGGACATTGCCAAGAGCATTAGCGAAGGCTTTGCACGCAACGTGCTGGCCGCATCATTAAACGACGAGGAATGGGATATCTCACGCCCCATTTGTATGGATGGCGATATCAAGTTCTTCAAGTGGGAGGACGCTGAGGGCAAGCACGCCTTCTGGCACACATCGGCACACCTGTTGGCCGAGGCCCTGCAGGAGCTGTACCCTGGCGTACAGTTCGGTATCGGCCCGGCAGTAGAGACAGGTTTCTACTACGATATCGACACCGGTGGCAACCCCTTGACTGACGCAGACTTCGCCAAGATTGAGAAGAAGATGACTGAACTCGCCCAAAAGAACGAGGCCGTTGTACGCGCCGACATCAGTAAGGCCGATGCCTTGAAGTTCTTTGGTGACAAGGGGCAGACCCTCAAGTGCGAGCTCATCAATGACCTGGAAGACGGTCATATCACAACTTATACCCAGGGCAACTTCACCGACCTGTGCCGTGGCCCGCACATCCCCTCGACCGGTGCCATCAAGGCCATCAAGGTGATGTCGCTTGCAGGTGCCTACTGGCGCGGTGACGAGACCCGTCCCCAGCTGACACGCGTCTATGGCATCACTTTCCCCAAGAAGAAGATGCTCGAGGAGTACCTGGTGCTGCTTGAGGAAGCCAAGAAGCGCGACCACCGCAAGATCGGCAAGGAGATGGAACTGTTCGCCTTCTCGCCCAACGTGGGCCAAGGTCTGCCCCTGTGGCTGCCCAAGGGTGCCGCGCTGCGCAACCGTCTGCAGGACATGCTGGCCAAGATTCAGAAGCGCTACGGCTACCAGCAGGTCATCACGCCGCACATCGGCAACAAGCTGCTCTATGTGACCAGCGGCCACTACGCCAAGTACGGCAAGGACTCGTTTCGCCCCATCACCACGCCCGAGGAGGGTGAGGAGTACATGCTCAAACCCATGAACTGCCCCCACCACTGCGAGATCTACAAGACCGCTCCCCGCAGCTACCGTGACCTGCCCATCCGCTATGCCGAGTTCGGTACCGTTTACCGCTACGAGCAGAGTGGTGAGCTTCACGGCTTGACCCGCGTGCGCAGTTTCACCCAGGACGATGCCCACCTGTTCTGCACCCCCGACCAGTTGAAGCAGGAATTCCTCGGTGTGATGGATATCATCTCGTTCATCTTCCGTGTCTTCGGTTTCAACTACGAGGCACAGATCTCGTTGCGCGACCCCAACAACAAGGAGAAGTATGTGGGCACCGACGAGGTGTGGGAGAAGGCCGAGCGTGCCATCATCGAGGCCTGTGAAGAGAAGGGTCTGGTGGCCAAGCAGGTGACCGGCGAGGCCGCCTTCTACGGTCCCAAGCTCGACTTCATGGTCAAGGACGCCCTGGGCCGCCGTTGGCAGCTGGGTACCATCCAGGTGGACTACAACCTGCCCGAGCGCTTCCAGCTCGAGTATACCGGTGCCGACAACCAGAAGCACCGTCCCGTGATGATCCACCGCGCCCCCTTCGGCTCGCTGGAGCGCTTCGTCGCCGTGCTGCTTGAGCACACCGCCGGCAAGTTGCCGCTGTGGCTCGTGCCCGACCAGTGTGTCGTCCTCCCCATCAGCGAGAAGTTCAACGACTATGCCCACCATGTGGCCGATGAGTTGAACAAACTCGACGTGCGCGCCATCGTCGATGACCGCAACGAGAAAATCGGTCGCAAAATTCGCGATAACGAGCTCAAACGCATCCCCTATCTCCTCATTGTCGGTGAAAAAGAAGCCGGTTGTGAAGAAATTTCTATAAGAAAACAGGGCGAAGGTGATCAAGGTTCGAAAAAAATTACTACCTTTGCGGCCGATATTAATCGCGAAGTGGCAGAAATGACCAACTTTTGAGTCATTTCCGTGCGACGTGTGTCGTATGGAAGTGCTTGATTTTCACGATAATACTAACAATTGTAAAACTGCTGAATGAACAAAAAACCGTATCGTCCCGGGCCAAAGCGCCCGAGCAATGCCTCCAGGCCCAGAGGCCGCAATCGACAGATGGGCGGCAAAAAAGAAGACACTAACCTGATCAACGACGAAATTCGTGTCAGCGAGGTGCGCCTGGTGGGTGACAACGTGGAGCAGGGCATTTATCCCATCGAGGAAGCCCTGAAAATCGCCGAAGGGCAAGAGCTGGACCTCATCCTGATCGCGCCCCAAGCCGAGCCCCCCGTGTGCCGAGTGATGGACTACCAGAAGTTCAAGTTCCAACAGCGCAAGCACGCCAAGGAACAGAAGGCCAAGTCCACCAAACTCGTGGTCAAGGAAATTCGTTTCGGACCACAAACCGACGAGCATGACTACAACTTCAAGCTGAAGCATGCCATCGGGTTCCTCAAGGAAGGTGCCAAGGTGAAGAGCTATGTCTTCTTCAAGGGACGTTCCATCCTGTTCAAGGAACAAGGAGAGGTGCTGCTGCTCAGGTTCGCTAACGACCTGGAGGAATATGGTAAGCTCGATCAGATGCCAGTGCTCGAGGGCAAGCGCATGACCATCATGCTCTCACCCAAGAAGCCCGGCAAGAAGAAAGAGGCCAAGGACGCCGGCGAGAACGTTTCGGCCGATCAGCAGGACAACACTCCCGTTGAGGAGTAAAAAGGATGTTCCGGGGGTGACCCCGGGCATCTTAACGTGAGAAAGAAGAGCATCAGGCTTGGTAAGTGCCTGGTCTCGATTAATTAATAATCATTTTTTAAACTAAAACAAAATGCCAAAAGTTAAGACGAATTCCGCTGCGAAGAAAAGGTTCACCTTTACCGGCACCGGAAAGATTAAAAGAAGACATGCTTACAAGAGTCACATCCTGACCAAGAAGAGCAAGAAGCGT
>JAFYYI010000081.1 GCA_017557665.1 Muribaculaceae bacterium | reverse complement strand
CGTCACCTGCACTCCGACGAGATCGAGCGTCTGGTGAAAAACAGCAACTCCGCCACCAACTGGGACGACATCTGGGTCACCGACGAATTCGACACCAGCATGATTCGCAACAACCACTTCTTCGGCATGGTGCGCATCGGTCGCGTGACGCGTAATGTCTTGCAGTATCACGACCTGCGTGTGCCCATCGGCATCACCGACAGCAGCATCATCTCGTGCGATATCGGTGACGACGTGGCCATCCACGACGTGCATTACATGGCCAACTACATCATCGGCGACCGTGCCATACTCTTCAATATTCAGGAAATCTCCACCACCGACCACTCCAAGTTCGGCAACGGTACCATCAAGGAAGGCGAGCCGGAGAGTGTGCGCGTGTGGCTCGAGGTGATGAACGAGATCGGGAGCCGTAAAATCATGCCTTTCGACGGCATGATTACCGCGGATGCCTATCTCTGGGCAAAATATACCGACGACACCCAGCTGCAAGCACGACTGAAAGAGATTACCCAGGCCAGCGTCGACTTCCACCGTGGCTACTACGGCACCGTGGGCGAGTCATGTGTCATCAAGAACTGCTGGATCCTGAAGGATGCCAAGGTGGGACCACATTGTTACATCAAAGGTGCAAGCAAGCTGAAAAACGTCACCATCAACTCATCGGAAGAGGAGCCTTCACAGATTGGTGAGGGTGTCATCCTCGTCAACGGTGTTACGGGATATGGTTGTCGTATTTTCTATTCTGTGACAGCGACTCGGTTCGTATTAGGAGACAATTGTAACCTGAAATATGGCGCCCGCCTGATCAATTCCGTGTTGGGTGACAACTCCACCATCTCGTGCTGCGAGGTGTTGAACAACCTCATCTTCCCCTCGCACGAACAGCACCACAATAACTCCTTCCTTATCTCCGCCTGTGTGATGGGACAGAGCAACATGGCCGCCGGTGCCACCATAGGCTCCAACCACAACAGCCGCGCCACCGATGGCGAGATCGTAGCCTCTCGTGGTTTCTGGCCCGGCCTTTGCTCCAGCATCAAGCACTCGTCGAGGTTCGCCTCCTTCACCCTGTTGTCGAAAGCCGACTACCCCAACGAACTCAACATCATGTTGCCGTTCTGCCTTGTCAATAACAACACGACGGCCAATGAGTTGGAAGTCATGCCTGCCTACTGGTGGATGTATAACATGTACGCCATCGCTCGCAACACCTCAAAATACGTAAGCCGCGACAAACGCAAGCGAAAGATCCAAAATATCGAGTTTGAGACCCTTGCCCCCGACACCGTAGAGGAGATCATAGAAGGTCGCAAGCTGCTCGAGGTTTGGGTCGCCAAAGCCTATCTCCGAAAGAAAGGCGAAGACCCCAATAAATATGAATACTACGACCTGCGTGAATGCGGCAAGAACCTGCTCGACAACGAAGCCACCACGGTAAATTCGCTGGAGGTCTTTGGCGAACACATGGAAAAAGGTAAACGTAAAGTTCGTATCCTCAAGCCTTTGGAGGCTTATCATGCCTATGGCGACATGATTACTTATTATGCTGTCTCCAACTTGCTTCATTATCTGGAGGCCCATCCTGAATTGGATATAGAATCCATCGTCAATCAAATGAAAGGCAAACGCCTACGGAAATGGGTTAACCTTGGCGGACAGACCATGCCCGAGGATGACGTCGACCAGCTGCGTGCCGACATCCGCGAAGGCAAGCTCAATAATTGGGACGAGATCCATCGCCGTTATGATACGTTATGGGAAGATTATCCTGCGGAAAAGATGCGTCATGCCTACTTCTCGTTGATGTTCCTCTATAAGGATGACGCCGATGTGCTCACCAAGGAGATGTGGCAAGAGAACCTGGAAAGAGCCATATGCATCCAACATTTCATCTGTGATCAGGTGTATGAGAGCCGTAAGAAAGACTACGACAACGAGTTTCGTAACGCCACCTTCCGCAACGAAGCCGAAAAACTGGCTGTGGTCGGGAAGATTGACGATGTCTCCTTCGTCAAGCAGATCCGCCAAGAAACCGAAGATTTCGTTTCCCTAATCCAAAAATATAGAACCACCCATTAATTCTCAATTGTCAATTCTCAATTAACCATACATCATGAGAGTCATTATCGAAAAAAACTACGACGCCATGTCGCGTTGGGCCGCCCACCACATCGTCGAACGCATCAAGGCTTTCAAGCCCACGGCCAAGAAACCTTTCATCCTGGGTCTGCCTACGGGCTCCACACCTATTGGCACTTATAAGGAACTAGTGCGTCTCTACAAGAAAGGCGAGATTTCCTTCAAGAACGTGGTCACCTTCAACATGGACGAATATGTCCGCATCCCTGAGGATCACCCGGAGAGCTACCACAGCTTCATGTGGACCAACTTCTTCAAGCACATCGACATCAAGAAGGAGAATGTCAACATCCTCAACGGCAAGGCCAAAGATCTGGAGAAAGAATGTGCCGACTATGAAGCCAAGATCAAGAGCTACGGTGGCATCGACCTCTTCATGGGTGGCAT
>JAFYYI010000080.1 GCA_017557665.1 Muribaculaceae bacterium | reverse complement strand
TGGAAAAGCCGCACGCGTTTGACCCCAGAGGGCACAGTGGTGCTGACCCCGTAAAAACTTTTTCCTTTAACCCCTAAAAAGTCCTGGCCGACGGGGTCATTATTATTTCACCATATTACTTCTTGGCGTACATCTTGCGGATGCTTTCACCTGTGAGCTCTATCCGATGAGCCGTATGGACAATTCTGTCAAGTATGGCATCAGCCACAGTGGGATCGCCAATGGCATCGTACCAACTTGAGACGGGCAGTTGAGAGGACATGATGATTGATTTCCGTCCGTGACGGTCCTCGATGATGTCCAGCAGGATCGGACGCTCCTTAGCATCTATCGGGACGAGGAAGGCATCATCGAGGATGAGCAGCTTGCACCGCTCAATCTTCCTCAATTCCGCATCCAAAGTCCCCTTCACCTTAGCCACCTTGAGCGTACTGAGCAACTTCGTTGTATTAGCATACAAAGTGCGGAGGCCGTTCTTGCAGGCTTGGTAGCCTATCGCAGTGGCCAGAAAGCTCTTTCCTGTTCCTGATGATCCTGTTATGAACAGGTTCTGTCCCTGGTTAATGAAGTCCAGAGATAGCAGCCTCTCCATCTGGTTCTTGTCAAGCCCTCTGCTGATAGTGTAGTCTATCTGTTCTGGATAGGCCTTGTAACGGAATGAGGCGGAGTGTATGAGCCTCTCAATGGCAGCGGTGGAACGATAGTCCCATTCTCTTGCCAGAAGCCACGATATGAACGCATCCGGCGTCATGGCTTCGGCAAAGGTTGACGATAGGCTTTCTTCAAAGGCTCTTGCCATTCCTGTAAGCCTCATTCTGCGCATCAGGTCAAGTGATATCTGATTCTGATCCATTTCCTGCACAATAGGTGCAATCTTATTGTTTGTATCCATTGTCGTTTTCTGTTTTGTTGTTTAACGGTTGAGTTGAATAGTATTCCCTGCCTCGTATGTTCTTATGTTGGACAGGACGATGTTCGGGGATTTCTTCGGCGATACCATCTTCCATCTGCATGAAGCTGGTGTCATCTCCGCGTTCAAGGATGCCCTTCACCTCGTTTAAGCCATAGAGTTTTCCCTCGGAAGCGCATGCACATGCCGCCACAAGGCGTTGGAGTCCATATTTCTGCTCCAGTGACATGATGCCTCGACAGGTGCGGAAGGCCTGCGGAAGGTACTTCTTCTGCGCGGTGACTTCTTTCAGATAGGTCAACAGTATGTTGTCCACTTCCGAGGCCCGCTTATAGATCTCTTCCAAGTCCTTCTCGTAAGAGCCGTGCCTGCCAGGCAGGCCATGCGATTCCTTCTGTGTATAGCCATAGGGCGTGTCATCCCGGTGATGGATGGTCACCAGCTTCATGCCATAGAATATCTCCAGCGTGTCGGCATCGTAGATGATGTCCACCCGCTTTCCGATATACTGCTCGGGTACGCTGTAGTGGTGCTTAAAGAGCATCACATAGCTGTTGCGCATCACAGTGACGGTCTTACGCGCTTTCATCTGGTACCTGACCGCAGGAAGCGGTTGAAGAAAGTCTTTTTCCACTTCCTCGAACAACTCACGGCGAGACTGCCCCCGTCCGCTCATCTTACGGTCGTTAAACGCTTCCAGGGACGTTCTGATCGCTTCATTAAGAGATCTGAGGTCATTGAATGTCAACCCCTCAATGTCGGCATATACCGAACGATACATCAACTTCACGGCATTCTCCACCAGTGCCTTGTCCTTCGGACGTCGTGCCCTCGCTGGGAACACGGCCATCTCGTAGAACTCGGCCATACCGGCGAAGTCTTCATTGATGATCGGCTCGTTGCGGTCACTCTTTGTAACGGCAGCTTTCAAATTGTCCGGAACGATGGCCATAGGTGCTCCGCCAAAGAAATGAAGTGCATTCTCACAGGCGGTAATCAGGTCTTCTTTCTTCTGTGACCATACAGCCTCGCAATAAGTGTAGTGGCTGCATGGCAAGATGGCAACAAAGACCTCCACACTGCGCACTTCACTTGTCTCTGCATCCACAACCTTCAGTTTGTCTCCAGCAAAGTCAATGTACATCTGGTCACCGGCAAGGTGCTCCACATGGCCTATAGCTTTGGCCTGGTACCTGTAGCGGCGTATCGCCTGCTTGAAATTAGTGTACTTGTAGCCATCAGGGTGTTCCCGGAGATACTCATCATGGAGTGACTTGATGGTTACACCTCTATGACTGAGACGCTTCACATAATCGGGAATCAATGCTTCCAGCATCTCCATGCGTGGTGAGGGCCTTCGGTTGCGAATCGAACCCTCAAGGAACAGTTCCCGAAGCTTCTCCTCAGACAAGGAAAGCATCTGTTCTGGTGTCATACCGCTTTCCTGATACTTGCGAACATATTTACGTACTGTGTTACGGGATAGATGAAAAGCACTAGCAATGCTTTTTATTCCCATACCAGCTACGTAGCATCGCAACAAATTTTTTAACTTTGTCATTGCAAATCTAGTTTTGAGTTTTTCCGTCGGCCAGGACGGAGCTCAAAACTATAAAAAACGCCCCTGATGGCAAAAGCTTTCAGGGGTCTTTTTTATTTTGCCGTAAAGGGTCTGTCGAAAAGCGGCCTAAAGGGTCAGCACCGCGTGCCCTCTGGGGTCAAGCGCGTGCGGCTTTTCCACACCCTTATTTTTCGTCTTTGACTTTGGCTCTTCTGCTTGACGGGAGAGGCATGATACCATGAAGCCACATTGATGAAATTAAATGTCGTCATTGGCCTTTCCGTGTGCCGCTGATGCATAACTTTTTCCGCTGCAAAGGTAGTGCGGGCCGCTGCCCAGCAAGGCCGTGCTGCAGTTGTCCTGAAATAATCCACAAAATTTGACGCTGCGCATAAAATTTAGCCCGCCCTTACAGGGTGGATTTTTTCGTTCAAGCCTTGCCTAAAGGGCGCTTACCCCGCCTACTTGTGTAGCACCGTAAAAAGGTTATACGCGACAACATGGACAATGATTATTAACATTTAAAAAATTTCATCATTATGACAGCTTCTTACAACATATCATTCCTGGGTTCTCCCGAACAAGCTGAGAGCCGCGTGAGTAAAAATGGTTACCGCTCATCCAAGTACAATAATTACATGGTTGAGGTGGTGGACTTCGACAATGAGAGCCACACCTTCGAGGTGGATGCCCGCAGCGAGGCCGAGGCGAGCGAGCTGGCCGCAGACATGGCGATGTCGGCAGGCGTGCAGGTGAGTTACTGCAATGTTTATCTGTATGTAGATAGTTTTTAATTCCTTATATATTCATTTTCAAAATTTTAGAGCTATGGCAAATTTGATTTTAGCAAGCAAGCGTGAAGTAAAGAGTGGTGCAAAAATGTGGAATGTGTACCGTAGTGTTGACAATGTGAAGTTTGACAGCTTCTTCTTCGCCGAGGATGCCCCTTTGAAGGCCTTAAAGTACGCATTCCTGCTAAGGAAGCGCACGGGCGCCGTCATTCCGAAAGGCATCTACAATAAATTGATGGCCGAGGTCAAGGCGCAGCAGCCCCAGGCCGCAGCCGAGCAGGAGAGCCAGCCCGCCGCTGATGCGGTGGGCGAAGCCCCCGCTGCCGTCGAGCCGTCGCCCGTCGCCCGTCAGTGGGTCGAGATGAAGGCCAAACATCCCGATGCGATATTGTTATTTAGGGTCGGCGATTTCTACGAGAGTCTGGGCGATGATGCCAAGGCCGTGAGCGAGGTTTGCGGCCTCACGCTGACAAGGCGCAGCGATGCCAAGGACATCACCGAGTGGCAGGCCGCTTTCCCTGCCGTGAGCCTCGATACATGGCTGCCCAAATTGGTGCGTGCGGGCAAGCGTGTGGCCATCTGCGATGCACTGGCGGACATGAAGCCCGAGCCCGAGAAGAAGAGCCGCAAGCGCAGCACCAAGAAGAGCGAGAGCAAGTAAGTATATGTTTAACAGGTGGGCGAGCCTAAGAGCCGCCCACCACAATACCGACAAGACAATGAAAAGAGAGGTAAAGCAAGCGTTAAGCCGCATCCGCAGGGCGCAGGACGCAGTGTATAACAACAAGGTGAGCGAGTGCCGCTGCATGAGTGTTGACTGCAATAGTCTCGAGCACGAGGACGGCAAGGTCGTGACATGGTGGACAATCTTTTGCCACAAGGACTCTGACCCCGAGAAGTGCCGTAGCTGGCGAGTGGCCGATGATGCCCCCGAGGACATCGACATCACGCTGCAGCAGATAAGCGAGTACATCGAGCACGCAGTCTGAAAGGTCATCGAAGTGGGCGCCCGAAAAAGGGTGCCCACCTCGGAACCGACGCCGAGCGGTCCCCGAAATGGGGAACGCCCGGCTTTGTCTTTTGGCAACCCAGGACGAAACAATACCTTTGCCACAAACAAAATTAGATAGTATATGTCAGTCACATTGAACACCCAACTGGAGGACCTGATGTTTTCCTCGCAGATTCCCGACCTCGACCTGTCGACGAGCGATGACCATGAGGCCGTCGTGTCGATCGTCTCGGGCGGTTCCACGGTTTTCTCGGCCACACACATCCCGTATTCAAGAAACATTACCGTCCACGACATCCGGTCGGTAGTGGAGTATTACATGCGCCAGGGCAACCATGCCCTGCGCAGCTTCTCGTTGCGGGCCAGGCACAACGACGTCACCCAAACGCTGGCCACCTTCCAGGTGATCTATCTGGAGCATCATTTCACGGGCGACATCGAGGAGTTCCTGCGCAACAATTTCCTGACCACGATGGAAGGAAAACTCATGTGGAGCGGAGCCACAGAGTACCTGTATTACTATAAGAAGGCATACTCCCAGGAGGCAGTCCGCTACCGTGTCGTGGCCAGCGTCTATGACGACGAGCCACGGGTGTATCAGTACTCGCCGCAGATGTCCGTCAATACCAATGACAGCATCTCCAAGTTGGAGGTCAACATGAAGCTCATGTTGGATGCCGTGGAGTCCCACGGCTGGAACCGCGACCACATCAAGGTGCTCGCCTGCAGCGTCCAGGCCGGTGCCCGCGCCTTCACCTTCTATGTTCAGGACAACGAGCCGAATCTGACGCTGTATTTCCGCAATGCGTTCAACTGCTTCGAGTGCTGCGCACTCCAAGCCGTGACCACGCATAAGCCGAAGGTTGACCGCTCGATAGCCGTCACCAACCGCATCTCCACGTTCTACAACCAGCAGAACGAGAAGCTTTACGAGGTGGAGTCGGCTGGGCTTACCATGGAGCAAGCCCGGTGGATCGAGCAGCTGTTCTATTCGCACGACGTGCGCATGGCGATCAGGCGCACCGACTTCTCGCAGGCCTACAATCCCATCGGCATGCCGATTGTGCTTATCACAGACCCGACCTGCGAGATCAGCGACGCCGACGGTGAACTCAACACCGTGAAGTTCACCTACCAGTACCAAGACAGGCGGACGTATCTGCCGACAGATTACCTGTCAGTAGATCATGACCGCATCTTTACCGAGGAGTTTGACCCAGCATTCCAATAAGACTATGGCACAAAGTATCCACATATCCACATTGAGAAAGATGCTCAAGGCGGGCGACCCCGTTGACTTGAAGCTCTGGACGAAAAGCGGGGAGATCCAGTGCTGGCGCAACTGCATCCCCCTGCGCTACAACTTCTATCAAGGCACCCAGCAATTCAAGCTGCTCGACTCGCATCAGATACGCCAGGCCCGCATCTGCTGCATCTTTGAGGTAAATGGCCTGGAAGTGTTTTTATAATATAAACTTTTAGATTATTCCTTTAATATAAACTTATAATAGTAATCATGAACATCACAGGAATTATAAAACCGTTTATTGAAGCAAATGCTGAGGACGACCTAAGGTCGCTTGTCTTGAATGCTTTCAATACGGGTTGCAAAGTCGGAAGATATGAAGCTGCAGGTTCATGGAACACCTCGAAGATTAGACTCGACACCAACTTCATTGACCTCGATTTACCTAGCGGGGCCTTATGGGGACTCACTTTTCTTTTGCAGGAAGACTATCACTACGTGAAAATGAATTTCAAGGAGGCACAACAATTCAGATTGCCTTCAAAGAAACAATGCGAGGAATTGATACGACATTGCAAGGTAGAGGCAAGGCGAATCAGTGTTATCATCAAAGCGAAAAACGGTAACAGTATTTTACTTGAAAATGCTGATCTTGGCGATAATATACCGAATCTCGTAAACATCAAGTTTTGGACTGATGAAAAAGTCGATTCAGATGGGAGGGTATGGTGTATGAATTTCGAGATAACAAAAGATGTACCCATGCCCACTATCACCTTTGAGAAAGTACCAGTATGGTATCGCTTACCTTTGGCAGTCATTAAGAGATAATAAACAGAATCATTATGAATGAGATACTAAATTATAACAGTGTAGAAACCATCCCCGTCCTGAATGCGAGTGCTGCGTTCAAGGTTGACAGCGGCAAGGTGTTCAAGGAGGACGTGGACATCGTGCCCGTCATCATCGACAAGACGTTGTCCTATGTTCCATGGGGCGGCGACAACGAAATGCCCTATGATATCCTCAAGCTCATCGAGGGCGATGAGACGCTTGCCACCTGCCAGATGTTTAATGCCGAGGTCTGCTACAGCAGCGGCCTTGAATACAACACCGAAGAATGTAGCGGCAATGTCAAACAGGAGGTTGAGGACTTCTTGCTCGACAACGCCATGCCCTCGTATTTCCTCGGTGTGTGCCAGGACTTCAAGCACTTTGCCTTCTGCGTGTCGGTCATCATCCTCAATGCCGAGGGCACAAAGGTCGTGCGTCTGCTGCGCAAGGAGGCCTGTTACTGCCGTCTTACTCCTGCGGAGAAGGACGGCAGCATCAAACACGTCCTTTATGCCAACTGGCGGCAGCCGGTGGCCAACCGCGAGGACATCGAGGTGATTGATCTGCTGGACATCAATTCGCCGTGGCGCGACCTGGCCGTGCGCATGGGGCGCATGGCGGGCGACGACGGCAAGAAGAAAATCCGCACCAAGTCACGCAAGTTCGCTGTGCTGACACGGGTACCGACCCCTGACAGCACCTATTATCCCATCCCTTACTACGCAGCGCTCTTCAAAGGCCATTGGTATAACATTAAGCAGCTCATCGGCATGGCCAAGGAGGCCAAGCTGAAGAACATCGCCCCCATCAAGTACCAGATAGAGATCTCGAACAAATATTGGGACTCAATCTTCAAGAGCGAGGGCATCACCGACCGCCGCGAGCAGCAGAAACGCATCGTCAAGGAGAAGCAGCAGATCCTCGACTTCCTTACCGGCGTGGAGAACGCTGGCAAGGTGTGGTTCTCGACCTTCTATGTCGCGCCCACAGGGGAGGTTCAGCACGAGGTCGTCATCAACAAGATTGACTCCGACAAGGAGGGCGGCGACTGGTCAACCGACATTCAGGAGGCGGTGAACATGATATGTTTCACCATGCGCGTCCACAGCAACCTCGTCGGTTCTGTTCCGGGCAAGTCCCAGACGAACAACTCGGGCAGTGACAAGCGCGAGCTTTACACCATCGCCCAGGCCCTGCAGAAGCCGTATCATGATTTGCTGTTCACGGTACACCAGATCATCATCCGCTTCAACGGCTGGACGGGTGCCTATCCCGATTGCCCCTTCATCCAGCTCACGCTGTTAAGCGAGCATCAGGATGCTAAAGAAGTAACACTCAAAAAGAACACCAATGGAAACGAAGAAGATTAAAAGACCGAGAGTAAAGGAGAAAATCCTTGAATTGTGGAATCAAGGAATGTGCGTTGCCGAAATCGCACGGCGCCTGCATAAGGACATCTTATATGTGGCCAATAAACTGAAGTATTACGGGGAAATCCCTAAAGACTTATTCTGATGGAAACGAGACTGATAACCAATGATGAGCAGTTGCGCAGATACCTGCCCAACGCTTTCGATACTGTGGAAGGCGAAACGACCTTCTTTGACAAGATCCTGCCGTGGCTCGACCAGGCTGAGCGATGGGTGATGACCCAGTTCATCGGGAGCGACTTCGCCCCCGAACTGTTCGCCTTGGCCGAGACGGAGCCGCTGCGCACGTGTGCCATGCTCGTTACCGTCCATGAGGCGTTTATGCGGGCCGTGCCGAGTCTCGACCTGGTGCTCACGCCGAACGGATTCGGCATCGTGAGCAACCAGAATGTCGCCCCTGCAAGTCCTCACAGAATCACAAGGCTCATCGCCTCGCTGGAGACGAGCCGTGACATCGCCATCGAGCAGTTGATCCACAACCTGTTTCTCAACAGCACGTGGAGCGCAAGCCCGATACGAGGTTGGTTCAGCGCAACGCTGTTCCCCAACATCGACCTCGCCAACCTGTGCGGCTTCACCGAACATCGATGGGCAAACTATCTGGGCCTGCGTTCCAAGGCGATTGACATCGAGCAACGCCTTGCCGAGGAATACATTTCGCCCGAGCAACTGGCGGTATTCCGGGGCGAGGTGATGTCGATGCTCTCTGACCTCACCGTGGCCACGTCACACCATTTCCGTGTCATCGAGCAACTGCGTCAAATCGTGGTCACGGCTCTCCAGGGCAACCCTGTTCCCGTGACATCATTGCGTGACATCGTTGACTTGATGCGCAAGAACGAGGCATCGTTCCCGCATTTCCGCAACTCAGACACATACAAACTCTTCGAACCTCCCGTGTTCGAGAATAAAAAGAAAGCAAATGGATACTGGTTCTAAAAAAATAATGTTAAATACTATGATTACAATTAATTTAAAAGCTCCCACCTCTTGGGAAGAGTTAACAGACAACCAGCTGCGATATGTCTTCGGATTAATCGCAAAGGGTTTAACAGAAGTAGAGGTTAAGACCTATTGCCTTATCCATTGGTCAGGTATGCAAGTTTTATACAAATACGGCAAAGGCTGGATGTGCAAATTCGCTGATGACGAGTTTGTGGTCAATGCCGAACAGGTCAATGGTGCCATCGGCTCGCTTAAATGGCTTGACATGCTTCCAGCGATGCCAATCCGCATCAAGAAAATTGGCAAGTACCACGCTTTGCCTGCCGACTTCCAAGAAGTTCCCTTTGAGACTTTCATTATCTGCGATAATCTTTACCAAGGCTACCTTTCAACCAAACAGGACAAGTTGCTTGCTAATATGGCGGCGTTTCTCTATGACTACAACGACATAAATACCACCGAAGCAGAACGTCTCAGTGTGTTCTATTGGTTCGCATCGCTGAAAGCGCATATTGCCCATGAGTTCCCGCATCTGTTCACACCTGTCATTAGAATTGAGAGAAACGGCAATATGTTCAAGCCGATGAGAAGCGAGTATAACTTGCTGAAAGATGCAGTCAACGCCCAAATCAGGGCATTGACTAAGGGTGATGTCACCAAAGAGAAAGAAGTTCTTGCCATCGATACGTGGCGGGCACTGACTGAGCTTGACGCACTCGCCAAGGAGTATGAAGAGTTTAACCAAAAGTACCCGAACAAATGAGCAACGAATATCCACAGGGCATCTGGGATGCCACAGCATATTTCTCGCATCTCACCGCAACCAACCGCTTAGCGAAACGTGAAGGCTTCACGTTCTGCCGTGTCAGCGGCCTGGACGGCTTTGAAGAGGCATTAGCGCACATGCAGCGGACAACCGCCTTCGTATGCGTCAGCGACATTGCTAATGGCTATACTGAGCTGAACAACACTCCGCGTACCCGCCGTGTCAAGACAATCTTCCTGGCTAAACGCCATAAGATTGATGACATGGCGGCCCGCACCCGCTGCATGGAGACCATGCGCGAACTGTTCCGTCAGTTCATGTCGCAGCTGATCCTGGAGAAAACCAAGCTGGAGCAGAACTGCATCTACCTCGACCCGCGAATATCGTTCAACGAGATTGACCGATACTTCTTCTCGGGCTGCGCATGTGCTTATTTTCAGATTGCAGTTGACGTTTACACCGACTTAAGATACAATGCCGACGAGTGGGAATAGAATCACCGAACAACAGGCGCTGCAAGAGCGCCAGAAGTTCGTCACAGCCTTCAATGACACCATGCTTCGCATCTGGCAGGAGCAGATCACGCTGCTTGGTGTCATCGACACCGGTGCTTTGTTGGCTTCGCCTAAGGCATTGCCATTACGCTCAGATGGTCGCTTCATGGAGGTAGGCTTATCACAAGCCTTCCTTGAATACGGATTGTGGCAGGACTACGGCACGGGCCGCGAAACGCCCCGGGGCAATAGTGGCGATCTTGGCAGAGCCAAGAAACGCCAGCGCCGCCGATGGTTCAGCCGCAAGTACTATGCTTCCGTCATGAACTTAAAAGAGTTCTATGAGGAGAATATCGGCAGAGAATTCTGTGGAATTATCGTTGACAGAATCAACGATAAGAAGCAATAAGAGAAAACTCTAAAATATTAATCAATAGTTGGTAACGGTATGGAATAGGTCTTGCCGTCAATTCTAACACGTCCGTGAGTAAATTTATTAGAAGATGCAAGAACTGCTATATTTATATGGTTACTATATCCATCAGTTGTTGCAAAGAACACTTTACCAGCAATCACTTTCACAAATAATTTAAAGACTTCATCTTTGCCAGGAACAACAGTTCCAGAATTATCTAATAATTTTCCTGTGGCATTTCCAATAAACTCCCAATCCATAATAAATCATTATTAAAATTTAACACGTGCAAATTTATTATTTTAATCGATAACAGCCAAATATCATTAAGATTTTCTTGTCTTTTACTATGTGACCCTGTCAATCTACTTTTGCGCTGTAACCAACGCAAAAGATTATGATTGACATTCAACAACTCACCTCGTTGATCTCCGCGTTCCGCGTTGAGACCGAGAAAGAAAGCATCTCACCCGAGACCGTCGGCTCGCTCCTGCAGGCCATCGCCGACCTGTTGGCCACCGCCACCAGCGAAACCGAGTACAATGTACTCCGCTTCTGGAAAGACACCATCTCGCAGTTCCAGTTCCTCTACGACATCCAGCAGCGCAACGTCAGCGACCACAGCAACGTCATCCTGGCGCTCATGGGCCGCAGGATGGCCAGCGGCGAGACCTTTTCGCTGACGCTGCCCATCGGCCCAGCAAGCCGCAACCAGGCAGGCGTGATGACCGCCGAGGACTATATGCTGCTGCATGACGGCAACGACTCCATCGGCAACATCTCGGACACCCTAATAGAACTGATGGATACGCAGGATGCCCAGGCGCTGCAGCTCAACGCCATCCGCAACGGCGGCTTCGTGATCCAGTTCTTCCAGGCGGGCAGCGGTGCCGCCGACCGTGTCACGTTCAGCGCCAGCCGCCACAACCTCGCCACGGGCGGTGCCGTGATGACACCCAACGCCCTCGTCATTGAGGCCGCCACCGACCAGAAGGCCGGTGTGATGACCGTGGCCCAGGTCAACATGCTCAACACCGCCAAGACCGACATCAACGCCCTGAAATCCGCCGTGAACATCATCAAGGGCAGCGGCGCCCTCGTGGACGGCCTGCGCCAGTACATCTCGGCCGCCGACCGCCTCGGCTTCCAGGTGATAGGCTACAACGTGGCCACGGGCGAGCAGGACGTGGTGCTGCAGAACCTCATCTTTTATGGAGCGACAACTGCCACGGCCGGTCTGATGACCGCAGCGCAGGTCAACCTGCTCAACCAGCTGAAACAGGCAGTCCTGGGCAGCGGCGGCACCGCCCAATCAAGGTCCTTCTTTAACATCGGCATCGAAATCAGGCGGGGTGCTGATGCCCTGCACCTCAGGGGCGCATCCGCCCTCGTGACCATGGGCTACACGCCTTATCTGTTCCGCTACACCCGCAAGCGCAACCGCGTGAACATAGACCACGACAAGGCCCACGGCCCCGTGCGCAAAGGCTGGAACGTGCTCGGCAAGGCCGACACCGTGAGCATCGGCGACGACGACACCGTGCTCATCGATGCCCGTGTCATTCAACGTGATGCCTACACCGACGACCAGAAGTACCGCCATGAGGCAAGGTACTTCGTGAAGGACGCGCTTGACCGCAACGGCAACCGCAGGGCCAGCTACGGCAAAATCCGCATCACCGTGAGCGAGAGGCAGGGGAAGATAGACGTGCCCAGGAAGGTGCGCCTGCTGTACGGCATCGCTTTCGCCAAGACCAGTATCGGCAACCGCAAGCTGCTGGACAAGGGCGACCTTGTCACGCCCATCGTGCCGTTCCATGTCAGCACCAACATCAGGGAAGGCTCGTACACATGGATCTTCGAGAAGTAGGCGCAGAAAAAAGAAAGGTGAGCCGGAGCACACCCTTTAACCCACTGGAGAGCCGCAGCACCCCATTATAACAATAGATGAGCCGCAGCACACCCAAAGTCTT
>JAFYYI010000079.1 GCA_017557665.1 Muribaculaceae bacterium | reverse complement strand
CTCGCCATAGAAGCGAACCACGCTGCCTTCCTGCGGGTTGCAAGCAGCCAGCTCGGGCGACGTATCGGTACCGATGGTGATGTTGTTGCCCCAGCCGCTGGTGTCCTCACGGCCTTCCCAGATAACCTGTTCAGCGCCTGCTCCGATAAACTTCACGTACTGCAGCTTGATGCCGTCACCCCAGATAACCATACCCAGGCCGCCGTTGCCAAACATTTGAGCAGCTTCCTCGGCAGTGATGTCAAACACGAGGTCGGTGACATTGGTACCAGGAGTGATGTTGCCATCAGCACCGTACATGCTTGCCAGGCCACTGAGCGGAGTGCTCCAGTCACCCATACGGAAGTTGAAGATGGGATTACTGTTGGTAGCAACAAAGTGAACGGTCATCTGACCAGGGCCGGTGATGGCCTCCTGGAACTTGGTCCACAGGTCGCCGCTCCAGTTGAATACGCCCCAGTTGCTCCAGCCACTCAGTTCCTCATTACCCTGCCAGATAACACCGGCGAGCTTGCGGATCTCGAGAGGATAGGTAGCAGTGATGTTGGAATTCTGCCTAACCACTACATCACCATCAACCAGATATTCGGGAACGGTAAAGGTCAAAGTGTTGTCGACGATGGTGTATTCATTGGCACTCAAGGGAGCAGAGCCACCAGGCAACGTAACCTCGATAATGCGGTCGAAGTTCTCACCATACAGGGTGACAACGTCGCCAGCAACGAGGTCAGAGCTCTGTGATGCACCAGTGATGACAACGGTGGGAACCGAGAACGCATCGGTCTGCAATGCAGCGCCCGAATAGAGCAGCAGCGAGATAGCACCCGACTTACACTCGGCGGGAACAGTTGCGATAATGGTCCTGTTGTCTTCCGAAACAATAAATTCTGAAGCAACACCACCGGCGAACAGCACTTGCTCTACCGTGTGCAGGTTGGTACCGTGGATCATGATCTGCTCGCCAAAGTCGGCTGCGGCAGGCTCAAGGCTCAGATAGCTGGCCGAAACGATTTCGAGCGGAGTCTCGTAGGTGAACTCCCAGTCAGCACCGTCATTCATGGTAATGGTACCGGTCTCGGCTGCCAGAGGCACGCGAACGCGAATCTCGCGACGCGAAACATATTCAAAGTCTTCGGCAATCACCGAGGCGCTCCTGGTGAAGACGACCTCAGCAATGTTGTAGACATAGTCACCCGTGATCGAGATGATGTCACCTGCATTCAGGCCAGTGACGGGAGTCACATTGGTCACCTCGATGGGCTCTTGGAACACGAGCGTACCAATCGAAACGATAGTATCGTTGCCGGCAACCAGCCTGATCTGACCGGGAACGCTCTCGTCGGGCACGTTGCAATAGATATTCTCATTGTCGCTGCGGTTGAAAGCCGAGCGCTCAACGATGGCATTACCCGGGAAGATGACTTTGTCCACCTTCTGCATGTTGGTACCCGTGAGGCGGATTTCAGTATTGCGCAGGATGGGCGACGGTCCATAGGCCAGCAGGTTT
>JAFYYI010000078.1 GCA_017557665.1 Muribaculaceae bacterium | reverse complement strand
GAGCACATAGTTGATGAGCGTGATTGCGTCAGAGATGTTCACCACATTATCCTGATTGCAATTGGCGTTTTCGAGGTTGATGCCTTGAGCCGTGCCATTGAGCACGTAGTTGATGAGCATGATCGCATCGCTGATGTTCACATCGCCGTCACCGTTCACGTCGCCACGCAGGCCGGCGTTCTTCGCGGTGAAGTAGCCCGGGTTGCTCGTGCCGCCGTCGATGTGGGCGTAGGTCTTGTCCGTCGGGTTGGATTCGTTCCAGGTCGTGCCCTGGCCGCCCACCAGGCTGGTGCAGTTAAAGAACATATTAGCGGAGCCCGTCACGGCCGCAGTGCTCCAGCCACTGCCCACATAAATGGTCCGCAGATTGTAGCAGTTATAGAACATGCTACTCATCATTATGGTCACGTTGGACGTGTTGAAACTGCTCAAATCAAGGCTCGTTAAGCCAATGCAGCCAGATAACATATGATTCATATATAACACCTTGGACGTGTTGAAGTGGCTTACATCTAGGCTCGTAAGTTTATTACAATTCGTAAACATCCAACCCATATTGGTCACCTCGCTGGTGTTCAGGTAACTCATGCCCGTGATGGATTGAAGATTCTTCATGTTGTAGAACCAACTATAGGTAGTCGTCGGGCGGGCATTGGCAAACGACGGGTCAAAGACAACCCGGGACACATTGGCATTGGTACCGTCGTTCTCCCAACCGGTATCGTTGTCGCCCGTGTTCAAGTCGTAGGTCGTGCCCGTGCGGGAGCTGCGCTGGTTGTCGTAGTAGAACGTCAACGTCGTGTTCGACGGCGTGTAGCAGGCATAGGCCTCGGGGGCATGGGACGTGAAGCGGACATTGCTGATGGCGAAGTAGTCGCCTGTCGAATGGACGCTGCTGTCCTTGGTGTAACTCCAGGTGAGCGTATGGGTGCCGTCGCCCAGTTCCACAGTGTAGGTCTCCCAGGCGTTGTCGCGGGCGCCATAGCGGAACTTCTCCACGCCATCAACCATGAAGACGCACTTGTCATACACGTTTGATGAGCCCTCACCCCAGGCCTTGAAATCGAACGACAGGCTGCCGGCACCTGTGACGGTGGCTGTCATGACCGATGAGGTGCTGTGGATGCCTGTGTTGCCCGACTGGGCACAGGTGCGGCCTGCATTGGTCTTGATTAGCCATGGGTAATTGTCGGTCGATGGCGTGGAGAACGTGATGTCGGTGCCAGCGGGGTTGATGGCAGCAGACAGATACTGGTTGTAGTGTTTCTGGGTAGTGAAATTATACCAGTAGTCATTGGTTGAAGTGTAGGTGTTGCCGTAGGCATCCTCGGGGATATAAAGCGTTGCGTTGTTATATACCGAACTGAAAACATAATTGTTGTACAGGTCGGGCGCAACCCTGTTCAGGCTGAAGATGTTCTTTATAGAGTTACAGTAAGAGAAAGAACCGGCATAGATATTGGTGAGATTAACGGGGAGCCAGACGGTTTCAAGCGCATAGCAACCATTACAAGTGCTGCCATAGATCTTGGTCACGCCAGCCGGGAACATGATGGATTTGAGTGTACGGCAGCCCTGGAATGCGCCATTGGCGATATAAGTCACTCCGTTGGGGATGTCAATCTCGGTGAGTTTGGAACAGTTCATAAAGGCATAAGTGCCGATGGAATCTATCGTGGCAGGCAGGTTCACTTTCGTCATGTTGCCACACTCCCTGAAGGCATAATCGCCGATGCCCATCACCGTGTAGTTCGTATTGTTGTAAGTCACCGTCGAAGGGACAGTAACCGTGCCACTGTAGTTGTTGTAATCCTTGTCCCTGTAGGTGACCTTCACTTGACCATTCCCCCTGAATTTATAGAAGATGCCGTACACATAGAAGTCATAGTTGTAATCACCTGGGGCTTCCTGGATATGGGCAAAGAGCCTCCAGCCCTCTGTATCCTGATAGTTGGGGACGGCACCGCGGGGCACATACAAGGTTGCGTTGTTGAGCACCGACTGGTCAAAATCATAGTAACCATCATGTTCAAGCCACTTATCTGGACTAAACATCCAGCAAGTGATGGAAGTAAGATTCGGACAATTCTGGAAGACATTAAGCGTATACCCATTAGTAAAGGGGTCATAAAACGAGCAATTTTTGCCCATCACAACCGACCGAAGTGCTGTGCAATTTTGAAAAGCACGTGAATTAATAAGGGTTACCGTATTTGGAATTGTCACACTGGTCAGGCTCGTACTTCCTCTGAACGCTTCGCTGTCGATTTCCGTAACGGTATAGTAAGTGTGAGTGCTGATGTTCTGAACACCTTCGGGGATGGTCACATTGCCGCTGTAAGAGTTTCCAGCATAGGTCTTGTAGGTGATTGCGACAGTACTGTCCGTCAAGATGTTGTAGTAATAGCCTCCATACTCGAAGTCGTAGGCACTGGCGCCCAGGGCGCACGCGAGAGCCGCCACAAGAACGGCAAGTCTGAAAAGTAGTTTATTGCTCATAGTCGTATCAGGTTTTATTGGTTAAGTATAATAATTTGGCGGTTTGGAGTATCTTGCGAGGTTTCGACCACAAAGATAATAATTTTTTTCCAATTCTCATCATCGGTTTGCCAATTTCCCATCTCCCGTAGTCGCCTTATATATATACTGAGATTTAACTAACATTTTTATTAACAACTAATTACAATAACAACGACATGATGAGACGACTTTTGAAAATTATGAATTACGCGGCTCAGCTCATGGCACTGATCGATATCGGGAAGACCATTAAGCGCTGGGCCACAAAGAACGACACCACGAAACAAAAAGAACGCCCAAAAATCAACACACAAATGACCTCTCCCTCCAAAAATCCGCCAACAACATTTACCGTGCACTGATGATTTTTAGCAACGAGAATAGGCTTGAGGCAATGAAAAACCAGCCGTGACAACTATCCTGTTGCCACGGCCGGAAGAATGTCGAAGTATGTCTTGCCTTAATTAAGGCAGAAGCCTCTTTGACCTCTAACCTCTAAACTGCGAGCGCAGCGAGCCTACCATGAGCCGTTGAGCACATAGTTAATGAGCGTGATTGCGTCAGAGATGTTCACCACATTATCCTGATTGCAATTGGCGTTTTCGAGGTTGATGCCTTGAGCTGTGCCATTGAGCACGTAGTTGATGAGCATGATCGCATCGCTGATGTTCACATCGCCGTCACCGTTCACATCACCAATGGTGACGGTAGTGGCATTAACCCAAGTCGAGCCGTTAAACTTTTTGGGTACCCAGTACTTTTGGCTGGCGGTCTCGATTTGAGCTGCAGTCATCGTGTTGCCTTCGTTGGTATTATAGAGGGCGCGGAAAGTTCCGGGGCTTGATGCCGTACGCTGCGGCAAGCTGTTAACCAATGTGGTCATGGCACTGCCAGTGATTTGGTTCTGATAGCAATCCAGCCTTACCAGTCGAGTGCAGGACGACACGTTGAGCGCGGTCAAGTTATTGTTGGCGCAGTACAAGTATTTCAACCATGACAGTCCCGACAGGTTGAGGCTTGTCAATCCACAATTATTGGCACTGAGCAATTCGATTTCGTCGCAATCGGACAGGCCCGTGATAGTGGTCAGAGTGGGGTTGTTTCCACATACCAGCGAATACATAGCGGGACAGCCGGACACGTTGAGTGTTGTCAGTTTGGCGTTACTGCAATACAACTCACACAGTTCAGTGTTGTTGCTGCAGTTCAATGTCTTCAATGTGGGGATATCATCGGTATAGAGCTGAACGAACTTATTGTTGGAACAATTCAGGGTCTCAAGGGTACTGCCATTCTCAAAAGTGATGTCAGTCAGCAGGTTGTTTTGGCACGACAGTGTCTTCAACACTGTGCACGGCGACACGTCAAGGTTAGTGAGTTGATTGTCGTTGCAGTACAGATAATTGAGCCTTGTCAATGTAGACAGGTCAAGGCTGGTGAAGGCGCAATTACCGCAACTTAGGTTCCTGAGGTTGACGCAATCGGCCAAGCCACTGATTTTCGTCAGGTTGGGGTTGTCCTTACATACCAGTCCTGTCATCGCCGAATTGCCCGTTACGCTGAGCGTCGTCAGGTTGGCGCCATTGCAATACAACTCATATAACACAGGGCTATTATCGCAATAGAGGTACTTCAAGGTGCTGATGTTGTCGGTGTAAAGTTCATTGAACTTGTTGCCGCCGCAGAAGAGGGTTTGCAGCGTGCTGTTATCACCGAAGACGATATCAGTCAACAGGTTGTTTGAGCAATAAAGCTTCTTCAGCTGGGTGTTGCTGGCCACGTTGAGTGTCGTAAGCCTGTTGCCGGTACAAGACAGTTCCTGTAGTTTGGTAAACGGGGATATGTTGAGGGATGAGAAGTTACATTTCGAGATATCCAGATTTGTGAGCGCCGTGCAAGTTTCCAGATCGTGAATAGATCCTATTCTGGCATTATTCGAGATGTTGATGGTTTTCAAGGCCGTATTGCCCGTGACCTGGAGTTGTTCCAGATTGCAATTACTGCAATTCAAGGACGTCATGTTCGGGTTGTTATAGCAATAGAGAATCTCAAGGTTAGCCTTGTTGCTGACATCGAGTGAAGTGAGTTTGTTGTTGGTACAATACAGAGTGGTCAATGCGGTGCCGATGCTAGAAAGATCCAGTGACGTCAACTGGTTGTCATAGCAGTAGAGGGCACTCAGTGCCGTGCAATTATTCACATTCAGCGAGGTCAATTTGCAGCCTTTACATGTGAGCGAAGTGAGCAAGGTGTTGTTGCTCACATTGAGTGATTTCAGGTTAGTGCGACTCTGAAAATTGAGTGATGTGAATTTATTGTATGAACAATCGATGGTCGTATAAGCGGTACCATAGATTTGGATTGAGGTGAGTTGATTGTTATGACAATTGAGAACCTCTAGTGCGGTAGTGCCCGTGAGGTTGAGCGAGGTGAGCTGATTATAGCCGCAGTTGAGGTTCTTCAGGTTTGTCATGTTCGACAGGTTGAGGCTGGTGAACGCACAGCCATTGCAATTAAGAGTAGTGAGCGCGGTGCAGTTGGCCAGGCCTGTAATGGCAGACAAATTGGGGTTGCCATTACAGTTGATTGACGTCAGCGCGGTGTTGCCTGTGATATTGAATGTGGTCAGCGCATTGCTGTTGCAGGTCAACGTCGTCAAGTTTGGGTTGTTCGAGCAATTAAAGTTACTCAGGGTAGATAATTCTTTAACAGTTAGTGTAGTAAAGCTGTTATTGCTGCAATTGAGGGTGGACAAGGATTCACAAGTCCCAACATCAAGTGAAGTGAGTTGGTTATTGCTGCAATTGAGTGTTTCCAATTTACGGCACACTGCGACATTCAGGCTGGGGAGTTGGTTATTGCTGATGTCGATGTGTTTAATGTTGCGCTTGCCGTAGCAAGTGAACGAGGTGAGTTGGTTGCTGTAGCAATCCACCGTTTCGATATAATACAGGTCTTGTACGCTAAGGCTGGTCAGACCACACTGATTACATTTGAGGGTGGTGAGAGCCGAGAGCGTTGACAGACCGGTAATGTCGGTCAGATTGTAGTTGCCATAGCAATTCAGATAGGTCATTGCCGTGCAGTTTGTCACCTCAAGGTTCGTCAGGTTGGCGTTGCCGTAACCGGTACATGTCAACGAGGTCAGCGATGTGCAGTCGGCGACAGTGAGCGCATTCAGGTTACCCAGCCCCTGAATGGTCAGGGTCGTAAAACCGCAACTTGCCAGATTGAGCAGTGTCAATGCCGAACAACTGCTTAGACCCGTGATGCTGGTCAGGTTGGTGTTGTGATCGGCAAGCAGCCAGGTCATGGCGGTCAGTCCGTTCACATTCAGATAGGTCAACTTGTTGTAACGGCAGGTCACCTGTTTCAATTTGGTGTTGGAACTCAGGTTCAGCGAAGTGATGTTGTTGCCCTGGCAGGTCAGGTATTGCAGATTCGTGAAGTATGCAATACCTACCAGTGACGAGATGCCCTTGTCGCTCACATCAAGATTGGTCAACGAGTTGATCTGTGATGTGGTGATTGTGCCGCTGGGATAAAGCGACAGCAGATAGGAGCGGAAGTTGGCATCAGGGAAGTTCGACGAGTTGATGGTTACGTCAGCTTGGGCCGCAAGGGTGGCCATCAATACTGTGATGAGTGTAAAGAGTATCTTTTTCATAGTCCTATATAATTTAAAAGATTAATAATTTATATTCAGTTGTGTTGTTTTAATTTGTGACAAAAATAGCGAATAAAATCATAACTTAAAACTATTTGGGCAAAAAATATCATCTTTCATTTCGTTTTTTTGTTTTTGCTCACTTTTTTAGTGGCAAATTTGACCATTTGTGCCCATCGGTCCATTATGGCCAATCAATAAAAACTCAGCCGCGGCAGCGGTTCGGCTGTCGCGGCTGGCTATAAAATGTAGGCGGATGCCTCTTTATCCTTTAAACATTAACCTTTAACCACAAGTGGGTATGCCCACTTGTTGATTAGAACTCGGCGTTGTTCGGCGTACGGGGGAACGGGATGACGTCGCGGATGTTGGCCATACCCGTCACGAACAGGATGAGGCGCTCAAAGCCCAGACCGAAACCGCTGTGAGGCACGGTGCCGAAGCGGCGGGTGTCGAGATACCACCACATGTCCTTCATGGGGATACCGCGGCGCTCAATCTCGCTCATCAACTTGTCGTAGTCGGCCTCGCGCTCGCTGCCGCCGATGATCTCGCCGATCATGGGGAACAGCACGTCCATGGCGCGAACGGTCTTGCCGTCCTCGTTCTGCTTCATGTAGAAGGCCTTGATCTCACGCGGATAGTCGGTGAGGATAACAGGGCGCTTGAAGTGCTCCTCGACGAGGTAGCGCTCGTGTTCGCTCTGCAGGTCCACACCCCATTCCACGGGGAACTCAAATTTCTTCTTGGCCTGCTTGAGGATTTCGATGCCCTCGGTGTAGGTCAAGCGGACGAACGGTTCCTTCGGGACGCTGTGCAGACGCTCAATCAAGGTCTTGTCAAAGTGCTCGTTCAGGAATTCCAGATCGTCCTGGCAATGCTCCAGCGCATAGTTCACGCAATACTTGATGAACTCCTCGGCCAGGTCCATGTTGTCCGTGATGTCATAGAAGGCCATCTCGGGCTCAATCATCCAGAACTCGGCCAGGTGGCGAGGCGTGTTGCTGTTCTCGGCGCGGAAGGTGGGGCCGAACGTGTAGATGGCACCCAGCGCAGTGGCGCCCAGCTCACCCTCGAGCTGACCCGACACGGTCAGGCTCGTGGATTTGCCGAAGAAGTCCTTCGAGTAGTCGGTCTTGCCGTCCTCGGTCTTGGGCAGGTCGCCCAGGTCGAG
>JAFYYI010000077.1 GCA_017557665.1 Muribaculaceae bacterium | reverse complement strand
GCTTACGCTGACCGTAAGAAGAAAAAACGCAACTTCCGCGCGCTGTGGATCCAGCGTATCAACGCTGCCGCTCGCATGGAGGACCTCTCCTACAGCAAGCTGATGGGCCTGATTCACAAGGCTGGTATCGAGATCAACCGCAAGGTGCTCGCCGACCTGGCTATGAACAATCCCGCCGCTTTCAAGGCTATCGTTGACGAGGCAAAGAAGCACGCCTAATCAACACAGGTTCTTTCCAAAGTATTATTCCGCAAAATGCAATCAGGCTCCAAGAGGGTAACCCCTCGAGGAGCCTGAGTTTTTTCTACACAAGAAGTCAGCTGGGCATTAATTGTACTCCTTGTAGAGGTTGATGTACTCCATAATACCATCGATGGCCTCCTGACGCATGTCCATGCGCAGCGAGCCGTCATGCAGCACGTTGTTCAGGGCGGGATAGATCAGCGACCAGTCGCTGTCCAGATAGATTTGGGCGTCAATCAGCGCCGAAATCAGCGCCACGCTCAAGCTCTTGTCCTTGTTCTTTTTCACAGCCTTGTGTGCCAGATTGCTCGCGTCTTTCACGTCAAAGTAGTTGCTCATCGCCTTAGCATAGGCATACACCGCCAGAGTGCGTGCATCAAGCTTATTGGCCAGCTTCTTCTCATTCTTCACGCCATAACGGCTCATCAGGTACTGGCCAAGTTCATTTCCAAAGTTGGTGCCGTCGAAGTTCCATCCCAGCTTGTTAATAACGGCCAGGCGCACATCAACAGGCGCATGTTTGTCGGCCAGGAAATTCAGCAAATTCACTGGCAGATCGCCCTCTAAGCCTTCACCCGCCAGTTGTACCATCGGGTGTTCACTATAGGCCTCGGCAAAATACGTTGACGTCAGTGGCGAGTCAGCCCATGCGGCAGTGAACGCCACCATCAATGTGATCAGAGTAAATAATCGTTTCATAGCCTTTTTTGTTTTAAATGATTATCAATTCTACCTGCAAAGTTAATTGTTTTTTGGTAATAAACAAAAATAATTAACTATTTCTGTTTTTTCTCATCACCGTCGCCCGCCCGTGGGTGTATTGCAAGCCTGGCTTACACCTTCTCATCACCAGGGTGAGAAAGAACAGAGATGGTTGAGCAATCGCTCAACCATCTCTGTTCTAAATATAGATAATGTGTCTTTACTCCTTGACGAGCAGCGTGCCGGTCTTGCCCTGCAAGGCCTCGCGGGCCTTGTCGAGCGAGGTGATCAAGGCGGTGCCGCCAGTCGTGTTCTCCACGAAGCTGATGCACGACTCAACCTTGGGCAACATGCTGCCGGGGGCGAAGTGACCCTGCTGGATGTATTCGCGTGCCTCGGCGATGGTCATGCGGTCCAGGTCCTTCTGGTCGGGCTTGTTGAAGTTGATGGACACCTTCTCGACGGCAGTGAGGATGACCAGCATGTCGGCATTCAGGTCCAGGGCCAACTTGGCGCTGGCGCGGTCCTTGTCGATCACGGCTGCCACGCCCTCATAGTCGCCAGGGCCATTCTCCACAACGGGGATGCCACCACCACCCACGGTGATGACCACACTGTGCAGGCTCACGAGCTGCTCTACGATGGGCAACTCAACAATCTTGACGGGGATGGGAGAGGGAACCACGCGACGGTAGCCACGACCGGCGTCCTCGACAAAGGTGTAACCCGTCTCGGCGACGATGCGGTCGGCGTCCTCCTTGCTGTAGAACATGCCGACGGGCTTAGTCGGCTTCTGGAAAGCGTCGTCGTTCTTGTCAACAACCACCTGGGTCACCACAGCGGCACAGGGCTTGTTCAGGCCACGACGAGCCAGCTCGCGCTCCACGGCCTGCTGCAGGTGATAACCGATGTAACCCTGCGTCATGGCGCCACACTCGGGGAACGGCATGGCGGGAGTGCCGCCGCCGTTGTTGGCCGAGTATTCAAAGGCCAGGTTCACCATGCCCACTTGGGGGCCGTTGCCGTGACCGATAACGACGTCGTAGCCCTCCTCAACGAGGTCCACGATGGTCGATGCGGTACCCTTCACCAGTTCCAGCTGCTCCTGCGGAGTCTTGCCCAGGGCGTTGCCGCCCAGAGCGATAACAAGACGTTTGCTCATAATGATAGATAATGTGTTGTCTGTTCTGTCTATTGTTGAATGATGCTTCTTGAAAGATTAATGATTAAAGATAATGAGCGTCGCTCACTAATCTCTAATCACTAATCTTTAATCCTCAATTTCACATCGTGAAATTGATTACTTCAAGGTGGCGTACATCACGGCCTTGATGGTGTGCATGCGGTTCTCGGCCTCGTCAAATACCTTGGATTGCGGGCTGCGGAACACCTTGTCGGTAACCTCCATCTCGGGAAGACCGAACTTCTTGTGGATGTCAACACCGATGGTGGTCTCCAGGTCGTGGAACGAGGGCAGGCAGTGCAGGAAGATGGCGCCGGGGTTGGCGTTCTTCATCACGGCGTCGTTCACCTGATAGGGGCTGAGCAGCTTGATGCGCTGTTCCCAAATCTCGTCGGGCTCACCCATCGATACCCAGATGTCGGTATAGATGACGTCGGCATTCTTGGTGCCTTTCTTCACATCCTCGGTCAGCGTGATGGTGCAACCGTTCTCCTTGGCAATCTCCTTACAGGTCTTGACAAGCTTGGCATCGGGCATGTTGTCCTTGGGGCCGCAAGCCACAAAGTTGATACCTAACTTGGCCGAAACAACCATCAGCGAGTTGGCAACATTGTTACGGGCATCACCCATGAAGACCATCGTCAGGCCCTTGTAGTGGCCGAAGTGTTCCTCAATGGTGAGGACGTCGGCAAGCATCTGGGTGGGATGGAAGTCGGTCGTCAGACCATTCCAAACGGGAACACCGGCATGCTTAGCGAGGTTCTCAACGATTTCCTGGTCGAAGCCGCGGTACTCGATACCGTCAAACATGCGACCCAGCACCTTGGCGGTGTCCTCGAGGGACTCCTTCTTGCCCATCTGCGATGAACCGGGATCCAGGTAGGTAACACCCATTCCCAGGTCATTGCCGGCAACCTCAAACGAGCAGCGGGTTCTTGTCGAGGTCTTCTCGAACAAGAGCACGATGTTCTTGCCTGCGAGGTACTTGTGGGGAGTTCCGGCGCGTTTCATGCGCTTGAAATCCTTAGCAAGCTCAAGTAAATACTGAATCTCTTCGGTTGAGAAATCGAGTAACTTCAGGAAACTTCTTCCAGATAAACTTCTTGGCATAATTGTGAAAAATTTGTTTTTAAAAAGATTAATAATATAGTTGTTAGTTGTTGGTTTTGAGTTTTTAGTCCCTAGTTTCTAGTCCCTAGTCCCTAGTTTCTAGTTGCTGGTCATTAGTTGGAGGAAATTCTATAACCTTTAACCTCTAACCTGCGAGCAGAGCGAGCTAATCCCTCCACAACGGCATGCTCATGCAGCGGGGGCCTCCACGACCGCGTGACAACTCGCTGCTGGGAATCTCGAGCACCGTGATGCCCTCTTCGCGCAGGATGGCGTTGGTCACATTGTTGCGCTCATACACGATCACCTTGCCAGGGGCGATGCACAGCGTGTTGCTGCCGTCGTTCCATTGCTCGCGCTCGGCGGTGATGAGGTCGCCACCACCACACTTGATGAGCGTGACGTGTTCCAAACCCAGCGACTCGGCCAGAATCTCCTCCAGCGTCTCCTCCTTGCGCTCCAGCTTGATGTCGTCGCCATTGCCGCGTGTCAGCTTAAAGACTTCCAGCGGTCCCAGGATGCCGGGATGAACTGTGAACTTGTCGTGGTCAATCTGGGTGAACACGGTGTCCAGGTGCATGAAGGCACGCGTCTCGGGGATGTGGATGGCCAGCACAGTGTCGATGGCTGTATGGCCGTTGTTGAAGATGTTCTTGGCAATCAGTTCGATGCCGTCAGGCTCGGTGCGCTGCGAGATGCCGATGGCGAGCGTGTGCTCGTTCAGGTTCAGGATGTCGCCGCCCTCGATGCGGTAGGGCAGGGTACGGTCGTAGTAGTGCTCCACTTCCTTGAAGTCGGGGTGATACCTGAAGATGTAGTCTCCGTAAATCGTCTCGCGGCAGCGTGTCACCGAGAACATGCGGTTGATGCTCACACCCGTGCCGATGCAGGCAAACGGGTCACGCGTGAAATACAGGTTGGGCATCGGCTTGACAACAAAACGGCTGTCGCCGCGCACCTGGTCTACCAGCGAATTCTCCACCTCACGAGGGTCGCGAGGCAGGTCCTGCAGGTAGATGCCTTCCATCGTCTTGAGCACCAGCTCTTTGCTCGACTGAATGCCGTTCAGGTAGTTATAGATGATATCGTGGTACTTTGTCGCACAGATGCCTGCTTCCTCGATGAACTGGCGCAGGAACTGCTCCCTGATTTCAGCATTGAGGTCCAGCACTTCGGCCATCAGGTCTTCCAGATAAACCACTTCAACGCCATTGTCACGCAACACCTGAGAGAAGGCGTCATGTTCCTCCTCGGCAACTTTCAGATAGGGAATATCGTCAAACAGAAGTTCTTCCAGCGTGTTGGGCGTCAGATTGAGCAGTTCACGTCCGGGACGGTGCAACAAAACCTTCTTCAACGGTTTTATCTCACTTGTAACATGAATACCTTTCATGACTTGGAAATTTCGTTCGTTCTTGTTTATGATAATGGATTTCGTAAATTTTGGCACAAAGGTAAGCAAATTCCCCCAACCCCACACAATTTTTCACATCTTTTTATTATCAATGTGTGCTAAACGGCAATAACGTTGTGGCCGAAGTGGGCAGGAGGCCTGCACAAGACTTAGCCTTGACTTGAGTAAACCCCGGGGCGCACAGGCCGTAAGACCTCGTGTGGCCAGGGGAATGCAGGCTGGAATGGCCAGGCTCCGAAGATGGCCAAGGCGTATAAATCAAGCATCTCCATGACACGTGAGAATGAAAGAAATCGCAAGCCCTGGCGTCGGGCCTGCGATTCCTTTTAATTCGGGTTGTGAACAGGGTTACTTCTTGAGTACCTTGAAGCTGCGCTGCGAACCATCGGTGTAGCGCACAACCTTGATGTAGATACCGGTTTCGGGATTGTTGACCTTGCGGCCGGTGAGGTCGAAGTAGATGGTCGAGGCAATCTCCTTGTTGTCAACGTTGATCTCAGTGACAGCCGAAGTACCCACCTTGGCCTTGGCGGCATTGAGCACCTTGCCGGTGGCCTTGTCAACGACGATGGCCACAACGTGGAGCTTATCCTTATCCTGGATAAGAGGCTCATAGCTCAAGTTGTAGATGTAATCGACATCGAATGAGTACTCAAAGTTGTTAGTCGTGTTGGCGACAATCGAGGTGGGAAGGCTTTCTTCCACAACACCCGAGGTGGCCACGAGCACGTCGTTGAAATGATAACCCTCGATGACATCAGGCAACTCGCACAACGGTCCCAGATTAGGCTCACTGGCATACTCGTCGTCCATATCGGCATAGTAGTTGTGCTGGTCCCAATCGGTGCCGGCGGGGCCATACATGTCGTCCTCGACAAGCATGACTTCGATGCCGTACTGGTGGTTGTCGGTATTCATGACGAAGTTGCTCTCGACGTTGGCCTTGATTTCGGTCTTGGACTCGTCGGCCCAATCGGCCTTCACGTTAAGGTCAACAACAGCCAATTGACTCATCAGATAGTCAACAAGGTCCTTGATGCCGAAGCCTGCCGACTCGTAGCCATAGTAAGGATCAACATCATAATACCTCTCGACAAATGCGCTGGGGAAGCCCTGAACAGGACTGGGATAGTCTTCCATGATAGCCATGGGATCGGAATTGTGGTAGGCAACACCGATGAAGTCATCGCCATAGGCTTCGGCAAGCATGCGCATGGCAACCAAGCCGCGAGTACACCATCCGCACCATGTGCCGGTGTATTCCTCAACGAGCACGCGGTGAACGGGAACAAAGTCCATGATGGTCACAATACCCTCGTGGGTGGGTGCAACATCCTGGTTGTCGGTATCATTGGCCTTGGTGACAGTTACGGTCAGGGGATAGTCGCCCGATTCGTCGATAGCGGGCAGCTCGATAATCATGTCGCTGCTGCGTCCCCAGTGGTCACCCTTGATGTAGTTGGTGAAAGTGGCAGTGTAGGTGACACCGTTGATTTCATAGTTGTACTCACCAGCAGTGAGCGTGGTAGTGCCGTGGTTGTACAATTTGGCCGTGACATAGATGGGCTCGCCCTTCTTGGCAAAGCTGTTAGCGGGCAGAATGATGGTGGCGGCATTCTCTTGCTGGCCCTCGAGGATGAGCTCAATACAGGGACTGCCGGAACCGGACATGTCAGTCCAGCTGCGCAGGGCGCTCGAGGTGTGAATCCACAGACCTCCACCCAGCTTGTCGCTGGTGATCATCAACGGTTTGTCCTCGTCGGTAACAGGAATCGAGAAGCCGGCAAAGAAGCCGTCTTCGCCAACCTCGTAAGGCTCGTCAAACATGATGTCGGTGTGACCCGTTACCACGTCAGTCGTCTTGCTCGTGATGTCGGCATCAGCAACTTTCACACCATCAACAAGCTTTAGATTCAGGCCGGTGGACAACCAACCAGTGTACTCGGTGACAGCGGTGCGCTTCGGGGTGGTGATGCGCAGACCCTTCACCTTCATGCCCTTCAGACTGGGATCGTTAATAAACGTGGCCACGTCATAGGCCTGGGCCCTGCCTGCCGAGATACCGGTCTGGCTTGCGTTATCATCGCAGTAGCCCGCGTAGTGGTCGGCCGAGCCCTCAGGAGCACTGCCGTCTTTCAGTTCCATATAGACGATATCGCTCACGTGCTCTTCACCGCCGCCGCGGAAGACGCTCTGGATGCCCACGCGCTGGAAGCCCGTCTCATAGAAGTAGATGGTTGCACCGCCAACGCCGAAGTCATAACCATCGGTGAAAGAATAGGGCACGTCGGTCATGAACTCGGTGAGTTCGGGATACTCGTCGGGACCGAAGGTGAACAACTCATCGTCATCAAAGTAGATGCGGTAGTACAAGTCGTTGGGGTTGATGAAATTACCCTCGGTATCAACGGTAGGCACATTGAATGAGCCATAGTTGTAGCCGCCCAGCTCACCTTGGTCAACAAAATCAATCACCTCGGGGTTGGCCGGCGTTGCGGCATGATCAAAATAAGGAGCGATAACGGGTTGGTCATATAACTCTTGAATGTTCAAGCCTGAAATAACTGCAAGGATGTCATTGGCAGTCATAGTCCGTGTCTCAGCATCGTAGTCAAATGCCAGGTTGTCAAGCAGATTGTTATCCGCATCAAGGCTGGCCATGTTCAGGAAAAGACTGTTCCCTATACCGATATACTGGTCGCTCGGGAAAAGCACCATGTCGTCGCCCTTGTTCATGGAGCCCTTCATGACACCATCAGTCACCAAGGACGAGAAGCCCTGTACATATACATCATTGTTCATCATGCCCACCTTGACCATCTTGCCGCTTGCATTGCCATAGCTGTCAACATAGGACATCGAGAAGTCTTCCATTTCTATGCCGTCGGGCAGTTCTACAGGTGTGCCGTCAAACGGGGTGTAAACCGACTCCCAGTCAAGATAAGCGGCCCATGTCAGGTCATCGTCATAGATCAGACCCAAGCCGCTACCGGTAAAGTTGTCCACGTCGCCGCTCGACCCGTTAAGTGAGATCGTGCCATCGTCACCGATGGTGAACGTCACCTCATGAATGTCGAGGTTGGGGACCGCATTAAGATTGCCGCTCTCATCTACCGTCACGTCTACCCAGGCCGTAATCAGGCCATAATCAACTTCGTTATAAAAGATGACGTACTGGTTCAACGGCATCGTCAAGGTCTTGCCATCATCGCTCAGCTCAGCCTTTACCCAAGAATTGGCAGCGGCTTGCGAGATGGGATCCTTGAGATAGACCGTCTTGCCGTCATCGGCAAACACCATCTGCATGGCGCCGCCATCCTGATAGGTAGTGAACAGGTAGCCCCAGAAGCTGTACATCGCACCGCCAGTGCGCATATAGGTCTTCAACTCGCCCTCAGGCTGCTCGGTGATTACACTGACACGGGCAGGAGCTCTATGGCTTTGAGCAGTGGACAACTGCCCGTCACGCGAAACACTCTTGTGCGTGCTCTTGAACTCATATTTGCTCTTGACCTGCTGGCCCGATTGTCGCGGATTCATCGTCAGACGCTGGCCGCTGGCCGCCATGGTCAAAGCAAATGCTACAAGAAGAAGTAAAACTTTTTTCATCATGTGAACATTTCTTTAAAAGGTTAATAATTATGTAGTTAAACTCAAATGACAGTAATGTTGATGTTGTCTTGTTAAAGGCGAAAAATGTATAAGTCACTCGCAAATTTACACATTATTATATTATCTTGCAACTATGATAAACTTTTTTCATCTTTTTTTCCACGCTCACCATGTCCGGCTCACCTAGTGCGACCGTCCCCATCATGTTAACTATTTCAGCAATATCCCTGTCATCCCCGTTTCCGTAATCTTCGCTTTTTCCCTCCTCTCAGTCAAAGAACCCCCACCATTTCTGCTAGCTGAAATCAATAGGCCCCTCAGATGTTAAAAAGTTGTGTTAAAATCGTCTCAACTCTTGCGTCGTTCATCTGAATCACCTATCTTTGCAAAGTCATTAAGACAACAAGTTCTTTGCAATATTGTCCACATCAAAGTAGATCGGGATACTCTTCAAATTTTTATGAAATGCCGAGCAAAGCGCTGCTCGCAATGGCGGGCCTCGACCCACGTGGTGCTTAACAGCCGGAGGATTACAAAGCTTGTGGCGCCCTCAAATCCTGTATTTAGTCGGAGTTTCATCACATCCTTTGGTGTGGATTCTTATAACCAGGAGCAGGACGCTGTCAACACCAGCATCCCGCTCCTTTTATTTTTCAGCAGCAACCATGCCCCGTTCTCAGTTACAGCGTGGTTTCCTGTGCTGTGACGATGTCATGGCTCCATTTTCCCTTAGCACCAAGAAAAAAAACTTCACTTCTTGCTCCGTTAAAGAAAAAGCAGTACATTTGCACCGCAAAACCAATCAAAACGAGACAAGACAATGAAGGCTTATTTATATAAGGAAGAGGCACAGCCCGTCGAGCCCATCGATGAGCACAAGCTCGCCATCGCCGACGAGAAACCCGAGAAGTCCGACGTTCCCAAGCTGTCACTCTATGTAGTGAAGTACAAGCCCGTTTGGACTGCAACAATCATCGCTCTTGTGATTTTCCTTATCTGGGCAATCGCAACCTGGCTCCTCAACTGATTTTTTTTGATTAAGCCTAACTCGCTGGCATTGTGAAAGATAATGCCTGTTTAGTTGCTGCGTCGAAAAATTTTTTGAAAAAAAGTTGACCAAAACGCTTGCCAGTTCAAAAATTAGCAGTAACTTTGCACCGCTAAAACGAAAAAATGGTCCCTTAGCTCAATTGAATAGAGCGTTTGACTACGGATCAAAAGGTTACAGGTTTGAATCCTGTAGGGATCACTTGAAGAAAGCGCAATCGCTGAGAAATCAGTCGGTTGCGCTTCTTTTTTTTGTGTTGTTGGTGGCTTTCTGGAGGGAGAGGTCATTTGTGTTTTGATTTTTGGGCGTTCTTTTTGTTACTTGGTGTTGTTCTTTGTGGCCTGGCGCTAAATGGCCTTCCCGATATCGATCAGTGCCTATAGCTGAGCCGTGTAATTCATCAATTTCAAAAGTCGTTTCATAATGTCATTGTTGTTGTAATAAAATGGTTAATAAAATAGGTTAGTTAAATCTCTATATATAAGGTTTCTATGTAAGAATGAAAAGGGGTAAAAAATAGAGTTACTAAGTTGGAAATCACCAGAAATTAAAGGGGAATTAACATTTTACTATAACTTTCGTTGTAATTCGCGTTTAACACATTAATGTAGTGAAAAATGTTAAAGCGCTATTCCCATTCTAATATCACATTTCTCGAGAACCCATTCAGTTTCTCGGTCGCCCTCAAAACTTCATTGGAACCTCTTCGAACGATTTTTCCCTTATGTCCACTTGGCCTTCACTTGTGCTCCGGCCAGTGTCCATTTAACCAGGAAAAATGCTTACGCCGTTGTGGAAATAGAAGATAGGAACGGCTCGCTGACGCTCACCCAAACTGCCTTCTTCCCCCCCTGATGAATTATTTGGCAAATTGCAGCTGTTGGCATTATTGGTCTTTATCGATTGGCGGGGGAATGATAATGTTGTACTCTGTGTTATTTTAAGAGAGAGAAGGCGGTTTGGGTGAGCCGAAGGCGAACCGTTCTTTTCCCTTTATTTATCTATCATTGAACTGATTATCACAACCATACTCGACCTGTTATTCTTAGAAAAATCAAATATCTCTATAAGAAACAATATTTCTATAAAAATATTATTCCATTATCGATAGAGTATTGGACCTGTTTTTTTTAGAAAATTCAGATATCTCTATAAGAATAGGGTTTTGTCAGAAAAAAATTACACTATAGAGTATCAATTCCTCCGCTTATCGATAATGACCACTTTTTTATAAGAAAAACCAAATACTCTATAAGAATAGGGATTATTACTTAAAAATAGGTATGATAGGTTACCGAATTCCTCCGAAATCCAAGAATACCACTTTTTTGATCGGAACAAAAAAAATAGAGACCAACCCGTGATAGAGTTGATCTGTTTCTCGATTTAATGTCCTAACTGATACTCGTTGTAGGACCTGTAGTTACTGCGTTCACTACCAAAGAGATGTTTGTTCATCTCGTAAGCATTATAAACCGCACGTCCCAATTTTCCTTCATCAAAACCCGTTGGTAGGAACTTGGATTTAAGGTAATCAAGCGCTTTGTCCATCTCGATGCCAGCCTTGCATAGAGCACTTGCCTGGATGAATACACTCTTTGTTCTGTTTCCATCCTGATAGTTATTTGGGAACTTGCTCCATCTAATGTCAAGAATCTTGATTATCTGCTCATCGGTCAAAGTGCATCTCATCCGGTTCATCTCTGCAATAAACCTTTCTGCTGTCAAGAAAGGTTTATCGGGATTACCACACCTGCTATGGCTTGATGAGCCACTATACAGCGATGGTTTCGGTTTATCGAACGTGGAGTCATACTCATAGTGCCAAGGCTGTGAGTTAGGATTGCAATACATATCTGGGTCGTAACTGATGAAGCATGTATGACTCAGATCTTCACAACTGCTGTCTGGTTGAATCCCAAACTCATCAGTGAAAAGTTTCTCCACTTGGCGGTAACAGTTGCTGTAATCATCAATGCTGAGGTTATCGGTTCTGACAAGAACCTTCAATCCATCACCACTAGGGCTCACAAAGAAAGCGAGCACAAATGGCCAAGTTTTGATGATCTGTCGGATATGCTCCAGATCCTGCTCTGTTTGATGGTCGATATCTATGCACACAAGGGACGACAGTGATTTGCATCCATTGTTATTTCTTTGTGTGAAGATACCCTGCCACATAACGACTTGAAGTTTTTGTTTGAGCCTATCACGATCCTCTTTGGACACAGCATTCCTGATAGCGTTGATACTGCTCGTGCGCAGCAATATCAAGCAACGTAACTACATCAGGCATCTCTACGAGAAAAATGTGCAACTGCTGGATGTCAAAGTAGCCGCTGACCAACCAGCTTCGCACGCGGTTGACAAGCAAGAGAAATCCGCCCCCAAGTATCAAAGCCAACTTGACCAGGAAAGTAAGGATCGCCTGTTTGAACGCATTAATCACGTGATGGACGATATCACCATCATCTGCAAACCCGATTTCTCACTTCAACAACTGGCTACCCTGGTGGGGAGCAACTACAAGTATGTGTCACAGGTGGTCAATGAACGTTACGGCAAGAGCTTCAAACAGGTGCTCAACGAGCAACGGGTGCGTGAGGCCTGTCGCATCCTGAACGAGCCTAATCAGTCTGCCCATCTTACCATCGAGGCCATTGCAGCCAATTTGGGCTTCAATTCCCGCAGCAATTTCACTGTTACATTCAAGCGCATTACCGGCATTTCTCCATCAGACTTCATGAAGATGGCCAAAGAAAAATAGTTTCGATCCACAAGGCTTATTTCACTGAAAGATGTCTATCAATAAAGCGTTTTTCGTTCTGTTTCCATGAAATAGAACATGGGTGCTGTCCATTTTCTTTCCCGAACTCGGGTATTATGTCGATTTTATGCAAATTATTTGTAACTTTGCGCCCGTTGTTTGCGTCATTCAATTAATTAACCGACATCTTATTTTTTTACTATATAACCAATTAATGAATTTATGAAGAAATTATTGTTTTTCCTGACTGCCGCTGTCGTGGCATTGTCAATGTCGGCTTCGCCCGTGGACCAGGTTACGGCAACCAAGATGGCCGAGCGTTACCTTCACCATGATGCCAAGGTAAAGCGCTTAAATGGCGTCCCTGCACAGAACCTCAAGCTCCTGTACACCGAGGTGAATTCCTCGCGTGCCGACTTGGCCGCTTATTACATCTTTAACTCCGACCAGGGTTTCGTCATCGTTTCCGGTGACGACCGCGCCCAGCAGGTGCTCGCCCATGGCGACCGTCCTCTGGACCTGAAACGTATGCCGGACAACATGAAGTTCTGGCTGGGTTACTACAAGAAACAGATTGAGTACCTCCATGCCCATCCCGGACTGGTGGTTGACAAGCCTGCCCCCAACAGGAACCTGAGAATTGCCAGCGTTGCCCCGATGCTCACTGCCGAGTGGGACCAGGATGCCCCCTACTATAACCACTGCCCGGTATATAACGGCTCGCGCTGCTTGACGGGTTGCCCCGCTACGTCGTTGTCGATGGTGTTCTATTACTGGAAATATCCCACCGATGAAACGCCCGCAGTCGAGGGTTACACCAATAACAGCTACGGCTTCCAAGTCGAGGCCCTGCCCCCTATCACCTTTGACTGGGACAACATGCTCGACAAGTACACCGGTTCCTATAACAGTGCACAGGCCGATGCTGTTGCTTGGCTGATGCGCTATGTGGGCCAGGAGGAGCATATGGATTATTCTCCTAGCGGCAGTGGTGCCATGGGCGCTGACATCTTGCGTGCCGTCAAGTTCTTTGGCTATGACGAGGAGTCTGCTCAACTCGTTTTCAAGTCCCGTACCGATGACTATGCCACCGATACCGCCGTCTATTATACTGACGACGAGTGGGCGGATTTGCTTCAAAATGAGCTTGCCGAGGGCCGCCCCGTGGTATATTGTGCCTATGACTATGATGACTGGGATGGCTGGAGCGGACACGCCTTCAACGTTGACGGCTACAAGGCCGACGACAACACCTATCATGTGAATTGGGGCTGGAGTGGCGACGGCAATGGTGACTTTGTCCTGAATGCGTTCTCCAGCGGTGGCTACACGTTCAATGTCGAGCAGCTGATGATTATGGGTATCAAGCCTCCCGTTCAGGGTCCCAGCATCAAGGTCAACCCGTCGAGGATGAATCTCAATGCCTATGTTGATCAGAGTGCTACCGCCACGTTTACCGTCAAAGGTCAAGAACTCACTGATGCCATCACACTGACACTCAACGATGAAAGCGGGTTCTTCTCGATTGATGCAAACAGCGTGGCCGTTAGTGAGCAGGAAGCTGGCAAGGTTATCACCTTGACCTACGCTCCCCAGGCCAGTGGCAACCACACGGCCACCGTCACCCTGAGCAGCCCCGGCGTTGAGGACAAGACTGTGACAATCTACGGTACGGCAGTGCTGGAAACCCATGTTCCCGTTATGTTGCCTGCCGACGAAGCTTTTATCAACCTGACTCAGTTCCGTGCCGACTGGACCGACGAAACAGCCGACAAGTATGTGGACAGCTACACACTGGAGGTATCCACGCGTCCCGCATTGCTTTCGGCCCTGGACGGCAGTCTCTATCCCGGCAGCTACCAGACCACGACACTCACCGAGCCCTGGAGCGGCAACGGTGTCAGCGTGGGCAACAGCGCCTACTACTTCAAGAACTATTCGGGCGACGGCTACATCGCCTTCACTGTGCCTGAGGGCTACTCCGATGATATCTTCACGATGCAGATCACGACCGTCGATGGCTACTATGGCTATGGCAACATCACGGTCGGCTCCAATCAGACTGCTGCCGTCGGCCACGAGTTCAACCAGGGTGAGACTTATTCATGGCTCGTGACTGCCAGCGAGGGTGAGAAGATCACCATCACTTCGACCGAAGCCTTATACTCGCCTGATATGACCATGATCAAGGTTTATGTCGGAGATATCAACGAGATGGATTTAATCCGTTCTACCGAGGAAGGCGATGAGAACTACCGCCTCGTTACCGGCATCACTGATATGTCCTACACCGTCAAGAATCTCGCAGAGGCCGGCACCTTCTACTTCAAGGTAAGGGCGACTTATATCGATGGCACCCAAAGCCGTTGGAGCCACAGCCAGAAGGTGACCCTCTTTGCCAACGGTCCCGAATACGAGCTTGGCGACGTGAACGGCGACGGCAGCGTGAACATCAGCGATGCGATCATGCTCATCAACTACGTGCTCAATGGCACGGCTCAAGGCATCAACCTCGAAAACGCCAATTGCAATCAGGATAATGTGGTGAACATCTCTGACGCAATCACGCTCATCAACTATGTGCTC
>JAFYYI010000076.1 GCA_017557665.1 Muribaculaceae bacterium | reverse complement strand
TAAGGCTGCCGAGGTGTAATTAACGCCTGGTGCACCCAGATCCACGCCTTCGGCAGCGACGAGGATATTGCCTGCGCCATCGAAGACGTTGTAGGTCTTACAGGCCAAGATCATCACGGCGGTAGCCGTGCACACCAATAAGGTGTCGATATACACAGAGAAGGCCTGCACCAGTCCCTGCTTGACAGGATGCGATACCTTGGCTGCGCCCGCCACGATGGCACCCGTACCTTGTCCCGCCTCATTGCTATAGATGCCACGCTTCACGCCCCAGGCTATGGTACTGCCCAAGATGCCACCCAAGGCCTCCTTCATGCCGAAAGCGCTGTGAATCATATCCATAAAGGCATGGGGCACCTCAGTGATATGGAAGGCCAACACCACGATGGAGAGCAACACATAGAGGACTGCCATAAATGGTGCCACAATCTGTGCCACGTTGGCGATGCGTTTCACGCCACCCATCACCACCAAGCCAATCAGCAGGGCGACGGCAGCACCAACCCAGGCTGGATCGACATGCAGCGTGTTGGAGAATGAGATGGCGATGCCGTTGGACTGCACTGGAGGCAGGAACCAGCCGCACGCCAAGACCGAAATGACAGCGAAGAAAACTGCCAACCACTTGCACTTCAAGCCTTTCTCGATGTAATAGGCTGGACCGCCACGGAACTGCCCCTTATGTTCTTCCTTATAGATCTGTGCTAAGGTAGCCTCGGAGAAGGCCGAGCCCGCACCCAGGAAGGCGATGATCCACATCCAGACGATGGCACCCGGTCCGCCGTAGCCGATGGCTGTAGCCACGCCCACGATGTTGCCCGTGCCCACACGCCCTGAGAGGGCCATGGAGAACGCCTGAAAAGAGGTGATGCCTGTCTTCTGTGACTTATCAGTGGAAAAGAGCAGCCGTGCCATCTCGCCGAAACGGCGCACCTGCACGAAGCGCGTGCCGACGGAGAAATAGAGTCCCGCCAAGAGGCAGATGGCCACCAAGGCCGAACTCCACACATAGCCGCTGATTGTGCTTATGAGTTGTTCCATATAACCCTGTTTTGAAGGGTCAAAGATAGGGTTTTTTATCACAAAACCCGCAAAACAGACAAAAACTTACCTCGTCAAGCAAGCATCCAGATCCTTCACCAAGGCTTCTTTGTCAAGGTGCTGGCCGATGAAGACGAGCTTCTGCATGCGGTCGCCATAGGTGTCGTCCCAGTCGCGGCGGAGGGTGGGCTCACGGTCCATGAAAGCCTCCAACTCGTTTGCGGGCATAGTGGCGAACCACAGGCCAGCGTCGCGTAGCTGCACCTGCTTACCCGCTTGCTCGAAGATATAGCAGTTGTCCATCTCGTTCTTGAAGTAGCAGATGCCCTTCACACGGATAACGTTCTTCGGCATCTTGCGCGCTACAAACTCATCGAAACGCGCCATATTGAACGGCTCGCGACGGTAATACACAAAGGTGCCGATGCCGTATTCCTCCACCTCACCGCCTTCATGGTCGTGGTGATGATGGTGGT
>JAFYYI010000075.1 GCA_017557665.1 Muribaculaceae bacterium | reverse complement strand
TGATGGAATACAAATTCAGCCACGCATTTGCTGTTTCGCCCGAAGTGGTGTTTGCCTCACAGGGTAATGGCAAAAGGTCTTTATATGAAGAGGGGTGGGTAGGAGAGGAGCCCACGTCAACGACGATGATTTCACATCAGGTCAACTACATCAATGTGCCCGTGATGCTCAAGTACTATGCAACGCCCGCATTCAGCATCGACTTTGGTCCGCAAGTGGGTTTCAACGTGTATAGCAAATACACTATCAAGGGTAATGACGGAGATCATGATTATAAGTATGTCACGAATAATAAAAAGTACACCAAGGCGGTTGACTTCGGCTTGGGTCTTGGCGGCACATATAACTTGACTGACAAAGCCTTTGTTCAGGCACGCTATACACTCGGTCTCACCAGTGTGTTTAAAAGTGGGTTTAATGAAAGCAAGAACGGCAACATCCAGCTGGCCTTCGGCATGAAGTTCTAAAGATTTATCCATTCTCAACAATTGTTATGTGAGCAGATTGTTATACCGATTTATCTGCATGTCTTTTCAAGGCTTACGCGGTTGAACAACTTATAACAAAATTGTAAAACTCAGGTGGGTGCCAGCGTCTTTAAATCACCGAAATCTAAGAGAAAATGAGTGTTTAAACGAAATAAATCCCTTCCTTTGCATAAATAATGATCAATATGAAAAGATGTCGTTTATTTCTGGTTATCGGTGGTGTGATCGCCATTATTTCTGCTTCTTGTACTTTAAAAGATTTTCAAGATTGGAATGTGCATGAGCGTTTGGGGGATGATTACTATATTGATGTTGAATGCAAAGGACTTATCTATGGTGATGAAATAAACGGGGGGTCAGTAGTGATAGATCAAGGAATTATAGACTATGCCTATGATAATAGGTGGATTATTGCGAAGACAAAAATCCGTTATGGATATCACAAGAGTATCCCAGACAGTGTGGTATCTGACAGCATTACAGATTATTGGATAATAGACAAAAGTGTTAAACTGGATTTGCATCAAAAAGAAACATATGGCCATATTTATCGAGTTGAACCGCCTTTCGCTAATCCATCTTATAAGAATTCGTGGATGAGAGTTAATGGAGTGATTACAAAAAATTTGGAAGGGCCTCTTGATTCTGTTGCATTTTACAATGAACTTAAAGAAAAAGCAATCAACTTGAGTTTTAAAGAACGGTAGAATTGAGATTCTCGTCTTTTCAAGGTATAGGCGGTTGAAGAACTTATACCAAAATAATAAAACTCTGGCGAGTACCAGCGCCTCATGAAACAATCAGTCACCGAAATCTAAGAGAAAATGAAGTGTTTAGCGAAGATTTTTGCTACCTTTGCGGATAGATACATCATTTTTTTCAGCATGAATAGACTGGTGACAATATTGTTAAGTGCCATTGTTGCGATAAGTGTTTTGGCACAAGGGCAGGACACCAAAGCCCAGAATCCGTTCTATCGTACGCCCAAAGTTCTATGGGTGATTGACGGGCTGATCATGGATACGGCCACGGTGGTAAGCGATGACTTTGTAGAAGACTATGTCGAAGATAGTATCCAGTTGTGGTTAGAACGCTATTTCCCAATCATCAAATTGGATGATATTAAAGAAATACAGACGCTAAATCCATCTGAAGGACATAGTGGTTCAATAATTTGTTGCTACCCATATTGCTACTGGATTCTCATCAGAACCCATGAGGAAAGCGGTGTCAAGGAATTTGAACTTAATGGCATTTACACCACTCGAAGAAAGAGAATAGGTCTGGCAGATTTAGCCGAGAAGAGCTATCTTAAAAGCACCATTGAGAAGAAATGGAAGATAAAACAAATTAAATCCATCCAAATCCACCCTAATGGTAAGACTGTCCATGACAAAAAGGGTAAACCCCACCAAGTGTACCTAAGTATCGAGACGGAATAATGAAAATGTTGTGTACTTCGTCTTTTAAGAGCTAAATCGGTTGGATTACCTTTGTGGTAAACCAACCGTTTTTCTTTGATTTAACGTGAGTTCGGTATAAGAAAAGTGTTTCTATCAATTAGTTATGTTGTGAATTGATAGAAACACACTTATGAATAAAAAGCCAGTTATTCGGCTATTTGCCAAATCACTTTACTCGTCAACTGAAATAATCTTAATAATGTTGTTCATCGCTTATTATATCAAACATCTTCTTGTAATACTTTGACTTATCCAGGAAGCCTTCATAATATTCACTATGTTCCTTTGGAATCGACGTACCGTTATACACTTCCTTGAACTCTTCATTTGAACCAGAAGACTTTTGCTTCACGATAGCCTTAATTAATTTGCCGTCATTGAAATAGAAACGGTATTCCCAGTCGAGATCATCCAAATCATACTCATTGAAGGCGTAGATGAATTCCACATTGCCCTTCTCATCGTAAAGATATTCCCGATAAAAATTGCGGGCGGCAAAATTATATTTCACTGTCACAAATTCTATACGCTTAGGAGGGAATATCTCAGGAGCATCATCCTCACTTTCTTCATGTGTCTCATCATGATAGATATACACATCTTCTTTATGCTTGCCTGTGCCGGGATAGTTTTCCTGAATCTCCACGTGATAAAAAGTGGGAACAGGATATTCCTCAGTCCATGTCGCCATTTCAGCAACATTACTATTTATTTCGTTATAATGCTTGCGGATCTTTTCCACAGTTGTTTGGGCATCAACTACCTGAAATAGAGCGAATACAGTTAAAAATAATAATAATGATTTTTTCATATTAATATGCATTTTAGGTTTGTATTATTGAATGATGCAAAGATAGTTGATTATTTTCAATAAAATACTTTTACATGGAAAATTTTGCTAATATCACGTGAGTTCGGTTTAAGGATTATGCAATAAGTCTGCTCTTGTCTATGATTTCAATGTTCAAAGAAGGCTTCTAAGGCATGAGGTTGTATGCAATCATTCCTGCCAGCAGATTATCCGCAAAATTGTTGACAAAGCGGTGCCAGGTGTGGTCTATCTGACAGATGCTCTTCAACTCGTCGTTCACCGTTTCAATAACTGACCTCTTTCTTGGAGATGGGGATGCGTGAGAATAGGGAGTCGGCATTAGCGGGGGAGAGCGCGAGAATAGGGAGTCGGGATTAGAAGGGAAGGAAGCGAGCAGCGGGGACGACAAGATTCACTCGCTTAGTTCGTGCATCTTGTGCGCTCCCGCGGGGGCGCTGCCTTTGAACAACCGATTGCTGCGCAATCTTTTGGTTATTTTGTTATAGCCCACCGCTCAAGCGAGCTTGGCGATGGGCTATAACAAAACAACCGACCGCGACAGCGGCCGGTTGTTCAAAGGCGGAGAGGACAAGATTCGAACTTGCGGTAGAGTTACCCCTACGGCAGTTTAGCAAACTGCTGGTTTCAGCCACTCACCCACCTCTCCGGTAGCTAGCTGAAAGTATTTTTTCAATAGCGACTGCAAAGGTAGTGCTTTTTTTTATACCTGCAAGCAATTTCGCCGAAAAATTTCAAAAATTGTTTATTCTGCACTTATTCGTTGCTGCGGTCGAACCAGTTGCTGGGCCTCCAGTTGAGGGTAAGTATCCACATGGAGAGGCAGGCAAGAACAAGTGTGATGATAATCATGGTGGCGAGAATGGGGTAGGAGAGCATGCGTCCCAGCGTGGCATAATAAATGTCACGGAATTCAAACAAGTACTTGCTGAACATGCCCGAAGCGGTCTCGAAGTCGACCCACAGAACGCAGGTCTTGGAGAATGGAATGAGCGACATCACGACATAACTGGAGATAACGCCCCAGCGGCCACGGTAGTTGCCCAGGAACTTGCGAAGGCCCTCGGCGATGAGGCCGAAGCCGAAGCAGCCGAACATGAGGAACTCGTGTCCTTGACCGATGATGAAGTTGAACAGCAACAACAGGATGGCGCACAGCATGGCAACGCCGGGGATGGGGTAGCGCTGGCAAAGCTTGAAGTAGGGCCACGACGCGGTAACGGCTGCGATGACGGCGCTATAGGTCCATGCGTAAGGATGCACCATGCCGAACAACTCAACGATGAAAAACGCCAGCACATACAGGAGCGCTAATCCGATGACTTTATAAGCTCGTTCCATAAGGATATCTTTAGTCTAAATAAGGGTCAAAACAGTTAACTGTGGCGACAAAGATACTGCAATTTGACTATTACGCAATAAGAAAAAGACGCTAAATTGTCATTATGAGGCTTTTTTTGGTAATTTTCACTAAAAACCTCATGATAGTTTTTCATGACAACGAGCAGCGGATGCCGTTGGTGGGCTTGACGGTGTGGGATTTTGAAAAAATATTGTATCTTTGCGCCTGTGAAGATTATCCGCACTTCGATATTGCCTTTCAAGGGATACAACGCCATCAATCTGCTGGGGGTGCTGTTTGTGCATCACGGGGTCTATCTGAGCGAAGAACTGATGAACCACGAGCGCATCCACACGGCCCAGCAGCGCGAGATGCTGTTTGTCTTTTTCTACCTCTTCTATCTGGTGGAGTGGCTGGTGCGCCTGTTGATGCGCGGCAATGCCTACCGTAACATTTCTTTTGAACGTGAGGCCTACGCCAACCAGCGCAATCTCAACTATCTGAAACATCGTCAACACTACGCTTGGCGCCGCTACCTGAAGCGCCCGAGCCGTAAACGCTAGCATAAAAATCATAAAGATATAATGAAACGAATCGCATTGCTCATCACCATAGCGCTCGTTGCCACCCTGCAACTGCTGGCATCGCGCACGGCACAAGATGCCGTCAACAAGTTTGTGTCCGACAGTTCGTTGCAATATGCCTCGGTGGGAGTTCAGGTGATAGACCTGGCCACTGGAGAGTCCATCGCCAGCTATCGTCCCGAGCAGGCCAACATCACCGCTTCGACGATGAAGACGGTGGTGTCGTCGGCAGCACTGGGGCTGCTGGGGCCTCATTTCCGCTTTGAGACGCCGGTCTATCTTGACGGTGAAGTCGTCAACGGCCGTTTTGTGGGCGACATTGTCATCCGCGGCTTGGGCGATCCCACGCTGGGCTCGGTTTTCCTGCCCAGACAGGCCAACATCGTTAGCGAGATTCTCGCCGCCTTGCGTGCCCGTGGCATCACCGCTGTCGAGGGCCGCGTGGTGGGTGATGACAGTTACTACTGTTACCCATACTTTGATGAGGACTGGGATGTGGGCGATCTGCCCTATGACTATGGCGCTGCCGTTCACGCCTTGAGTTTCCATGACAACCGGGTGGCGATGTCGTTCACGATGGATTCACAGGGAGGCGTGGCGCAATCGTCGTTCACACCGCCGGTGCCGGGCTTGCAGGTCATCAGCCGATGCCGCAACATGGGCGACCGCGACGCCATCACCGCCTATTTGGACTACAGCGTGCCGGCCTTTGTGCTCACGGGTGAAACGACGGCCAAGAGTTACAGTGACACCTATACCAACCCCACGCCGGCCCCCATGCTGGTGGACAGTGTGGAACGCGCGTTGGTCAGCAGCGGAATACGTTATGACTTTGATGCCGCTGCCCGTGCCGCTGTCTCTCATCCCGAGCGCAGCCTGCTCGTGCTGCACAAGTCCCCCGAGCTCACCGAGATTATCACCTCGCTGCTGGACCGCAGCGACAACATGTTCGCCCACGCGCTGCTGCGTGCCATCGGAGCACGCGATTGGGAACTCAAGGGATATGACCACATGCCCAGCAACCTGGATAAGGTGGGCGTTGCCGCTGTCAAGCGCTGGCTGGAGCTCCAGGGTGTGGACACCAGACCGCTGTTCATGCGCGACGGCAGCGGATTGGCGCGTGCCAACAAGGCGTCGGTAGAATTCTTCGGCAATATGCTGACGATGATGGCCGACCGCCGATTCGACGCTGTGCGCTTGTGCGACCTCATGCCCAAGGCGGCTGGCCGTGCCGGCAAGACTCTCAAGGAAAACCCGTTGAGTGACAAGATCGTACTCAAGTCGGGCAGCATGACCCATGTGCAGTGCTTCGTGGGCTATTATCCTGCCGAGGAGCCTCGCTACGCCTTTGCCGTGCTGGTCAACAACTTCACGTGTTCCCAGGCTTCGATACGTGAGCAAATCGGCACTTTCCTGTGCGATCTTTTTAAATGAGAATGGGCTGTGCTGAACAAGGCCCAATCCATTTGTTCAGACTTTGGCGGGAACTATTTTTTTAAAATAAATAGTTGGTGTTTCAAAAAAAGTTATTAAACTTGCAGGTTAAATGTAAAGCAAATCCTTGGCGACTTGTCGCTAAGCAACAATAAAACAGACGATTATGGACATGTCGATAGAGAAAATGTTATCTCATGTGTATGAGATTGAAGGGTTGATGCTCGTTACCCGTCGATTGGGTGAGGAGAACACGCCCGATGTCATTACCAATAAAATACAGCGCAAGGTGCGCGAACTGGCCGAGATGTGTGGCGTGGACCTCACACCTCAAGCGCCTGCTGCCGAGCCTGAGGCACCTGTCGAGGCTCCGTCAGAAGCCCCTGCTGAAGCGCCTGAAACTCCCGAGGAGCCTGCCGCCGAGCATCTGCCCGAAGAGGACTATGATGCCGACGAGACGTGGCAGCACGACAATGGCGAGGAGTTCAAGGAGGTATTCTCTCTGGACTATAAGGAGCCCGCACACGAGCTGGTGGATCCTCTTGAAGTTCCTGTCGAGGACCGTGAGCCCGACGAGGACATCACTGTCGAGTTCATTGAGGCCCCTGAGGAGATGCCCGAGCTGGCGCCTGTTGCCGAGGCCGATGAAGAGACGCGCATTTTAGAGCCTGCCGCCAAGACCGATGAAGAGACGCGCATTTTAGAGCCTGCCGCTCCATCCACTCCCGTTCCTCCGGTATTCCGCATGCCCGACGAGAACGACGAGCCGGTTCCCGAGCCTGACCCCGCCGTATTGCCCGAGGCCGTTGAGGGTCCCGACATCGAGGTCGAGTTCATTGAGGCCGATGACTTCACTGTCCCCGAACCCGAGGACGAGATGCCCGTTCCTCCCCTCCCCACCGAATTTCCCGAGCCTGAGGAAGTCCCCAGCGCTCCCTTGCGTGTCGACGAGAAACTGCAGCGCACGATGTCCAAGGACATCCGCAAGGCCTTCTCGATCAACGACCGTTTCCGTTTCCAGCGTGAGCTGTTCGCCGGCAGTGCCGACGCGTTGAACACCGCGCTTGAGCACATCGAGGCGATGCGCAGCTATGGCAACGCCGAGCTGTATTTCTTCAGCCAGTTGCACTGGGACCGCGAGAATGAGGTCGTTCAAGACTTCATGAACATTGTTCGCAACCATTTCCAGAAGTGATTCACTAACCGCCTTGCGATGGCAGGAAAACTGTACATAGTGCCCACACCCGTAGGGAATCTTGGAGACATGACACCCCGCGCCATCGAGGTCCTCAAGACAGTGGACACGGTGCTTGCCGAGGATACACGCACCAGCGGCGTGCTTCTCAAGCATTTTGGCATCAGCACCCCCATGCGCAGTCACCACAAGTTCAATGAGCATGAGGCAGTGGCTGCCGTCGTAGAGCACTTGCTGGCTGGTGAGGTGATGGCGTTGATTAGCGATGCGGGCACACCGGGCATCAGCGACCCGGGCTTCCTGCTCTCGCGTGAATGTCGGCGTCGCGGCGTCGAGGTCGAGACATTGCCGGGGGCGACAGCCTTTGTGCCGGCTCTCGTCAACTCGGGGCTGCCGTGCGACCGTTTCGTTTTTGAAGGCTTCCTGCCGCAGAAGAAAGGTCGCGCCACGCGCCTGGAGGAACTCAGCCATCAGCCGTTGACGATGGTCTTCTATGAGTCGCCCGTACGCCTGTTGAAGACCCTGCAGCAGTTTGTGGAAGCCTTCGGCCCGGACCGTGAGGCCAGCGTTGTGCGTGAGATCAGTAAATTGCACAACACGACCCATAACGGGACGTTAAGCGAACTGGTGGAGCATTTCACGGCCAACGAGCCACGAGGCGAGATTGTCATCGTGGTTGCAGGCTGCCCGCCCACCGCGGCGGTCAAGGTGGACAAGTATGCCGCCTTCAAGGGCAAGAAAGCCCGGATATGATAGAAGTTTAAGCGCACTATAATTAGTGTCAACAGATAGACAATAACTTAAAATTCCTATAGGTATGAAAAAAATCGCATATTTCGTTTGGTTGATGGTTGTGCTGGCACTATTGCCCGCCTGCCATCGGGAGAATCAATCGGACCAACAGGCGCTCAAGATGGACTCCATCAATGCCGCCCTGCAGGACTCCATCAATACGGCCAATGCCGAGAAGGACAGCTTGATGCAACTCATGATAGAAATTGGCGATGGATTGCAGCAAATCAAGGAACTGGAAGACATCATGTCGGTCAATAACCTGAATGGCGAGACCCCCGACCGCAAGAAGCAAATGCGTGATGACATCGTGCTCATCCAGCAATCCATCACCAAGCAGAAGCAGCGCCTTGCCGATCTGGAGAAACGCCTCAAGCAGTCCACCAACTACAATGCCACGATGGAGAAGACCATCGCCAACATGAAGGCGCAACTCGATGAGCAAGAGAAGAAAGTCAACGAGCTGACCAACCAGTTGGCGGCCGCCCACGTCCAAATCAAGAGCCTGAACCAGAGTGTTGACTCCCTCAACACCGTCAACAAGGCCGTGACCAAGGAGAAAGAGGCCGCTCAGGAGGAATCCAAGCAGCTGACCAAGGAGGTGAACAACCTCAACACCTGCTACTATGTCGTTGGCTCCAAGAAGGAACTCAAGGCCCACAAGATCATCGAGAGCGGCTTCCTGCGCAAGACCAAGATTCTGCAAGGCGACTTCGAGATGTCTTATTTCACCAAGGCCGACCGTCGCACCTTGAGCGAAATCCCCCTTCACAGCAAGAAGGCCCAGCTGATGACCAATCATCCCAAGGATTCCTACGAGATTGTGGATCAGGGCGGTACCAAGACGCTTCGCATCCTGAACGCTAACCGTTTCTGGGAGAAGTCCAATTTCCTGGTTGTCAAGGTGGATTAAGAAGGACTGGATTTTTTACGACAACTGGATGATTAGAACGAGAAGATGAAAGTCGTTCTGGCATTTGACAAATTCAAGGGTTCGGCAACGGCCGGGCAACTCAACGAGGCCGCGCAAGAGAGTTTGCGTGGCCTTGATGATGTTACGACCGTTTGCATCCCTGTGGCCGACGGTGGCGACGGCACCACCGAGGCCTTGGCGGCTCACCTGCAAGGAGAGTGGGTGACCGTGCCCACGATGGGGCCGCTCTTGCAACAGGCACCTGTCATGGCCCGCTATTTCCTGTGTGACGACGGCACGGCTATCATCGAGGTGGCGGCCGCCAGCGGACTGGCGCTGTTGTCTCATGATGAACGTGACGTGATGCGCGCCTCCACGCTGGGGACCGGCTTGCTGATGCGTGATGCGATGGAACGGGGCAGCCGCGACATCGTGCTGGGCCTGGGCGGCTCGGCGACTTGTGACGCGGCAATGGGCATCCTGTGTGCCCTGGGGGCTGAGTTCCTTGACGCCGATGGTCACCATCTCTATCCCAGCGGCGAGAGCCTTGAGCACATCGCCCATATCGAGACGCTGGGTATCCCTCAGACCGTGCGCGATTGCCGTTTCACCCTGTTGACCGACGTGGACACGCCCCTGTGCGGCCAGCGTGGCTCGGCAAGGGTCTTCGCCCCACAGAAAGGGGCATCGCCTTCTCAGGTCGAGCAGCTGGAGCGCGGCATGGAGCGCGTGGCTGCCATCGTGGGCGAGGATATCGCTTGCCAGGCGGGTTGTGGCGCTGCCGGTGGCATTCCGTCGCTGATGATGCATTTGCTTGATTGTGAACTGGTGCCGGGAGCACCCTTTGTGTTGGCCCGTAACGGCCTTACCGAGGCGCTTGAAGGCGCTGACCTCGTCATTACCGGCGAGGGGCGACTTGACCGTCAGACGCTGATGGGAAAAGGCCCTGGCTGTGTCATCACCATGGCACGTGAGCGTGGGATTCCTGTGGTTGCCATCTGTGGCGCAATCGCCCCGGACTTCGACCCCGTGGCAGCAGGCTTGACACAAGCCATTGCCGTGAGCGACGGTCTCCCGCTTGACGAGGCTATGGACCCCTCGGCCACCCTCATGCGCGTGGCCCGTGCCGTCAGGATGTCACTGCCGACGGCGTGACCCTGTCCCCTTCATCAAAAGATAAAAAGAGAACAAGACATGACACCAATCGTCATCGTCTTGTCCTCTTTCAATTGTCCATTCCGCTCTCGTGATGATTAGCGGCTAAAACTTCATGTAGAGGCGGCGGTTGCAGCACTTGCGGTGGCTCACGTGGATCCAGCGGCAGTCCTTCTCGTCGATGCACTGGTCCACGGGCAGGTCGAGCTGCTTGATGAGAGCCAGCAGCCTGCGGTTGTCGTCTTGGGACCCCACAGTGATGTCGGCTGCTTCACCGCGCTGGTGCTGGCTGTTGGGCGCGCCACCCACGACACGGTTCAACTCGGGACAGCGGTAGCCGCTGTTGACCCAGATGGGGCCGCCCCACGCCTCGCGCAACGGGTCGAGCACCGCTGCCACCAGTTCGTGCAGGGCCGTGACGGCGCTGTCGGGCGGCGTGTTGTCGATACCCAGCTGTCGGGCGGTTGCCGATCGGGTCAGTTCCTGGATGGTGAAGTGTTTCATCGGGTCGTGATGCGCATGTGCGCCTTGGGATAACGTAGCACCAGGCACGAGGCCTCGGTCATCACCAGCGCATCGACGTTGCGCACGCCGCTCTTCTTGAGGTTGAGTTGCTCGGTGCTGAAGGGGATGTGGGTATACTTCTGCAGGTACTCGGGGTCGATGATGAGGCCGGCATCCTCCATGCCCACCTCGTCAAAGATTTCGCTCAGCAGCAGGTAGAGGCAGCCAAACTTCGATCGCAACTCCGTGAAATCGATACCCCATTTGCTCACATGCTGGCCAGCGGTGATGATACGGTCGTAGTCCAGCTTGCTGATGCGGCTGATGAGTCCGCTGCCGCCGATGAGGATTTTGCGCTTGCTGCCGGCATTGCCGGTGAAGGCCTTGCGCATGATCTTGATGATTTCGGCGGCATTCAGTTCTGTCGACGACTCCATGAAGTGGTCCTTCCCGGCCTGGTTCCAGATGCCGCCGGTGAAGTAGATGTACTCCTTCTTGTTGTTGTCCCACAGCTTGCGTGCCGAGCCGAAGAGGAACGACTTCTCCATGCCCAGTCGCATGTCATAGACGGCTGCCTCTTCCTGGTCGCTCATCGTCCAGCCCACTTCCTTGTTGGCCAGGCGTTGCAACGTGGATTGTTCGACCTGCATCTTGAAAATCTGGCACAGGTTACGGCTCTTCTTGGGCAACGCCTCGAACTGCGGCGACTGCACGTCGAGTTCGCTGGCGGCGCGTCCCATGCGCACGAGCGCCGTCCCCGAAGCGATGTTGGGAATGCAGTTGGTGACACCGCCCACGGTGGGACCGTTCACAGCCATCACAGTGACACCCGTCGCGTCGCGGCCGATGACATAGAGCATCAGGTCCTGGCTGGTCTCCTCGGTGCCGTCAGGGGCATATCCCGGGGTCTCCTGCACGAGGATGGTGTCGGTGGGGTCAAAGATCTCGTTGTTGCTGGTGTGGATGACCGCGATGGGTGTCTCGCCGGCGGCCGCCGTGTGGCACTCGGTGACGTCATCGGTCAGGCTCGCCATTGTGGGCTTGGTGTCCACGCTGTAATAATCAACGACCATGCTGCCCGTGTGCTTGCTGCCGGCATAGCGCGAAATCTGGTCGATGGGTGTGGACATGGGGCGGATCTTCACGATCTGCTGGTCAATCTCGTTGAGCAGCAGGTCGGGTGAACCCTCACGTGTGAGGTCGGTCGTGAGCGGACCGTCCACCACGTGTTTGCCGTCCTCGACACCGGTGATGAGCATGCCCACTGCCATGGTGGCTCCGGCGGTGTTGCCACCGGTCAGGCACGAGGCGAGGATGGCGATGAGAATCATGATGATGACAAAGAGGACGAGTTTCTTGTGTTTGCGCATCCAGCGCCAGGTCTTGGAAAAATTGATGATGTTCATGGATTAAAAAGGTTAAAGGTTAGAGGTTAAAGGTTAGAGGGGGTGTCAGTCCCAGATGCTGCGGCGGCAGTAGCGGGGAAAGACGGGTGTCGTCTCGGTCTCGACGGGCGGCTCGGGATCGGGATGCAGCACGGCTTCGATTTTCTCGTTGCGGCCTCGCAGGTAGCCTGCGGCCTCGGCATTTTCCACGTCGTTGTCATGGGTCACGCCACGGGCGAGCGTTTGCAGCAGGTCGGGCGAGACGTGCTCGGCGTCCAGGCCTTGGGTGAGGCTGCGGAGCTGTCCCGTGGCTTGCTCGTCAAGACCGAGCCTGGCGATCATGTCGTCGAGGGTAGGGGAGGCGGCCTGATTTGATTCGGGCATGCCTTGCGGTTCTTCACTCTGGCGAAAGGGCGGTGGTGTCACCGCCTCGCGGTTCTGATTCTGGATTTCTTCGTTGTTCATGGATTGAAAGGTTAAAGGTTAAAGGTTAAAGGTTAGAGGTTAAAGTTTACAGTTTAAAGGGGCATCCGCCACCATAGGTCCTATTAGTCTTATTGGTCCTATCGGTCCTATTGGTCCCGTTCCCTCCCGTCAGGGCTCGGTGGCGGTAGTGATTTTGCGGTCGCGCTGGCGACGGAAGGCTTCAAAGGTCTCGAATACGTCGCTCAGGGCAATGTCGGCGTTCTCGCTTTGCAACTGGTAGGCGCCCTGGCTGTTGACTGTCGGGTTCTTTCCTTGCAGCGCTCCGGTCACTCCGCTGATTTCCTCAAACAGTTTCATCTGCAGTTCTATCATCTGATAGGCGCCGATGTTGGTGTTGTTGGCGCTGATCTGTTCTGGTTTGGCCTCGCTGAAGCGTGGGTTGTAGGGCAGTAGGCCATTGGCGCTTGACCAGCATCGGCGGGCCTCTTCCCATGTCCATCCCTCGGGCAGGGCGGTCTCGGGAAAAAGGAGCACACCTTTGGCACTGCTGCGCATCACCTGGTCGAGCAGCGAAATCATGCGGTTGACGTGCTTCTGCGTGTCGATGATGTCCTCGACAACGGCATGCACCTCGCCGTCGGTGAGCGGATAGAGTTTGATGACAAACGGGTGGCTGCCGTGTCGCCATGGCGAGTCATACTCGGTGAGCAGGTCACCCATCGGGCTGAACCAGCGGCAGTGCCACACGGTGGCGATGTCCCAGCGGGTGGTCACGTCGGGGCGGTTCTTGAGACGTCGGCTGTTGCCCATTGTCTCGATGGTGAGCGTGCCCTCACGGCGGTTGTGGCACACGATGACCTCACGGCTCTCGAGGGTCCACACCTCAATGGCGCGGCACTTGCCGTCGCTAGCGTGCCAGAAGTCGCTGCCCAGCTGCGAGTCGGCCCCGAGGCGCGTGGTGAAGTCGGCCAGGCGGCTGTCGGCACTGTCGGTGTAGAGGCGTCTCACCCATGCGGCCTTGCGCGGATTGCCGCCGGCCACCCGTCGCAGCAGCTGGGCGATGTTCAGGTCGTGCAGCTGGCCGATGAGTTCGCAGTCCCAGGCCCTGGTGTCGTTCATCGGGCCAACGAACAGCTTGTTGATGTTCACGTTATCGACCCTCACGTGCTCGCTGCCGCCCGGCTCGTGGGCAGTGTCCACACGCTGGATGCAGCAGCCCGAGATGAGGAACTCCTCCAGTGCGCGGCTGTCCAGTTCGTCCAGCTCATTGTCGCGGCTCACTTGGGTCAACGATGCCGTGGCGGCATTGTCGTGCTTGATGTACTGGGAGCGGAAGCGCCCCACGATGGTCTTCACCATCTGGCGGATGAGGTTGTTGGTGATGCTTTCACATCCCTGACAGGCCAGGTGCTCGCCTTCGGTCATCACGCGCCCCTGCTGGTCCTTCACCAGGTCGCCCCATTGGTCGCCATAGGTGAACCGCTTGTTGCGCAGCCGTGCCTGCCGCAGTCCTGCCGCGTTCATCCAAGCCTGGTAAGCGGCCCGTAGCACGCGGATGTGTTGTTCATTGTCTGTCGGTGTTTTCATGGTTGTTTGTTTTTCGATTGTAGGGCCTTGCCTAAACGTGGCCGCCAGTAAATTCTTGACGCTGCAAAATTACCACCCCGCCCAATCCCCCCACCACGTCAAAAATCAAAAAGCATCGGTTTTTTGCGATAATTGGGTTGTGCTATTGTAAAAATTAGTATCTTTGCAGTTCGTATTGCGGGCAAGGGTGCCCGTGATGAATATTTTTAAAAGTCAATAACAATGGCAGATATCACTATTGCTGGCGTGATGCGCGCAGGAGCGTACTCACCCAACCATATCGGCAACGACACGGCTATCTTTAACCTGGTGGCAGAGCAGCTGCGCAAGCGCGGTTGCCAGGTTAACGTTTATAGCGAAGAGCAATTCAACAACTCCGAGATTAAGGAGCCCGTCGTGCTGGCCATGTGCCGTGAGCGCGAGAGCATCGCCAAGCTGCAACGTCTGGAGGACGAGGGCAAGCTGGTCGTCAACTCGGGTTACGGCATCGAGAACTGTACGCGTGAGCGCATGACACGCATCCTGCTGGGCAACGGCATCCCTTATCCCGAGAGCCTGATTGTCAACACCAACGAGAACATCAAGGACCAGCTCAAGAAGGCCGGCTTCAAGAGTTGCTGGATCAAGCGCGGCGATTTCCATGCCATGCACAAGGAGGACGTGAGCTACGTGCGCCATCCCGAGGAGGCCCAGGAGGTGCTCCAGGAGTACTTCTACCGTGGCATCACCCGTGCCGTGATCAACGTGCACCTGGTGGGTGACCTGGTGAAGTTCTACGGCGTGAGGAACTCGCAGTTCTTCTATTGGTTCTACCCCTTTGACGAGGGTCACAGCAAGTATGGCTGGGAAGAGGTCAACGGCCACTCCCAGGGCATCGACATCGACCTGAAGGAGCTGAAGGACATCTGCACACGCGCTGCCGAGGAATTGAATGTTGACATTTACGGTGGTGACTGCATCGTGGATCCTGACGGCACCATCCGCATCATTGACTTTAACGACTGGCCCAGCTTCGCTCCCTGCCGCAACGAGTCGGCGCCGCACATCGCCAAGGCCGTTCTCGCGCTCGCCAAGGCCCACATGGGACTTTAAAGAATGAGGAGTGAGGAATGAGGAATTAGGAATGAGGAGTGTGTCTTTAAGGACCTTAAAGACTTTAAAGACCTTAGAGACGTTAAGGTCTTGACACTAAAACCAAAACAAACGATTAACTGAAAAGCATGACATTAAAAGAAGAGTATCAGGAATCGCTCAAGTCGATGGATACCGAGGAGTGGTTCGACCTGCATTTTCACCGCCCCCTGGGATTCTTGTGGGCAAAACTGTTCGCCAAGTTAGGCGTCAGCCCCAACGCTATCACCGTCGCCAGCATCTTTATGGGTGTTGCTGGTGGCGTCATGTTATATTTCCATCAGCCTGATTTGGCTTGGCTCAATTGGGTGGGCATGCTGCTCATCACCTGGGCCGACACGTTTGACAGCGCCGACGGACAGCTGGCGCGCATGACGCAGCAGTATTCCCGCATGGGCCGCATCCTGGACGGCGTGAGCGGTGACTTCTGGTTTGCCGCCATCAGTTTCGCCCTGGTGTTCAGGGAACTGGACTTCGGCGACAGCATCACGGGTTCGCATTTCTTTGCCAACAACGCGTGGATAATATGGACGCTGGGCATCCTTTCGGGCATCAGCCATGCCTTGCAGGCAGCGATGGCCGACCTCTATCGCCAGTTCCACCTGTTCTTCCTCAAGGGCAGTCAGGGCAGTGAGCTGGACAGTGCCGCCAAGCTCAAGGAGCAGTATCACCGCCTGGAGTGGGGCAGGAATTTCTGGAGCAAGTTGCCGTTGTTCTTCTACAGCGGCTACACCGCCAACCAGGAGCGCCTGACGCCCAACATGCGGCGCCTGCGTGCCGCCCTCAACGAGAAATATGGCGAGGATGGCGTTCCCTCACCGGAGTTCCGCGAGTACTTCCGTCAGCTGAGTCTGCCGTTGATGAAGTACACCAACATCCTGACCTTCAACACCCGCATTATCGTATGCTTCATCACGGTCATCTGCAATGTGCCCTGGCTGTATTTCGCGTTTGAAATTGTGGTGTTCAACATCCTGCTCATCTACATGGTGATGCGCCACGAGGGCATCTGCAAGAAGGCCATCAAGCAATTGGAAGTTAGCAATTAACTGTTAGCTTTTAGGAAACAGAAAGGTCCTTAAGGTCGTTAATGACCCTAGGGACCTTAATTGTTTTGTCGATTTCGCCTAATGCTTCAATATCATGTCGATGAGGACGTTGACATCGGCGATGTTGATCTCGTGGTCCTCGTTCACGTCGCCGTCGATGCTGTGGTCGCCAGTCAAGATGGCGTCGATGAGGACGTTGACATCAGCGATGTTGACCTCGCCGTCGCCGTTCACATCACCGGGAATGTGGTCGGGGATGGCCTGGATGTTGGCGAAATCCTTCCAGATATAGGCGTTCTTGTACTTGTTGATGGACTCCTTGGGCACATACAGTGTGGCCTCTTCATAGACGTTATAGTTGAACGTAGACCAACTCTCGTTAACAATGAACGTGGGGGGTGTCACCGCATGACAGAAGATTGAAGAGATTCTCCAATCACTGGCGAAGACTCCGTAGCCGATTGTCTTGACCCCACTGCCGATGTTGATTTTGGTTAAACCTTGGCATTGCAGGAATGCGCAGTTGCCGATGGTTTCCACCGAGTTGGGGATATCCACTCTCTTGAGCGCCTGACATCCGTAAAAACCATTGGTGCCGATAGAGGTGACATTGTTGCCAATAATCAGATTAGACATGTTCTCACATTCGTGGAAAGCGTAATTGCCGATAGTCTTCACCCCATTACCGATGACCACGCTTTGTAAGGCATGGCAGTAGGAGAAGGCTTCGTCCTCCAGCGTGGTGACTGAATTGGGGATGTTCACTGCGGCCAGTTTGTAACAGCCACTGAAGGCATGGGTGCCAATCGTTTCCACGTGATTGCCCAGCGTGAGCGTCGTCATCTCGAGGCACCTGACGAAGGCATACTCACCGATTTCTTTCACGCCGTCACCGATTTTGGCCTGTTGCAGATTTTGACACTCATAAAAAGCGAATGAGTCAATGGTTTTCACCGAGTTGGGAACGGTGATGCTCTTCAGGCCGCTTTCACGGAAGGCATGAGCGCCTATCTTGGTGAGCGTGTTGGGGAGGGTGATTTGTTGCAAACTCTCACAAGAACGGAAGGCATAATCCAAGATCTGTTCAAGCCCTTGAGACAAAGTGACTCTTTCAAGACTAACGCAGTTCTCAAATGCCTGGTTATCGATGGTCTTGACCGATGCGGGGATGGTCACGTTCTTCAGGCTGGTGCAGCCATAGAAAGTCAACATCTCAATGACTTCGAGTTGGTTGCTCAAGGTCACGCTGGAAAGCGCAGTGCACTCCTCGAATGCCGAGAAGCCCAACTTAGTGACCGAATTGGGAATGGCGATGCTGGCTAATGAGGTACATTGGGTAAAGGCGTAGTTTCCGATATAAGTCACCGAACTGGGAATGGTAACTTTGTTCAACTTGGGACATCTGCTAAAAGCGGAGTTGCCCACTTTGGTTACCGTGTTGGGAATGCTGACGCTGGTCAGATTCTCGCACTGCAGGAAAGCATAATCCCAGACTTCAAGTACGGTATAGGTTTCGCCCTCATAAGTGAATTGTGCGGGGATGACCACATCGCCCGAATAGGAGTTGAAATTGTTGTCCTTGTAGGTGACATAGGCTCTGCCGCTAGACACGGTATAGTAAATGCCATCGACCTCGATGTCGTAGGCCATGGCCGACGAGGCGGCAATCAATAACGTGAGCGCCAGCAGTGCCAAACGGGGAAAGTGTAAAGAATTCTTCATAGTTCAATTATCGTTTTTATTAGTGGTTAAGAATCATGTCGATGAGGGCATTGACGTCGGCGATGTTGACTTCATTATCCTCGTTCACATCGCCCTTTGCGCTATGGTTGCCGCTCAAAATCATGTCGATGAGGGCATTGACATCGGCGATGTTGACCTCGCCGTCACTGTTCACGTCGCCAGGCTTGCCGCCGTCACGCGAGATGATGATGTGGTCAGGAAAATCATCGTTGCCGCAATAAATAGCATAGCCATAGCCGCTATATTGGCTAATGTAGGCGTCTGCGGGGTAGGTGATGGAGCAGTTCTTGAAAGTGATGCCTTCACCGAATCTTTCAATCGACCCTTTGAGGTCTGCCTGGACATTGTCGAAAGTGAGGGCACACAATTCGCCAAAACCGTTGTTGGCAATGCCATTGACAGTCTCCAAGTAAATGTCTTTGATGGTGAGGTGTGTACAGTTAAGAAAAATGTCGATCCAGGTGCTGGACGTGTACAGTTTGCCGTCGCCAATAATGGAGATGTTCTTGATGCTGTAACTGAAGAAATACATTGCCGAAAACCCGTTGGTAATCAGTTTGCACTCCCCATGAATCACGATGGTTGCATCCTCGGTCAACGATATGGGTCTAACGCCATCATATCGGTCGTCGGTATAATATTCGACGACGGCATTGTCCAGGGTGAGCGTTTTGGTGGCCTCGTCCCAGGTGATCGTGCCCCTCGTGATGTAAGGGCAGTGGAAACGGCCATTCTCATCGGGTATGGAATCACATACCCCAACAAATGCATTGGCGCTCAAAGCGGCGAAGACAAGTGTCAATAATAAGATGATCTTTTTCATAGTGTTGTCTTTTTAGGTGGTTGATTAGAGTTTTTTCAATGTGCAAAGATAAGCATTTTTATTGACTATCTCGCCATAGACTGCTATAAAAAGAAGCGGTGTCATAATAGAGACACGCTAGCTTAACCATTCGATAGCACGGGATCCTTTAGCTCGGCGTAGCCAAATTAAACAAATATTTAAATGAACATTGATGTTTCTGGCATTTAATGATAATTTTAATTTGCTTAATTTCCCGCCCGCAGGGCGGTTAGAGTTCCAGCCTTTGATTTATGACACACTCCCCTAAAACCTGTATCCTACTCTTGCGGCACACTCACGGCACGGACATAGCAGCCATCAATGCGTGGACTCCACATGAAAAACCACTGCAGACTCACTGAAGTAAAGTCCCTGCCATAGGCGTAGAATGTGATTTCCGGATTCAACTCGCGTGACCAATAGGCGTGTTCGTCTGAGGCTGGCAAGAAGATGCTGTTGCCGTTGGGACCGGTGACCAAACGCCCCTCAACACCGTTTTTGGTCGCCCACTTCCAGGTACAGTATTCCTCCAGTTCTGTGAGTTGTTCGTTGTTTGGCATGCGCCACATCGGTCCCATGTTCACCCAGGCAGCATCGTCTTCAGACTCCAGCTCCGTCAGGTTGTCAACCGTGCCATATTCGCTATCGGTGCAATATTTTGTCAATGTGTTTACGCTGCCGTTGCACCACTTGTAGTTCTCCCATGGGTTGGTCCAGTCATATTCACCCACAGGCTCAGTCTCACCCCAGGCGAAGGCGTCACCAGATTCCTCGGGACTGCTGGCACCCACGTTGCATGTTGCCCACAGTGTGCCGCTGGGCAGACCCAGGTCAACAGCATCCTGTTGCGGATTAACATCAGGGAAGACAAGCGCAGAGACCGGAACTTCAATCACAGTGCCATCGAGTGCTGAACGGAAGGTCACCTTGCTGTTGTATTGTCCGGGTGTGGTCGCTATGAACGATATCGCTTGCATGACATATAACTGGCCATACACATCATAGGTTACGCTCGAAAGCAAGTCCCCTCCCCAGTTGAAGTAGAACGGCTCATCGACCGAGCCCATCACGGTTAAGGGGAAATTGGTGCAGTTGACGATGGTCAGAAGGCTTGTGCATGTATCACCGACACTTGCAACAAAGTCAAGGCTCTGCTGCTCGATATAGAAATGCTCTAATGACATGCGCACGGCACGCACTGGATACCCGACACTGCGACGGGCACAATCAGGGAGTATCCACAGCGAGTTGAAACTCAAACTGAAGGCTTTGCTGGGATCGCTCAAAGGACCGAGCGTGCGGGACCAATAGTAGCCTTCACCTTCAGCGTTAGGGAAGGAGGCTTCTCCGGCAGCGGGCAGGAATATGGTGCTTCCGTTGGGGCCTGTTACCAGATAACCGGATGTGCCGTTCCTTTCTATCCACTCCCATGAGCATTTTTCCCTCAGTTCTTGCAACTGCTCCAGGGAAGGCATGCGCCACGACGGCCCCCAGTTCGCCCAGGCAGCATCGTCTCTGGGCTCCAACTCCTTGTCGTCAACCATGCCATATTCGCTATCAGTGCAATACTTGGTGAACAACTCATTGTCATAGTCGTACCACTTATAGTTACTCATGTAATACGCCTCCTTGGGCTCAGTCTCGCCCCAAGCGAAAAAGTCTCCGGATTCTTCCGGGGTATTGGCGCCGATGTTCCTCGTGGCCCACAGCGTGCCGCTGGGCAGACCCAGGTCAACCCACTCGAGCTGTTCAGGTTCCTCACCACCCCCCAAGATGATGTCGATGAGTACATTCACATCGGCAATGTTGATTTCTCCATCACTGTTCACATCGGCAGCCGCATTGCTGCCATCGCTCAGAATCATATCTATAAGGGCGTTCACATCGGCAATGTTCACCTCGAGGTCGCCGTTCACATCACCATGTATGCTTTGAGCATAAGCGGTATTAGGCACTATCAGCGCTCCTAATAAAAGAATGAGTGATTGAAGTATAATTTTCATAAGGTTATAAGTTTTAGATGTTATATTGCATAGTTTCTCGTTGGCAAAGGTAATAAATCCTCTTGATTATTCAAAATTTACTCTCTCAAAAATAATAAGGTCCTTAAAGTCATTAACGACCCTAAGGACCCGTATGATAGTTAACAGTTAATAGTTAATAGTTAACAGTTAACAGTTAACGTCTAACGTCTAATGTCTAATGTCTAACATCTAATGTCTAACATCTAGTGTCTAACATCTAGTGTCTAACATCTAGTGTCTAACATCTAATGTCTAACATCTAATGTCTAACATCTAATGTCTAACATCTAGTGTCTAACATCTAATGTCTAATGTCTAACGTCTAACATCTAATGTCTAACGTCTAACATCTAACATCTAACCTCTTAATATCCGAAAATCTCCTCGAGGGTAAGGCGATGGATCGGACCAATCTTCTCCAGAGCCTCGATGTCGAGCTCCTTCTCGTCACCCAGGATGAGGTAGCGGTAGGGCTTGCCGGCCATCGACTGCTGCTCAAACTTGACGATGTCGTTCAGCTTGAGGTTGGGCAGTTGGTTGAAGACTACCGAGTTGATGTCGTAGTTCAGACCCAGACGCTGAGCCTGGATGTAGCTGTTCAGGACGCCAGCGCGCACGGTGCGACGGCTGGCCAACTTCTTCATCAGCGACTCCTTGGCCAGGGCAAAGGCGGCCTCGCTCTGGGGGATGGTGCCCACGATGTTGTTGAACTCGCGCACACAGTCCATCATCTTGTCGTTCTGGGTGATGATGTAGGTCATGGCATACTCGGGATGGCCTTTCTCATAGGGCTGGCGGTAGTAGGCGGCTGCCGAATAGGCCAGACCGCGTGCCTCGCGCAACTCCTGGAAGACGATGCCGTTCATGCCACCGCCAAAGTACTCGTTGAACAGGTTGATGGTGGCAGCGTGCTCGGGAGACCACTGGGTGCCCTCGTTGTGGTATTGTACCATGTAGATGTTCTTGGCCTCATAGGGTGCCAGCAGGATTTCGGTCCTCGGGGTGGTCTGCTCCATGTAAGGAGTGCCCACGGGAACGGCGGCCAGGTTCTTCTTGGTCTTGTGGACCTTGCTCAGGCACTTATTCAGTTCCTTCTCGGTCATGGGGCCGTAGTAAACCACGGTGTGCTGCATGTCGCGCAGGCCCTTCACGAGGTTGATGAGCTCGGCGGGCTTGGTGTCGCGCAACTGCTGTTCGCTCATGATGTTGGTGTACTCGTTGCGGGGACCGTACATGCCATATTCATTCAGGCGGTTGAAGCACTCGTCCTGGCTGCTCTTGGCATCGTTGCGGGCCTTGAGGATAACGTCCACCATGCTGCGGTAGGCATCCTCGTCAACCTGTGCGTTCTGCATCAGGTCCTCGGCGAGCTTGAGCGCCTCGGGCATGTTCTCGCTCAGACCGCTCAGGGTCAGGTAGGTCTCGTTGTCGCTGACGTTCATCGAGATGTTGCAGGCCAACTTGTACAAGCGCTGCTTGAACTCGGTAGCACTCATATTCTTGGTGCCCAGGAAATCCATGTAGCTCAAGGCGGTCTCATAGCGGTTGTCGGCCGTGCCACCGAAGTCATACTTGTAGGTCAAGGAGAACAGGTCGTCAAGGTCGTTGTGCTTGTAGAGCAGCGGCAGCTTCTTGCTGGTCTTGCTCACGGTCATCTCCTTGCTGTAGTCCACAAACTGGGGCTGGATGGGCTCAACGATTTCGCTCAGGATGTTGCGAACGAAGTCGCTCTGCATGTCGCGGTTGGTGGGGATGGGAGTGATGGTGGGCTTGTCAATCTTCTTCTCGGTGGTGTCAACGCCCATGCGCTTGTAAACGCACACGAAGTTGTTGTCCAGCAAGTGGCGGTTGGCAAAGTCCACAATCTGATCCTTGGTCATGCCGGCCATGCGGTCGAGCTTGCCCACTTCCTGGGCCCAGTCCACGTGGTTGATGAAGGCGTTCACCAGCTGACGTGTGCGGGCCCCGTTGTTGTCCAGGGCGCGCAGGTACTGGAGTTTGTTGTTGTTGACCACGCTCACCAGCAGGTCATCATCAAAGTTGCCGGCACGCAGCTTGGCAAGCTCGCCCAGCAAGAGTTCGCGCACCTGTTCCAGGGTCTGACCTTCGTTGGGATAGCCCAAGAGCAGAAGCATCGAGTAGTCGGTCATCTCATCGCTGTAGGCGCCAGCGCCCATCACTTTGAGGGGCTGGTTCAGGTTCAGGTCGATAAGACCTGCGGTGCCGTTGGAGAGCATCTCGGCCACCACGTTCATGGTGTCGATCTGCAGGGAGTTACCGGCGTCAAAACGCCATCCCAGGGCCACGAACTCGGCCTCCTGGCCCACGACGGTGGTGTCGATGGGGGCCGTGATGGGCTTGAGGGGAGCAAACTCGGGACGGGTCAGGTTGTTGTTGGGCTTCCAGCTGCCGAAGTGGCGCTCCAGGATGGCGATGACCTCCTCAGGGTCAAAGTCACCAGCCATACAGATGGCCACATTGTTGGGGCAGTAGTAGTTATGGAAGTAGTTCTTGATGTTGGTGATCGACGGGTTCTTCAGGTGCTCCTGGGTACCGATGGTCGTCTGGGTGCCGTAGGGGTGGGTGGGGAACATCTTGGCGCTCAAGGCCTCGAAGATTTTCCTCTGGTCCTGGGCGATGCCGATGTTGTACTCCTCATACACGGCCTCCAACTCGGTGTGGAAACCGCGGATGACCATGTTCTGGAAACGGTCGGCCTGGATGCGGGCCCAGCGGTCCACCTCGTTGGCGGGGATGTCCTCGGTATAGCAGGTGACGTCGGTGCTGGTGTAGGCGTTGGTGCCCTGACCGCCGATGCCGGCCATCAACTTGTCATACTCGTTGGGGATGTTGTACTGGGCTGCCAGCTGCGAGATGCTGTCAATCTCGTGGTACAGGACGCGGCGACGCTCGGGGTCCTTCACCAGGCGGTACTGCTCGTAGCGAGCCTCGATGGTGTCGAGCAGGGCCTTCTCGGCGGCATAGTTGCTGGTGCCGTACTGCTGTGTGCCCTTGAACATCAGGTGCTCCAGGTAGTGGGCCAGACCGGTGGTCTCGGCGGGGTCATTACGCGAGCCGGTGCGCACGGCGATGTGGGCAGCGATGCGGGGACTCTGGTGATTGACGCTGAGGAATACCTTCAGGCCGTTGCTCAGCGTGTAGCACTGCGTAGCCATGGGGTCACCGGGTACGGTCAAGGCTACAGGCTTCTGTGCGGCCATGCCCAGACACGCCAGGATGGCCAGCATCATCATGAATAATTTCTTCATTCCGATTCTAATAGTTATTGTTAAATTGGTTTTACGGTTAGTTGGCGGCAAAGTTACGAAATAGTTTTCACAAAATGTAAAAGAATTAGACAGTGAAGTGTATAATATTTGGACAATCGGTGTTTTTGAGGCAATATGGCCTTAAGAAAAGCCGTTCAAATAATGTATATTCGCAACATTGAAATCAAATTTACTAACTAAAACTATTAAACTATGAAAAAGACAAGACGATTGCTGGCAGTGCTGCTGCTCTTGTTAGCCGTATTATTACCAAGTGCCTTGATGGCGCAGCAGATGGCTATCCCCGTTGACCAGGCCGTGAAAATCGGCAAACTGGACAATGGGTTAACTTATTACATCCGTTATAACAACTATCCCGAGCACCGTGCCAACTTCTACATCGCTCAACGCGTGGGCGCCATGCAGGAAGAGGACAACCAGAACGGTTTGGCCCACTTCCTGGAGCACATGGCCTTTAACGGCAGTGAGCACTTCAACGGCAAGGGCCACACGATTATCGATTTCATCCGCTCGATAGGCCTGAACTGGGGTGGGGACGTGAATGCCTACACCTATTTCACCGAGACCGTTTACAACATCGACAACGTGCCCACGACGAGCCAAGGCGTCCTCGACTCCTGCTTGCTTGTGCTCAAGGACTGGAGCAACGGTTTGCTGCTCACCGATGAGGAAATTGACAAGGAGCGCGGTGTCATCCACGAGGAGTGGCGCTTGGGACAGAGTGCCATGGAGCGCATGCGCAACCGTCAGATGGACAACCTGTTCCCCGGCTCGAAGTATGCCAAGCGCGACGTCATCGGCGACATGAACGTGGTGGACAACTTCCCCTATCAGGTGCTGCGCGACTATTACCACAAGTGGTATCGCCCCGACAATCAGGCGATTGTCGTTGTCGGTGACATCGATGTGGACCACACCGAGGCCATGATACGCGAGATGTTCAGCGGCATTCCTCTCGCTGCTGACGCTGCCAAGGTCGTGGATTTCCCTGTCCCCGACAACAAGGAGCCTATCGTGATTGTGGAGAAGGACAAGGAACAGCAATTCAGCATCTCGATGCTCATGTTCAAGCATGACATCGTCGAGAAGAAGGAGAAGAACGACATCAATTATCTGGTCATCAATTATGCCAAGCAGGTTTTGAGCCAGATGCTCAACCAGCGCCTCAACGAGAAAGCCCAGGAACCTGATTGCCCGTTCATGCAGGCTTACGGTTATGACGATAGTTATATGGGCGCCAACACCAAGGACGCCTTCACCTTGATTGCCGTCCCCAAGGAAGGGAAGACCGAAGCCGCCACCCAGGCCGTGCTCATCGAGGCCCTGCGTGCCGCCAAGCACGGTTTCACCGTCACTGAGTATCTCCGTGCCAAGGAAAGCGTCATGAGCAGTATCGAGAAGCAGTATAACGAGCGCGACAAGGTGAACAGCCGCTCTTACGCCCAAGAATACTGCCGGCACTACATCCACAACGAGCCCATCCCCTCGATTGAGGACTATTACCAGATCATGAAGATGATTGCTCCCCAAGTCCCCGTTGAGTACATCAACCAGGTTCTGCCCCAGCTCATCAGCGCCACTGGCGAGAATCTTGTGGTGTTGAACTTCAACCAGGAGAAGGACGGTGCCGTCTATCCCACCACCGATGGCCTCATGGCCGCTGTCGTGGCTGCCGAGCAGAGCGACATCGAGCCTTATGTCGATGACGTGAAAGACGAGCCCCTCATCGCCCAACTGCCCAAGAAGGGCCAAATCGTCAAGGAAACCTACAACGACACCTTCGGCTTCAAGGACCTGGAATTGAGCAACGGCGTGCGCGTGCTGCTCAAGCCCACCGACTTCAAGAAAGACCAGATTTGGATGATGGCCGAGCGTCGTGGTGGCAAGTCATTATATGGTGAGAAAGACCGCATCAACATAGAACTGCTGAACAATGTCCTTGAAACCAGCGGATTGGGCGGCTTTTCCAGCACGCAGTTGGAAAAAGCCCTTGCCGGCAAGCAAACGAGTGTGAACCAGCAGGTTTACAGCCACGAGAACTACATTACCGGTTCTTCCACCGTGAAGGACCTGGAGACGATGTTCCAGCTCATCTATCTGAATTTCACCGATGTCACCAAGGACGAGAAGAGCTTCAACCAGTTGTATGACGTCATTGAAATCTCCCTCAAGAACAAGGACCTGAGCCCCGAGAACGCGTTCAACGATACGCTCAACTACCTGATTAACAACCGCGATTGGCGTTCCAAACCTATTGGTGTGGGAGACTTGAGCCAACTCGACTATGACCGCTGCTTGGAGATTGCCAAGGAAGCGACCTCCAATGCTGCCGACTACACCTTCCTGTTCATCGGCTCGTTTGACGAGGAGGTCATCCGTCCCCTCATCGAGCAGTATGTCGCCTCGCTGCCTGCCGTCAAGGGCAAGAAGTCCAACTGGGTGAACACCGGCAACTATCCTGATCAGGACATTGTCAACCACTTCACCCGCAAGATGGAAACACCCAAGACCAACGTCAGCATTAGCTGGATTGACCATAAGACACCTTACAGCCTTGAAACGAGCATTCAGGTTAACCTGCTGGCCCAGATACTGGATAAGATTTACAACGATAAAATCCGCGAGGAAGCTGGTGCGGCCTATGCCGTGGGCGCTTATGGCAGCTCCATGCTGGACGGTGACATGCCCGTGACATTGCTTCAGGTGTCCATCCCGCTCCAGCCCAAGTTCACCGACCAGGCAGTGGCCATCGTCAACGAGGAGATGCTCAAGGCCTGTGAGAATATCGACGCTGCAAGCCTTGAAGACTTCAAGAAAGCCTTGCTCAAGAACTTTGAGACGCAGCTCAAGGAAAACAGCTACTGGTATCACACCATCATGGCCTACGCGATGCGCAGCATCGACAATTACTCCGCCTATGAGCAGACTGTCAAGGCCCAGACGTCCGAAACGATAGCCGCCTTTGCCCGCCGTCTGCTGGCTAACGGCTGCAAGGTCGAGGTGGTGATGTCGCCCGAGCAGTGACAGAGTCCCGATAATCTAAACTGAAAGTGTGGTGCACCTCTCCCTTGATGGTGCATCACACTTTAGCTTATAACTGTCTGTTGGAAATCACAATAAGACGGCAGTGAGTCACGTTAGAATAATGTAGACTTCATTGGCCGGGAAGGTGCTCTTTCCGGTTGATGGCGTCCATTTGTTCATGTTAATGCATAACCTGGAGCGTCAAGATGCGTGAGACCCTGGCCAATATCATGTATATGGCGCGTCGCTTCAAGATGGCGACGGCGCTTAATCTGGTGGGCCTGATTGTGGCTTTTGCCACTTTCTATCTGTTCATGACGCAAATCTATTTTCAGGACACCTTCAATCACAACCTCAAGGACTATGAGCGCCTGTATCGCCTGGAGACCGACGCCGTTTACAACGAGTGGGAATTCAGCGACCTCGTTTGCTACCCGTTCAGCGAGGGCCTGCGTGACATGGAGCAGGTGGAGTCCTATTCCATGACCGAAGTCCAAGGGCAGGATTACGACTTCCTGCTGGGTGACGGCAAGGTGAAGTACACGGTTTCAAGTGCCAACAAGACGGCCATCAGCATTCTCACTGACAGGGTCATCAGTGGCACCCTGGAGTTGAATGAAGACCGACATGGTGAGTTGGTCATCCCGCAGAGCATCGCCGTGGAATACTTCGGGACGGCCGACGCTGCCGGCAAGACGATGAGGATGTCCTATCCTGAAGTCGACTCGCTGGGCAAAGTCAAGGACACGATTTACCCTTATAAGGTGCTCGGTGTGTATGAGGATTTTCCTGAGAATTGTGAGGTCGATAACTACATCTATTGCAGCAGGTATGATGACGATCTGTTGAGTTTCAACTACCTGCACAAGTGCATCATCAAGTTCAAGGCGGTGCCCGACGATTTGGACGCCTTCGGGCAAAGTCTCAGGCAATCCATCATTGACGGATTCATCCGTAACATGGAGCGCTATGGTGAAGTCCCTGAAGCCCCGAACATCATTAACGCGCTCAAGACGATGAACATCCAGTTCACGCCGCTCAAGGACAGCTACTTTGAGTACAGCTCGTTCACCAATGGCGACAGCGGTTATAAAGGCATGGTGACCATCCTGAAACTCGCTTGCCTGCTGGTCATGATGATTGCTGCCATCAATTTCTTGAATTTCACCCTTGCCGAGAGTCCGATGCGCGTGCGCAGCCTCAACACGCGGCGTGTGCTGGGCGCTTCACGTTTGTCGCTGAGGATATCTTTTGTGGCCGAGTGTGTCATCGTTTCGGTGGTGGCTTGCCTGTTGTCTCTCGTGCTGTGTTGGATGATTCAGGGGATGCCGCTCACGCGGAGCCTCACCGAAGGCAGTCTCGGTCTCATTGCCCACTGGCGACTGGTGCTGTTCATGTTTTTCATCGCCATTGTGGTGGGTGTCTTTGCCGGTGTGTATCCCGCCATCTTCGCCACCTCGTTTGCCCCGGCTGTGGCGCTCAAGAGCAGTTTCGGACTGACGCCGCAGGGTCACAAACTGCGCTCCTTGCTGGTATTCCTGCAGCTGTTCATCTCAATGACACTGATCAGCTATATCGGCATCCTGTACATGCAGAGCAACTATATCTATAACTCTACCTACGGCTACGACAAGAACCAGATATTGATATCAAGGTTGCCGCACCCCGACGGAGCTGACAGGCTCTATCAGGAGCTGATGCAGTGTCCGGGGGTTGATGCCGTGTCTTTCTCCAACAATTCAGTGGGATTCACCGACGGGCATAACGTCCAGCGGGGTGACAAGGACGGCCATGACATCAGGTTTGGCTGCATCGAGGTGAATAACGACTACCTGAAGACCCTGGGCATCAAGGTCACTGAAGGCCGCACCTTCCTGGACGATGATACGACCGCCATCATCATGAATGAGTCAGCCCGCAAGAAGTGGGACTGGCTGCAGATGGGCGACCGGTTGTCAACGGGACTCAATGTCACCGATAGCGCCGCAGTCGTTGGGGTCTGCGAGGATATCCGTTACGGCACGACACGCATCATGAGCAACCATCCGTTCCTGTTCATCCTCAACCGCGAGATTGCCGACTACGTGAATCTGACCTTGACCGTCCGCATGGCTCCCGATGCCAACCGTGGTCGCGTGACAGAGCAAGTCAAGGCATTGATGGCCAAATACTATGGACCGGATGTTGAAGTCGTGTCCTTCGACAAATTATTAAGGGATGAGGTGTATGAAAACGAGTTCCGCTACATCCGTCAGGTGCTCATCATCGCCCTCATCTGCATGCTCATCACGCTCATCGGGGTGTTCTGCCTGACGATGTTCAAGACCGAGTACCGCCGCAAGGAAATCGGCATCCGCAAGGTGATGGGTGCCAAGTCGAGGGAAATCATCATGATGTTCTGCAAGAAATATGCGTGGCTGACGCTCGTGGCCTTTATCCTCGCCGTGCCGCTCGCTGTGTTCTGCGGATGGCTGACCCTGCATTATTTTGCCGAGCACACCGACATTCAGTGGTGGATTTTCCCGCTGGCCTTGCTGCTCGTGGGTGCCGTTACCCTGGGCACCGTGATTCTGCAGAGTTGGCGCACCGCGCGCGAGAATCCCGTCAACAGCTTCAAGAATGAGTAATCCACAAAACCGAAAACCGACAATTGCGATATGATAGAAGTAAGAAATCTCAAAAAGGTGTTCAGCTACGGCGAAATCTCCACCGTTGCGCTGGGTGGCATAGACCTCGACGTGAATGAGGGTGACTTTGTCGCCATCATGGGACCGTCGGGCTGCGGCAAGACCACGTTGCTCAATATCCTGGGCTTGCTGGACAATCCCACCGAGGGCAGCTATCTGCTCGATGGTGTTGAGGTGGCGCAGTTTAAGGAAAACCAGCGCACCGAGCTGCGCAAGGGCAAAATCGGTTTTGTGTTTCAGAGCTTCAATCTCATCGAGGAACTCACTGTGGAGCAGAATGTGGAACTGCCGCTCAAGTACATGGGCGTGCCGGCCGACGTGCGCAAGACCAAGGTGATGGATGTGCTGCGGCAACTCAATATCTCGCACAGGGCCAAGCATTATCCCAACCAACTCTCGGGCGGCCAGCAGCAACGCACGGCCATCGCACGGGCACTGGTGTGCGGCCCCAGGCTCATTCTCGCCGATGAGCCGACAGGCAACCTTGATACCCGCAACGGCAAGGAAGTGATGGACCTGCTGGCCGAACTCAACGACGAGGGTACCACCATCGTCATGGTGACACACTCGCAGCGCGACGCATCCTATGCCCACCGCGTGGTCAACATGCTCGACGGCTTCCTCGTCGAAAAAACTCAATTGTGAAGCTCTCGCCCCAATCCCCTCGGGGCAAAAATTTGATTACGCTTTCAACTCCAGCAGGGCGACGTTCTCGACGTGGTGGGTGTGGGGGAACATGTCCACAGGCTGGATTTCCATTACACGGTATTTCTCGTCGAGCAGGGCGATGTCTCGTGCCTGGGTGGCGGGATTGCAGCTCACATAGACCAGGCGCTGCGGCTCGGCGTTCAGGATGACCTTGACAACATCCTCGTGCATGCCGGCACGCGGTGGGTCGATAATCATCACCTCGGGTCGGCCGTGCTTGGCGATGAAGTCGTCGGTGAGCACATCTTTCATGTCGCCAGCATAGAACAGGGTGTTGTCGATGCTGTTGACACGGGAATTCAATTTGGCGTCCTCGATGGCCTCAGGGACATACTCGATGCCGATGACCTGACGGGCTTGGCGAGCGACAAAGTTGGCGATGGTGCCGGTGCCGGTGTAGAGGTCATAGACCAGTTCCTCGCCCGTGAGAGCGGCCATGCGGCGTGCCACCTTGTAGAGCTCATAGGCCTGGCGGGAATTGGTCTGATAGAACGACTTGGGGCCGACACGGAACCGCAGGCCCTCCATCTCCTCCTCGATGTAGTCACGCCCGCTGTAGGTGATGAACTCCTGGTCGGCGAGCGAGTCGTTGACCTTGAGGTTGACGACATAGAGCAGTGAGGTAATCTGCGGGAAACGGTCGCGCACGGCACTCATCACGTCGTCGATGGCGGCACGGTCGTCCTGACCGAAGACGATGACCTCCATCACTTCGCCTGTGCTGGCGGTGCGTGTCATCGTCATGCGGATGAAACCTTGCTGGCCGCGGATGTCATAGAACGGGTAGCCCTTCTCGACACAGTGGTTGCGGATGAACAGGCGCATCTCGTTGCTGATGTCGTCCTGCAGCCAGCAGCGCTTGATGTCGAGCACCTTGTCAAAGGCACCTGGAATGTGAAAACCGGCCGCATTGCGGTCAGGGAACTCGGCGCCGCTGTCGAGCTGCTCGCGCGTGAGCCAGCACTTGTTGCTGAACGTGAATTCCAACTTGTTGCGGTAATGTGTCGTCACGGCCGAACCCAGGATGGGGTTGATGGCGGGAATCGGCACCTTGGCGATGCGCTCCATGGCATCCACCACCTGCTGCTGCTTGCACTGCAACTGGTAGTCATAAGGCAGGTGTTGCCACTTGCAGCCGCCGCACAGCCCGAAGTGCTCGCACATCGGCTCCACGCGCAATTCACTGGGCTTGACCAGCCGCTCGATATGCCCCTCGGCATAACTGTGCTTCTTGCGGTCGATTTTCAGGTCAATTACATCGCCGGGAGCACCAAAGGGGACAAACACCACCAGGTCGTTCCAGCGCCCAAGGCTCTTGCCCTCGGCCGCCACGCCCGTTATCTCAAAATTCTCAATTACCGGAATATCTTTTTTCTTCTTTCTCATAATCGACGGCAAAGATACACAGAAATAAGGAAATGAATAGAATGTTACTCACACATCAAATGCTCGTGTCGCAAGATGAAAGCATTTATTTAATAAAAAGAAGCAGACCAGTGGCTATGCCTATTGAAATACTCAGCATGGTGCCAGCGAGGACGTACTCTGATTTTTCACTTTCACGGTTTACACCAAAGTCCCGGATAGATTTAGCTGCCACTAAAAAACCAATAGCAACATATTGCTGGATGCTCATGAAAAAGATAATTAGCCAGCGCTCAAGAGTGCCAATGAGTGCACCCACCTTGTAGTTGGCTAATTGACCTTTAGTTTTATCCAATACACCAACCTGACAATAAACCAAAATATGCTTGACAAGCAGATTGGCAGGCTTCCATGACAACAGTAAGGCAAGTATCAACAATAAGTTGTGAGTCCCCAGCACCTTTTCCCAAGAGGGTAGACACCAGTCGTTGTATTGCAGCCACCACCAGAAGACAAAAGCAATGACAGCGACATGGAACACCTGATCGATGACAAAGGGCCACACGGCATAACGCGTCATATAGATTGGTTGCCCCTCAATCTTGAGTTTCCGCTCGACGGCGGCTTTGGAAGCGTCGATGAACAGGTGTATCACACCAATGACCAGGGCTGCCCACCAGAACGACCACGACCATGCCGACAGCCACGAGAGCACAAGAATGATGAACGCATGCACATACAGGTCAATGCCCATCAATCCTTTTTCACGCTTGCCGTTACAGGAACGCCCTGTCTGGCAGTAAAAGTCGCCAATCACATGGGCGAGTAATAGATTCAATATCATCTGTCCTGTTGTCATAGCTGTTGATTGTTAAAAATCTAACTGTTCAAAATACTTGATTGCACGCTCAATGGCATCCCAACCCATGTTGTGCAGGTTCTGGTTAACACCGGAACGCGAAATGCCCATTCGGCTTGCAACCTCGCTATCAGACTTGCATTGCAACTTGTGGAACAGGGTTTCGCACTGGCGACTTGTCGCCTTGTTGGTGAGATGATTGAGCAATATCGCGATAACAGGTAACGCTTTGTTGCCCACCTCATGTTGCATCAGGATTTGAAAACTGTCGCAGGTCTTGTCACGCATGTTGGCAAGAGTCCTGCCCGACAGGTAAATGGCTTTTCCATCCATGTAGTCCAGTTCCTTGTCGATGATGCGCATCTCGCCAATGCCTATGGCCAAACGCAAGCCGTATTGCTTGAATTTGTCATTGGCAATTCCATCCTTTGGGACAAAGGACTTGATGTTGGATTTGAGCAAGAGCGCAACACGTAACGCATCTTTAGGATGCTCCATGATACACTCAATGCTGTCACCCTTCACAAGACGCCCCCAAAACCCCTGATAGGTACCCTCAGCAGTTGCTAACATCTGCTTAATCCTCTGAGTCAAATCCACCAAAGACTCTTTGGATAATGATGTCGAAGAAACAATGTCAGCCGAAATAGCGGCATATTGTTTATTCATATCTTATTGTTGTTTTTTTATCCTTTATTGAATACCAAAGATGATAAAATAGTAAGATTAAACACTTAGCTATTAATGGCTGTAGGTAGTGGGACTTACCTTTGAGAACAATAATACATTCAGTTACTGAATCCCAGCACAAAATTAATGATTTTCATTCAGTTCAGCAACAAATCACTTTGTTTTTTATAAACAAGCGATGACAACTTTTAGTTGTTCATTGTTGTCTGTCCAGTTGTCTGAAAATTACTCGTTGAGGGCCTGGTTGATGTAGTCGCGGCTCAGGCCCAGGGAGACTGCCATCTCGATGTCGCGGTTCATGTCATCGCGCTGGAAGCGGAGCTTGTTGAGCTTGGCGCGCAGCAGGTACAGATAGGGGTCGTCGGGGGTCATCTCGAGGGCGGTGCGGATGTCCTCCTCGGCGTCGTTGAGGTGTTTCATGGCCAGGTTGCAGTCGGCGCGGTGGCCCAGCAGTTGGGCGCTGGGTTGCACCTTGATGACGCGCGTGAACATCTCGGCGGCTCGGGCATGGTTGCCATTATGTTTGTGCAGCAGTCCCATTCCCTCGTAATAGAGGCCCGAGTTGGGGTTGATGCGCTTGATCTCGTTAAACAGGTCTTCGGCACGCTTGGTGTCGCCGTGTTCCATGGCCAGCACGCCCAGCGAGTAGCGGGCCTCGGTGTCATACATGTCGAGCTCGCACACGCGTTCATAGTCGTCGATGGCGCGGTCAATGCTGTCCATCTCGACATACAGGGCGGCACGGTTCAACAGCAGTGTCACGGCATGGGGCGTCATGTCGAGGGCTAGGGTGTAGTTCTTCACGGCATCAGCCAGTTTCCCCTGATAGCGTTGCAGCGTGGCGATGTTGCTGAGCACCATTGAGTTAGATGGGTTGCCGGGGTCAGCCTTGAAAGCCTTGAGCAGCCATTGCTCTGCCACAGGCCAATCGTGGCTGTAGATATAGTTTTGGGCCGAGTCGATATACTGGAAATAGGGCGTCTCGGTGTCCAGGTCGGCAATATAGGGACTCTCGGCCTTCTTCTCTTGCGGTTTCAGGCCTTTCTCCACCTTCATGTTCTCCTCGCCGATGGAGTTAACCACCTGTGCCACGGCTTGCTGCCACGACAATGACAGCACAAACACAACCAACAATGACCTTGATAGCTTATTCTTCATTCTTGCCAATGGATAAAACGGAGGAAACGGATTGAGTGGAACGAATTCCTCATTTCTCATTTCTAATTTCTCATTTCTAATTCCTCATTCCTAATTATTCACGTGAACGTCAACCTGCGGGAACGGGAAGTGGATGCCGTGCTGCGGGAACTGCTTGTAAATCTGCTCGTTCACGCTGTAGAGCACACCCCAATAGTTGGCGATTTCGGTCCAGGCACGCACGATGAGTGTCACCTGGCTTTCATCCAAACTCTCGATGTTCACGCTCGGGTTGTAATCGGGCTTGGGAATCAATGCGGCCAACCGGGCCTCATGCTCCTCTCGCAGTTCCTCGGTACGACGGCGATGCCAGTGGAACAGGCGTTTCCACCATGGCAGGGTGGGCTCCTCGTGTTGCTCGACGGGCTTTTCGTCGGGCTGCTCATCTTCCTTGACGTCGGCATCGGTGTGCACGATGCGCGGGTCGGCAGCGAGAATCTCCAGGGCGACCTTGCGCGCAGTGTCCACATCGTCGCCATAGCTGATGCCCACGCGCCATTCCACGCGGTGGTAGTGCTCGGCACTGAAGTTCTTCAGCGAACTCGTGGCAAGGCCGCCGTTGGGAATGACGATGCGGTCATTGTTGTAGGTATTGATGATTGTGTTGAAAATCTGGATTTCGCGCACCGTGCCCTTGAGTTCGCCAAACTCGATGTAATCGCCCACCTTGTAGGGCTTTAACAGCAGGATGAGCACACCGCCGGCAAAGTTCTGCAGCGTGCCGCTCAGGGCCATGCCGATGGCGACACCGGCACTGGCAAAGATGGCGATGAACGAGCTGGTCTCGATGCCCAGCACACCAATCACGGTGATGATAAGCAGGAACAGCAACGTGATTTTGATAAACGACAGCAGGAACGATATCAATGAGCGGTCGAAGTCCTTGCGTATCATGATGGCGCGAGCCACGCTGTAGATCTTGTTGATGATGAATTTTCCCAAGTAGAAAATCAGGATCGCGGCGAGGATGCGCAAAGCCAGCGAAATCAGTTGGCTGGACAGCGACGTCACCAGGCTGCCCAGGTCCAGATACTTGAACTGGTTCACAATCTTGTCGGGCGTCATCGTGGCGATGGAGTCGGGGTGAAGTTTATTGGCCAGCGAATCCACCTGTGACGTGACTGCTTTGGTGGCCTCGTGGATTTTGTTGGCGGCGGTCGTGTCGGGTCCCGTTACGGGAATCTGCATCAATATCTTGTTCAGTAACATCTCTTGTCAATGCTTTTCTGTTTCACGGCCGCAAAGGTAACACCATCTCGTCTAAAAAACCATTAAAACCTCACTAAATAACGTGAATAGCATCAAAAAAAAGGCATTGTTAACAACTATTTTAGGGTAATATTTGCACAATTTTTTTTAATCCAATTAAAATAACTACCTTTGCGGCCATATTTTGGATAATTACATTATTATAAAATGAAAAAATTTAACGAATATAACGGTTTTAACCTGTCAGATATCAACAAGGAAGTCCTGCAGATGTGGGATAAAGAAGATGTGTTCGGTCGCAGCATCAGCGAGCGCGAGGGTTCACCGGCCTATGTCTTCTATGAGGGTCCTCCCAGCGCTAACGGCATGCCGGGTATCCATCACGTGATGGCCCGCACGATCAAGGACATCTTCTGCCGCTACAAGACGATGCAGGGCTACCAGGTGCTGCGCAAGGCCGGTTGGGACACCCACTGTCTGCCCGTTGAGTTGGGCGTGGAAAAGGCACTGGGTATCACCAAGGAGGATATCGGCAAGAAAATCTCGGTCGACGACTATAACGCCACCTGCCGCAAGGAGGTGATGAAATACACCCGCGAGTGGGAGGACCTCACTCACCGCATGGGCTACTGGGTGGACATGAATAACCCCTACATCACCTACAAGAACAGCTACATCGAGAGCCTGTGGTGGCTGCTCAAGCAGCTCTACAACAAGGGCCTGCTCTATAAGGGTTACACCATCCAGCCCTATTCGCCCGCTGCCGGTACCGGTCTGAGCTCCCACGAGCTGAACATGCCGGGTTGCTACCGCGACGTGAAGGACCAGACGGTAACCGCCCAGTTCACCGTGTTGAGCGGTGAAGAGCATCCCGTGATAAAGGCTGTCCGCGAGGCTGCCGACGAGGGCTTCAACGACGTTTACGTGCTGGCTTGGACGACCACCCCGTGGACCCTGCCGAGCAACACCGCCCTGTGTGTGGGCAACAAGATTGACTATGTCGCCGTCGAGAGCTTCAACCCCTATAATGCCAAACCGGCCATCTACCTGCTCGCCGAGGCCCGCGTCGACGCCTATTTCAAGGCCGACGGCAAGGACCAGCCGCTGGAGTACAACGCCGGCGACAAGGTGGTGCCCTACAAGGTGATTGCCCGTTTCAAGGGTCAGGACCTGCTCGAGTTGCATTACGCTCAGCTGTTCCCCTGGGTGAAGCCCGTGGACAAGATTGACGGCAAGGTCGTTGGCAATGACAACGGTTTCCGCGTGATTTCCGGTGACTATGTGACCACCGAGGACGGTACCGGTATCGTGCACATCGCGCCCACCTTCGGTGCCGACGATGCCCGCGTGGCCAAGGCTGCCGGCATTCCTGCCCTGTACATGATCAACAAGAAGCTGGAGACCCGACCGATGGTGGACCTCACCGGCAAGTATTATCTCATCCAGGACCTGGATGATGAGTTCGTCAAGGACTTCGTCAATGTGGACCTCTACAAGGAATATGCCGGCCGCTGGGTGAAGAACGCCTACGACCCGCAGTACACCGTGGGTGGCAAGTATGATGAGAAGGCTGCCGACAAGGCCGAGGACCTGAACATCTACATCTGCATCCGCATGAAGCAGGAAGGCACCGCCTTCAAGATGGAGAAGCACACCCACAACTATCCCCACTGCTGGCGCACCGACAAGCCCGTGCTTTACTACCCGCTGGACAGTTGGTTCATCCGCGACACCGCCTGCCGTGACCGCATGATTGAGCTCAACCACACCATCAATTGGAAGCCCGAGCACACCGGTACCGGTCGCTTCGGCAAGTGGCTTGAGAACCTCAACGACTGGAACCTGAGCCGCAGCCGCTACTGGGGCACTCCGCTGCCCATCTGGCGCGACGAGGACGGCGAGGAGAAGTGCATCGGCAGCATTGAGGAACTCTACAACGAGATTGAGAAGGCTGTTGCCGCTGGTGTGATGAAGAGCAACCCCTACAAGGATAAAGGCTTCGTTCCCGGTGACTATAGCGAGGAGAACTATGATAAGATCGACATCCACCGCCCCTATGTTGATGACATCATCCTGGTGAGCGACAGTGGCAAGCCCATGAAGCGCGAACTGGACCTCATCGACGTGTGGTTTGACAGCGGTGCCATGCCTTATGCCCAGTTGCATTACCCCTTCGAGAACAAGGAGGCCGTGGACAATAACGGCTTCTTCCCCGCCGACTTCATCGCCGAGGGCGTTGACCAGACCCGTGGCTGGTTCTTCACCCTGCATGCCATCGGCACGATGGTGTTCGACAGCGTGGCCTACAAGAACGTCATCTCCAATGGTCTCGTGCTCGACAAGAACGGCAACAAGATGAGCAAGCGCCTGGGCAATGCCGTTGACCCGTTCATCGCCATCGAGAACTACGGCAGCGACCCCTTGCGCTGGTACATGATCAGCAACTCGTCGCCTTGGGACAACCTCAAGTTTGACGAGGCCGGTGTGGTAGAGGTGGCCCGCAAATTCTTCGGCACTCTCTATAACACCTATTCGTTCTTCGCACTCTATGCCAATGTGGACGGCTTCGATCCCGAGGCTCCGCAAGTTCCCATGAACGAGCGTCCCGAGATTGACCGCTGGATCATCTCGTTGCTGAACTCGCTCATCGCCGAGGTGCAGGCCGACCTGGAGGACTACGAGCCCACCAGGGCCACTCGCGCTATCAGCACCTTCGTCAGCGACCACCTGAGCAACTGGTACGTGCGACTGAACCGCAAGCGTTTCTGGGGTGGCGAAATGACACAGGACAAGCTGGCCGCTTATCAGACCCTGTACCAGTGCCTTACCACCGTGGCTCTGCTCATGGCTCCCGTGTCGCCCTTCTACAGCGACCGCCTGTACCGTGACCTCACCCACAGCGAGAACTCGGTACACCTCGCCCTCTTCCCCAAGTGTGATGAGAGCGTTATCGACAAGCGACTCGAGCAGCGCATGCAGGCCGCACAGGATGTCACCTCGATGGTGCTGTCGCTGCGCCGCAAGCAGAACCTCAAGGTGCGTCAGCCGCTGCAGGCCATCATGATTCCCGTGCTCGACGAGAGCCAGCGCAGCGACGTCGAAGCCGTTGCCAGTCTCATCCGCAACGAGGTCAACGTCAAGGAAATCAAGCTTGTGGGCAACGATGCCGGCATCCTTGTCAAGCGTGTGAAACCCGACTTCAAGAAGCTGGGCCCGAAGTATGGCAAGGTGATGAAGGCGCTTGCCTCACGCATCATGAACATGTCGCAGCCCGAAATCGCACAGTTTGAGAAGGACGGCAAATTTGTTGTCGACCTTGATGGCCAGCAGGCCGAAGTTGAACTCGCCGACGTTGAAATCATCAGCGAGGACATCCCCGGCTGGCTCGTCTCCAACGAGGGCAACCTGACTGTGGCTCTCGACATCACCGTGACCGAGGAGCTGCGTCTTGAGGGTATCGCCCGAGAACTGGTGAACCGCATCCAGAACGTGCGCAAGAGCAAGAACTTTGACATCACCGACAAGATCACCGTCACCATCGCTCCCGACGAGCGCACCGACGAGGCCATCAAGTGCTACGGCGACTACATCGCCCACCAGGTGCTGGCCACCAGCATCAACGTGGGTCCTGTTGACCCCGCCGCCGCAGTCGAGCTTGACATGGATGGCTGGATGCTGCCCGTCAACGTCGAGAAAGCATAAACCATCAGCGTGGCTTTGAGACGTCTTAATTTTAATATTATAAACTCTAAATTCATATAAATGGCTACAAAGCAAGAAAAGACCAGGTACAGCGACGAGGAGTTGCAGGAGTTCAAGGAACTCATCCTGGCGAAAATAGAGCAGGCCCAAGAGAATTACAAACGCCTCACCGATACCCTGATGGTCGATGAGTCTGACCCCACCTTTAAGATGATGGAGGAAGGCGCTTCGACGTTGCAGAAGGAAATTTCCAGCCAACAGGCACAGCGCCAGCTGGGTTTCATCCGCAAGTTACAGGCCGCACTGGTGCGCATCGAGAACAAGACCTACGGCGTCTGCCGCATCACGGGAAAACTCATCCCGAAGGAGCGTCTGCTTGCCGTGCCTCATGCCACCCTGTCGATTGAAGGCAAAGAAATCGAGGCCAAGAACAAGAAGAAATATTGAAGTTAGGGTTGTTTCGGTATGAAGCTTTCTAACGGCAAACTGGCAGCGCTCATCATCGCGCTGGTTATCGTTATCGACCAAGCCGTGAAGATTTGGGTGAAGACCCATTTCTTCTACGGCGAGGAAGTGGAGGTGACCTCGTGGTTCAAACTGTTGTTCATCGAGAACAACGGCATGGCTTTCGGCATGGAATTGGGCAGCAAACCGATGCTCACGATTTTCCGCATCATCGCCTCGGGAGCCTTCATCTACTACCTGTGGCGACTGAACAACCGCACCGATGTGCCCAAGGGCTATGTCACGTGCATCGCCCTGATCACTGCCGGCGCGCTGGGCAATGTCATTGATTGTGTGGCCTACGGCTTGATTTTTGACAGCCCCATGCCTCCACAGGTGGCCCAGCTCTTCCCGCCCGACGGGGGCTACTCCACGCTGTTCAATGGCAGGGTGGTGGACATGCTGTATTTCCCGTTGTGTGAGTGGTACTGGCCCCAGTGGATGCCCTGGATAGGGGGTGACCACTTCATCTTCTTCCAGCCGATTTTCAATGTCGCCGACGCTTCGTTGAGTGTGAGCGTCATTGTCCTCCTCCTCTTCTATGTGCGTTACCTCTCGTCAGGTTCCAGCGAGAAGGACGATGACCAGGAGGCTGAAAGTGATGCCCCGGAACAGGAATCTGAGTCCGCAGAATCTGTCGAATCCACCGACTCTATCAGTTGATTTCCTATGCGTGCCGTCTCTCTCAACATCTCGCTGCTGCTTTTGCTGGCCTTGTCGCTGCTCTCCTGTGACAAGACCCCGCGTGGCGTGTTGAGCGTGAACGACATGGCCGATCTGATTGTTGACCTGCAACTCGCCGACGCCTATATCGAGAGCAATGCCGCCGAGTTTGATAGCGACTCCAGCAAACTCATCATCAAGCAGTCCGTCTTCAAGAAACACGGCATCACCGCCCAAGAGTATGATAGCTCGCTGGTGTGGTATGCCCATAACATGGAGGATTACATCAAGGCCCAGGACAAGGCGGTGGGCATCCTCAAGCAGCGATATGATAAGCTGGATAAGGGCAGGAAGGATAATGAGCCCTCACTTGCCGGTCTTGATGAACGCCAGGGGGGCACCAGGCGTGTGGCCATGCCTGAAGGCGCTCGTGGCGCTTCACGGCCGGGCAAGCACATGAAGAAACTGAGCACCGATGTCAATAATGACACCGTTGACCTGTGGCAAGGCCGTCGCTGTTACGCGCTCACCTCGGGTGCGCACCGCGGCTTCATCACCTTTGACATGCCACCTGATGCCAACAAGCGTTCAGGCGACCGTTACCAGCTGGCTTATAAACTCTTCCGTGGCACAAACCAGTTCAAGGTGTGCCTGAGTGTTGACTATACCGATGGCTCCACGTCGCAGATTGCCCGCGGCTCCAATAGCGACGGCTGGGTAACCGTCGACTTGCAGAGCGACACGACACGCAAGGTGCGCCGCGTCTATGGTTATGTGAGTTATGACATCAAGCGGGGGCAGGTGGCCTATGTGGACAGCCTGATGCTGATGCGCACGCGCATGAATCTCGGCAACTATGGTCTCATTCATGGCCAGCGCCTGCTGGAGAGACGCAAGAAATAGAGACGCATCATGATGCGTCTCTAAGTTTAGGGTTTAGAGTTTAGAGTTTAGAGATTGGGACTGACTGATGACTGTGATGAGCAACCTTTATCTGCAACTGTTTCTCACCTTCTGTAAAATCGGAGCCTTCACCTTTGGCGGCGGCTGGGCGATGATCAGCATCATCCAGCGCGAGATTGTCGATAAGCACAAGTGGATAGCGCTTGACGAGTTCCTGGACCTGCTTGCCGTGGCCCAGTCCATGCCTGGCATCCTGGCGGTGAACATCAGCGTGGTCATCGGCGACCGTCTCAAGGGGCTGAAGGGTAGCGTCTGTGCAGCCATCGGCACGATTCTGCCATCGTTTCTCATGATTTTGTGCATCGCGATTTTTCTTACACCCGACACCATCAAGAACAATGCTGTGGTGAGCCGCATCTTCAAGGGCATACGTCCTGCCGTGGTCGCCCTCATCATCGCCCCCGTGCTCACCACTGCCAAGGCTGCGGGTATCAACTGGAAGACGGTCATCATCCCGGTGGCTGTCGCCTTGCTTATCTATAGCCACATCCCTTACATCTCCAATCCCATCATCTATATCGTGCTGGGTGCCATCGGAGGTTATATCTACTACATGAGGTCGCTGCTGGGCGGAGGTAAAGGCGAAAACGGGGAGAACGGGACCGACGGAAATGACGAAGTTTTAGACCGAAAGGAGGGCTGCCATGCTTGAGAATTACCTGAAACTCATCTGGGCCTATCTGAAAATCGGCCTTTTCGGCTTCGGTGGGGGCTATGCCATGCTCTCGCTCATCCAGCGCGAGGTAGTAGACTCGGGGTGGATCACCAGCCAGATGTTCACCGACATCGTCGCCATCTCACAGATGACGCCTGGCCCCATCGGCATCAACAGCGCCACCTACATCGGCTACGTCGTCACCGGCAGCGTGTTGGGCTCGCTGGTGACAACACTCACTGTCGTCTTGCCTCCATTCATCCTCACGCTCATTGCCAGCCACTACATCCAGCGGCACAAACAAAGCCCCTTCATCAAGGGCGCGTTTATGGGTTTGCGGCCCGTGGTGGTGGGGCTTATTGCCTCGGCAGCCTTGCTATTGATGAACAGCGAGAATTTCGGCTACCTGATGAACGAACGCCTGATAACCATCGCCATCTGTGTAGCGTCGTTCTGTATTGTCTATTTCACCCGCGTTCACCCGATTCTGGTGATTATTCTCGCGGGAATCACAGGATTCCTGGTATTCTGATTACTGCAGCGAGGGTGCTGCAACACCACACTTGACCCGGTCTTAATCGGCCTGACGGCCGAGAAATTAATCAAATTTGCATTAATTAATTTGGGCAATGATATAGCTGCCCTCCCAAAACCCTGCGGGGCTAATGCGAACCTTTAGCTCGGCGAAGCCAATTACGCTAATTCATCAAATTTTTGCGAATAGATTTTTATTTTTTCGTGAAATAAGTTTCATTAGCGAAATTAGCATTAAAAAAAAACTTTCAGGGCCAACTTCTATATCATAGCCTTAATTAATTTGTTTAATTTCCTGTGCGTTAGCACGGTTAAGTTACCGAGTCCTAATGATGACACAACAAGCTATTCCACTGGCCAAAAAAAATCGGCTGGCGGCTTGTCTCGATAGGGTAGAGACCGGCCGCCAGCGATGGAGTTAAGTTGTTTTTATTATATTATACTGTGTTCAGCAGGATAGTGATCAGGACGGTCAGGTCGGTTAAGTTCACAAATCCGTCCTCGTTGAGGTCAGCGGCCTCAGCGTTGATGGTATACTCATTTTTCCTGTTATTGTTGTCAGACTCATGCTCAACCGTGTTGAGGAGATAATCGATGAAAATCATTGCGTCAGTGATGGTGACCTCACTGTCACCATTGATGTCACCCTTTTCAATAATGGGCTTTTCAGGCTCCTCGTTCTCTATCAGGTAGATGGCTTCGACACCGTTCAGATTCAGGTCGGTAACGTTGACCCAGGCGGTATTGGCAGCCATGTAAGTGCCCTCGCTTTGGGGGAAGAAACCGAGTTTGCCCTCTGCGTCGACGCCCAGAGCCAGGTAGTTGGCGTTGGCCCTGGTGGCCTGGTCGGGAATGTATTCGGTAGTGATTGAGGGATCGGTGTAGCTGGCGTAGTTGGTGAAGTTGCTGAAGTAGTTACCCATCAACAGGTCGTTATACAACGGCATCTTGTTGCAGTTGGCGATACTCTCGACGGGAATCACCTTGTTACCGCTGGCGTAGGATTCCTTACACTTGAGCAGGATTGGTGTTGCGGCAGGAACGGTGTCACCACGGCCATAGACCTTGATAGCGGTGGCGAAGTAGCTGCCGTCGCTGTCCTGTTCAATCTGTTGGATGGTATATGCTCCGTCGACACCTCCCTGCTCGGGGATGACAAACGGATAATCGCATGAGATGGATGTCCAGTACCAGCCCTTGGCGTCCTTGATTTTGGGAGTGGCGGGTTTCACGCCCAGGAAGGAGGTCTCAAGCGTCTCCTCGTTGACGGGCTCAATCCACCAGTGGGCTTGCCTTACCATTTTATTAAAGCCGGCGGTCATTCCCACACCGAAATCCCTGAAGTAGCAAATCAGTTGCTCATATTGAGTCGTTGCCACGTATGTCGGCTTGTCATCCTCCGTAACTTCCGAAACGAGGACGTCGAGATAGAGATGGGTGAGCGAGTAGGTGCTCACTCCTTGAGAGTAGAGGCTAGTCTGTTCCATTCCAGGGATGTAGATGATGGAGCCGGGATCAGAAATCTGAGCCGAGTCTTTTTCCATCTTGATGCAAGACCAGAAAGCGTCAGGTCGGGTCGTTTTCTCATACTTCGTGCCCTTGATGGAGATGTATGCATCACTATATGCATTGTGGACACGATAAAACCCTGGTTCACTGTATTGCGACGACGCAACAAGGGCCACCAGTAAGCAAAAAGCTGACACAAAAGATCTCATAAATGTAGAACTTACTTAAAAGGTTAACATGAATCTATAAACACTTCAACGTCGCTGTGGAAATAGCTTGATTATCAGTGCATCACGCATCTGTTTTAGCCCAAAATTACAAGACTTTGAATGGGAAAGCCCAACCAGCCAATAATCCTCATCCTCAAGCAACGCGGCAAAATTAAGCATTAAAAACATTATGTGCAACTTTTTAACTTATTTCTACACAAGAATTATCCTTTTAGGGGGTGGCGTTTTAAAGTTATTCTATAGGGAACAGGCGTTAAAATGTTGCACCATTGGATTTTTTGCTATATATTTGTGCCGACTATGGGCGGCTGTCTTTCGGCTTGACAACGTCGAGAACTCCTGACCGGTTTCAAAGTCATTGACCCGATAATAACTACCAAAGATGACAAACTGCAAAAGGATATCAGTAATCATCCTGCTCGTGGCGTTGAGCACCCTGGTGGCTCAGGCCGGGAGTTGGATTCGCATCAACCAGTTGGGCTATCTGCCCGATGCCACCAAGGTGGCTGTGATGATGAGCCAGGACGAGGTGACGGTGACCTCGTTTGAACTCGTGGATGCCTATACGGGCCACACGGTCTACCGCTCGACGGCAATACGTGCCATGGGTGCCTGGGGACAAATGCGAGAGACTTACAGGCTGGACTTCAGCGCCTTCCGGGGTGAGGGCGCTTATCGCATCGTGGCCGCGGGCGTGGAATCGCCGATGTTTCCCATCAACAGCCGTGTGTGGGACGGCACGGCCGATTTCGTGCTCAACTACATGCGCCAGCAGCGGTGTGGCTTCAACCCGTTCCAGCGCGACAGTTGCCACGTCAAGGATGCCTATGTGCGCTATCATCCCGAGAAGGAAGGGCAGCACATCGACGTGCGCGGCGGCTGGCACGATGCCGCCGACCTGCTGCAATACACCACCACGAGTGCCAACGCCATCTACCAGATGATGCTGGCCTGGCAGCAATGCCCGGGGGCCTTCGGTGACCATTATCAGGCCAACGGTCTCGAGGGCGCCAACGGTATCCCCGACCTCATCGATGAAATCTACTGGGGCCTCACTTGGCTCGACAAGATGAATCCGAGCAAGGGCGAACTCTATAACCAGATTGCCGACGACCGTGACCACATCGGCATGAAACTACCCAAGTACGACCCTGCGGATTACGGCTGGGGACCCAACAACGGCAGGCCCGTCTATTTCATCGACGGCAAGCCGCAGCAGCGCGGCAAATTCATGAACGCCACCATGGGCGCTGCCAGCACGGCCGGCAAGTTCGCCAGCGATTTCGCCTTGGGGGCTGAAGTGCTGGAGCCGTACTACCCCGAGTTTGCCGCCAAAATCCGTGCCAAGGCCGCCGATGCCTATCAGGTGGGCCTCGACAATCCGGGCAATGCCCAGACGGTGAGCGTCGTCTCGCCCTACATCTATGAGGAGGACAACTGGGTGGACGATATGGAACTGGGTGCCATCGAACTTTACCGCATGACAGGCGACGCCAAATATATGACCCAGGCGGTGGAATACGGGCGCCGTGAGCCCGTCACCCCGTGGATGGGCGCCGACAGCGCGCGACATTACCAGTGGTACCCCTTCATGAACATGGGGCACGTGCGCGTGGCACAACAAGCCGGCGGCAACCAGCGCCTGCAAGCCGAGTTCATCCGCAACATCAAGGCAGGCCTCGAGCGCGTCAAGGGACGTGCCGAGCAGACGGGCAACCCCTTCCTGTGGGGCGTGCCGGGCATCTGGTGCAGCAACAACCTGACCACAGCGCTGCTCACCCAGTGCATCCTCTACCGCCAGATGACGGGCGACCGCCAGTTCGACGAGATGGAAGCCGCCCTGCGCGACTGGCTGCTGGGCTGCAACCCGTGGGGCACGAGCATGATTGTGGAACTGCCCCGTGGCGGCACTTATCCGCATGCCACCCACAGCAACTACGTGATGGAAGGCGTCGGCATGCCCACGGGCGGTCTGGTGGACGGCCCCGTCTATGCCACCATCTTCAACAGCCTCAAGGGTGTGAACCTGGCCGACGACATGCTCAACATCGAGGGCAACACCTATGACCTGTTCCAGCCCGGCGACGTGGTCTATCACGACAATACCCACGACTACAGCACCAACGAACCCACCATGGATGGCACCGCCTCGCTGACCTTCCCCTTCTCGTTCTATGAGACGGAGGGTAGGGGCGCGAGCGGCAGTTTCACCTGGGACGAGGGGGCCATCGTGCGTGGTGACACGACCAGGAAGCAGATTTGTCTCGTCTTCACCGCCGATGACCGTGCCGACGGGGCCGACCGCATCATCTCGACGCTCGACAAGCAGGGCATCAAGGGGGCTTTCTTCTTCACGGGCCGTTTCTTTGACCTTTATCCTGATGTGGTGAGGCGGTTGGTTGACGGAGGCCACTACGTGGGCAGCCACAGCTACGGGCACCTGGTGTATTGCGCTTGGGAGAAACGTGACTCGCTGCTGGTGACCAGAGACGAGTTCCGTGCCGACATCATCAAGAGTTACGAGAAACTGGCCCAATTCGGCATCACCCCGCAACAGGCACCGTGGATGATTCCCCCCTACGAGTGGCACAACGCCACCATTGCCGCTTGGGCGCGCGAGATGGGGCTGCAACTCGTCAACTTCTCGCCCGGCACCTTGAGCTGCATGGACTATACCTATCCCGGCATCACCGGCGGCAACCCTTACCGTGACAACAAGTGGCTGTGGGACCACATCATGCGCTGCGAGAAGGAGAAGACCCTCAACGGCCACCTGCTGATGATACACCTGGGCACCGACCCGCTACGCACCGAGAAGTTCTACGACCGTCTGCCAGCCCTCGTCAAGGAATTGAAGAAAAAGGGTTACGCTTTCGTCGCCCTTCCCGAATTGTTGTCCAACCATTGACGAACTTCCGATTCCAGCCCAATTGGACAATTTGGTCCAATCAGCCAAAGAACAAACACAGTTGACACATGCAACGAAATAATACCAATCTGTCGATTTGCAAGGCCATTGCCATCATCCTGATGTGCGCCGGACATGCCGAGGGTCCTCACCTGCTGGTGACCTTCATCTACCTGTTCCACATGCCGGTGTTCTTCATCGCGGCGGGTTATTTCTTCGACAAGAAATACCTGTCCGATCCGTGGACCTTCTGCAAGAAGCGCGTCAAGGGCCTCTATGTGCCTTTCTTGAAATGGAGCCTGATGTTTCTCGTGCTGCACAACCTGTTCTTCAAGATAGGTCTGCTCAATGAGCAATACGGCAACTGGGAGGGCGGCGTGACCCATCCTTACAACTGGCACCAGTTCTGCCAGCGCCTGGTTAGCATCGTTTTTTCGATGGGCGGCTATGACGAGTTCCTGGCGGGAGCCTTCTGGTTCTTCAGGGCCTTGCTGGTGGCGAGCATCGTGTTTCTTCTCCTGTACCTGTTGCTCAATAATCGCCACAAGTGGCTCAACGACAAAACCATTCCCTGGATCATCATCGTCTTGACGATTGGTTTCGCCTGGTTCAAGGTCGCCAATCGCTTGACCATCACCACCATCGTGCAGGGCGGCATCCGTGACTGCTGGGGCGTGATGTTCTTTGCCATGGGTGTGCTGTATCGCCGTCACGAGAGCCGCATCCCCGAGCATTGGGGCTTGACATTGGTTTATGCGGCACTGCTGGTGGCTGGCGCATTCATGGGTTTCCAGGGCATGGCGCTCAAGGTGCGGTTGCACACTGTCGCCACCCTTCCTGTCACCGGTGCCATCGGTTTTCTCATGGTCCATTCCGTCGCCTCTTGGCTCGACCGTCATGACGGCATCGTGAAGCGTTTTCTGGTCTATTGTGGCAACAACACCCTCTATATCTATGTGTTCCACATCATCAGTTTCAAACTCGTTTCGGCCCTCAAAATCTGGTACTACGGCCTTGACTGGGGGCAGATAGGCTGCCACATGGTCATCCACGAGAACAGCGAGACCGACCTCTTCTGGGTCCTGTACACCATCGTCGGCACCGCAGTGCCGCTGCTGGGCATTCACATCGCTCGCCGCATTCGCGGATCGTTCTTGATAAAAGGAAGACAATAAGTACAATAAATACAAGGGCTGCCGCGCTCTTTGTTTTTAACGACAAGAAGTACTAGGGCATCCGCTCTTGATAAAAGGAAAACAATAAGTACAATAAATACTAGGGCTGCCGCGCTCTTCTTTCAAACAACTGGAACAACGTTGAACAACTGGAACAACGTTGAACAACTGGAACAACGTTGAACAACTGGAACAACGTTGAACAACTGGAACAACGTTGAACAACTGGAACAACGTTGAACAACAGGAACAACCTTTTATTCTGGCATCCGCAATCAGGATAAAAGGAAAACAATAAGTACAATAAATACTATGCCATGCGGTGTGTAGCATTTCTGCAATGCGGATGCCAATTTGTATTTATTGTATTTATTGTTTTCCCTTTCTTCGTTGTTTCGTTTCGTCCGTTTCGTTCGTTTCGTCCATGCGTGCACGTGGCGGAAGCCTCTTTAACCTTTAACCTCTAACCTTTAACCTGCGAGCGCAGCGAGCCTAACTTTTGGGGGCGGTTTTTTTGCTGATGAAGTAGGAGAGCCACAGGACGATGACGAGGAAGGCGATGCCGATGGGGATGTTGAGGAAATACCTCCTGGCCGCCTCACTCTGCATTTCACGCATCAGGTGAATGGCGTAGTTGGTGTTCAGCAGGATAGACAGCAGGGTAATAGCGCACGCAAAGGCCACTATCACGCGCCACAGGGTTCTCCAAGCGCAGTAGCCGAACAGTTGTTTGTAAGTCAGGAAGACCAGGACAGCTCCGATGACGACTACGAGCCATCCCAGCGAAGTGATGTCATAGACCATGTTCAGAATCATGAACACGACAGTGCTGAACACCTGGATGAAGAAACCCTGGGGCAGGGTGTGACAGGTGTTGTGCGGTGCGAACCGGTAAATATAGTAGTTGGGGACAATCAGGAAGGATAGCAGGACCAGGGACAACAAGTCGGGGTGGGTGTTGAGCCACATGAACACATAGTTCAGGTAATCGCTTGGGGGAGGGAAGGCGCCATTGAGGTGAATGTTCAGCCACGAGAAGGCTGAAGTGATGTAGGCCATGCGCCCGCCCGTTTCGACATTGAACATGCCGTGGATGGCACCCGTGAAGAAGTCGACCAGAACACCCAGCACGGCTACGATGGCCAGCATCTTGACAGGCGGGAAACTCACCTGGCGCTTGCCGTTGATGTAGTCGCTGATGAAGTAACCCGGACGCAGGAACAGCTGCGCCAGCGAGTAGAGCAGCGAACGGTTGTGCATGCCCCACACCTCGGCAATGCTCTTGCCTACACTGCGCCACGTGATGCGCCCCAGTCCCGACTTTTGGGAACAATAGGGGCAGAAGTTGCCCACGAAATCATGGCCGCAGTTGTTGCAGTGCTGCGTGTCATGGGAGTTGAACTCGTGTTCAAACGGGTCCTGCTGCCAGTTCTTGAACTTCTGATATGCTTCTTTAATACTCACGGTTTGCCAAAGTATAGATTATCTGTTTCTTCCAGCCTGGAAAGAGCGAAAAACTCATCATGGGCCTGTTGACACCTGTCTTTTATACGTTGGTGTTGGTCACCATCCTGATGAGAAGCTTTACAAAGAGCTTAAATCCGCCGATAAGGTTGGACTCTCCGGCCTGTATCATGTGTATGCTGAAGTCGATTCCCAACATGATCAGTGCGAGCAGGTGGGCACAAACCAATGCTAAAACCAGACGCCACAGCGTGCCCCACCAGCCATAACCAAAAATCTGCTTGTATGCGAAAAAGAGCCATAAATTCCCCAACACAAATGCTGCCCAATGCAGGGATGTGATATCATCTAACATGTTGATGATCAGAAACACTGTTGCCGAGAACACCTGGATGAAAAAGCCCTGTGGCAGGGTGTGACGGGTGTTGCGCGGAGCATAGCGGAAGATGAAGTAGATGGGGAGAATCAGGTAGGACAGCAGGATCATCGACATCACCTCGGGATGGAGATTCATCCACTCGAAGGCGTTGTCGATGAGCAGCATCTTGTCGCCGGCAAAATCAAAGTCGTTGTTGAACACGCCGGTGATGGGGGCGCCGATGAGATAATCGACCAGAACGCCCAGCAGGGCGATGATGGCCAGCATCTTGACCGGCGGGAAACTCACCTGGCGCTTGCCGCTGATATAGTCGCTGATGAAGTAGCCCGGTCGCAAGAAGAGCTGCACCACCGAGTAAACCAGGGAACGGTTGTTGAGGCCCCACACCTCGGCGATGCTCCTGGCCACGCTCTTCCAGGTGATGGCTCCCATGTCCTGGCGCTGGGAGCAGATGGGGCAGAAGTTGCCCACGAACTCGCTGCCACAGTTGTTGCAACGGTGCGTGTCCTGGCTCTCGGCCCTGTAGTTAAACGGGTCCTGTTGCCATTGCTTGAATCGCCGGTATGCTGCTTTTAAATTCATTGATATGATTTAGGCTTTAGGGGTCAGGCTTTAGGCTACAGCATGCAACCGCCACCTAATACCCAGCACCTAAAGCCTAAAGACTGACACTTGAAATTAATCGTCGTACTCCATGCCGATGAACTGGAAATTGCGATTGAACTCAACCTCCATGCCGTTGTTGAGCTTCACCTCATAGACGCTGCGGTGGCGCTCCAGCTTGATGATGGACTTGCCAGGGTAGTTCTGGCTGATGTAGCTGCTGATCTGGGCGGGAACAGCCTCGGTGGGCACCTTACTGTTGTAGCACTCGATGTCCTTCCAGTTACCGGAGCGGTCAAACTCAATCTTCTCACCGCTCTCATAGCGGATGGTGAAGTCATCCCAGTCGGCGGTCACCAACAGGGGCACCTTAGTGGCGAAGTTCGCCTTGAGGAAGGTCTGCGCTGTCTGAGGCAGCTGATCGAAGGTGATGACGCGGTCATCATCGTCGGCACTCATCGTGAGGCTCATGGTCATGACCATAGCCATTAACAGTAAAAATTTAATCTTCTTCATAGTTGTTATAATGTAAGTTTTAAGTTTCTAGTCCCTAGTCCCTAGTTTTTAGTTTCTAGTCTGTTAGTCTTTAATCGCTTGGAGGCGGATGCCTCACTAATCTCTAATCTGCTTGCGCAGCGAGCATTAATCGTCCATCTCCATCAGGGCGCCCTGCTGGTTGTACCTCAGTTCAATGCCGGTGGACAGCTCGATTTCATAGCCATTACGTTCCTTGTCGATCTTGGTAACGGCAGCTCCGGGGAAATTGGCCTGGAGATGGGTGGCAATCGGCGCGGGAATCAACGTCAGGGGTACAGGCTTTGTCAAGGGACTCTCCACCTTGTCCCACATGTCGTCGGTGTCAAACTCGATATGAGTGCCGTCGGCCATGAAGACCTCATACTTCCACCCGGTCAGTTCAAGATCCTTTTGGGCAAAAGTGATGGCCTCTCCAGGGTAGTTCTGCTGGACAAACGTCTTGACGGGAGCGGGTAACTGCTCGGGAACAACAGGCTTGTCGCTGCAAGCCGTCATCAATAAAGCTAAGGCAAAAATGCCTGATACAATAAAGCTCTTCATCATTGTTTACTCTTAAAATTCGCTGCAAATATAAGCGTTTTTCTTATTATACGGGCAAAAATTCATGAAAAGAGCGTTGTATTCCTTTTTTCGGGCCCTGAAAACGTTCCTCATGTGTTCTGGTGCTCTCTTGTCGGGCAAATGGCAGAATAAATGTCAGTTTTGGGGCGCTGGGGGGTGTTTGATGCCAGTTTTTGTGTAATTTTGCACTGACCAAATAGTATTGATAGAAATAACAATTCCTAAAATCCGCAACTTTGCATCCTGGCTGCCGATTTGCTGTCTAAGGGTATTTTTGGCCTCTCTTGTTCAATGATATGCGGACAGGGACTACTGAAAATCCCTTCTTTGTGCATAAATTCCCCTTTCCCCATCAGGCATTAAAGGGGCTTTATGCTGTTTGTGGACCCTCAATTTAATATGTTCATCCCGCCAAGAGTTGGCCGGTGCTCACGAGTATCTTCACGAGAAGCC
>JAFYYI010000074.1 GCA_017557665.1 Muribaculaceae bacterium | reverse complement strand
ATGGAAAACGAGACTGCCGACATCGAGCATATCTCCTATTGGCTCAAGCGCTATGAAGGCCACCTGGCAGTGGGCATTTGCAGTTGTCGCTACGGACGCAAAAAACTCGATGAAGGCTGCGCCGACGACTACCGCGACTGGTGTATCGGTGTGGGCGACATGGCTGAATACCTTGCCGAGACGGGCCGTGGACACTTCATCACCTACGACGAGGCGATTGCCATCCTGAAAAAGGCTGAAGACCACGGCTTTGTGCATCAAGTCACTAACATTGACGGTGAAGGAAAGATATTCGCCATTTGTAATTGTAACGTAAAGATATGCAATGCTTTGCGTACATCACAGCTTTTCAACACCCCGAACATGTCGCGTAGCGCATACGTGGCTCATGTTGACCCGAAAAACTGTGTGGCTTGTGGTCGTTGCGTGGAATACTGCCCTGCAGGTGCTGTCCGTTTGGGGCAGAAACTCTGCACCAAACACGGCGAACAGACCTACCCCAAGCAGGAGTTACCCGATGCCAAGAAATGGGGGCCGCAAAAGTGGACTGAAGATTACCGCGACAAGAACCGCATCAACTGCTACCCAACGGGTACGGCACCGTGCAAGACCGCTTGTCCTGCCCATATTGCCGTACAAGGCTACCTGAAGAAAGCTGCCGAGGGCAAATATAACGAAGCCTTGGAACTCATCAAACGCGAGAACCCCTTCCCGGCGGTCTGCGGTCGCGTGTGCAACCGCCGCTGCGAGGATGCCTGCACCCGTGGCACCATCGACCAGCCTATCGCCATCGATGCGGTGAAGAAGTTCATTGCCGAGCAAGACCTCAACGCTGAGACACGATTTGTGCCAGAGGTGAATATCTGCTCGAACGTGCAGGAACAATGGGAGGAAAAGATTGCCATCATCGGCGGCGGTCCAGCAGGATTGAGCTGTGCCTATTATCTTGCCACTATGGGCTACAAGCCCACTGTGTTCGAGAAGAGCGAGGAGCCTGGCGGCATGTTACGCTACGGCATTCCCTCCTATAAACTTGACAAAGACGTCATCAAGGCCGAAATCGACATCATGCGCGAGATCGGTGTGGAGATTCGCACGGGCGTGGAGGTCGGCAAGGACATCACCATAGAACAACTCCGCGAACAAGGCTACAAGGGCTTCTATGTGGCTATTGGCTGCCAAGGAGGCAAACTGCCCGGCATATCGGGTGAAACACTTCCCGGCACCATCACCGCTATCGACTTCCTGCACGATGCCAACTGCGGCAAGGTGAAGGTCACAGGCAACATAATAGTCGTTGGCGGCGGCAATGTGGCCATCGATGCAGCCCGTGTGGCCAAACGCTGTGGCGCGACATCGGTAACAATGCTATCATTGGAGACCGAAGACATCATGCCAGCATCGCTTGAAGAGCGCAAAGAAGCACGCGAAGACGGCGTGGTCATCAACCCCGGCTGGGGACCGAAGGAAGTGCTTGGCGATGGCAAAGTCAGCGGCATTGTCTTCAAGAAATGCACCTCGGTCTATGATGCCGAACATCGTTTCAATCCACAATACGACGAAAATGAACTGATTACATTAGATGCCGACATGGTTATCTTCGCCATTGGACAGACGGTCATTCTGAAAGACCTGCTCAAGGACACCAAGGTGGAGTTCTTCAGAGGCGTGTATCCCGTTGCCGACAAGCTGACGTATCAAACAGCTGAAGAAGACATCTTCGTAGGCGGCGACGTCTTCACGGGTCCCAAGTTCGCCATTGATGCCATTGCCGCAGGCAAGGAGGCCGCAGAGAGTCTGCACCGCTTTGTGCAACACGGGCACATGACTATCGGTCGCAACCGCCGCGACTTCATCGAGTTGGACAAGGACGACATCCTCGTGGAATCATACGACAACAGTTCGCGTCAAGTGGAAGGCCATAAAGCCAACGAGAATCCTTTCAGCGAATATATGGTCACCCTCACCGAGGAGCAGGTGCGAAAAGAGACAGCCCGCTGCCTCTCGTGCGGCGCATCGGTGGTCGATGAGAACCGCTGCATCGGTTGTGGCATCTGTACCACCAAGTGCGGCTTCGACGCTATCCACCTCTTCCGCGATAATCCCGATGCCAGCATCATGCGCACCTCAGAGGACAAGTTCGGTGGCATTCTGCCTTATATGCTTAAACGTACTGGAAAAATCATCTTCGGTAAGAAATAATTATCAATTATCAACTATCAATTCTCAATTATCAACAGTGCACGAACTAGGAATCGTATTCTATATCGTCAAGGACGTCAAGCAAGTAGCTGAAGAAAACCATGTTGAGCATGTCTCCAGCGTGGTGATGGACATCGGCGAGGTATCGACAGTGGTGCCGCATCTGCTCACCGACTGCTGGCGCTGGGCTGCCGACAAGGAAGACATCCTTAGGGGCTGTGAGATGAAAGTCAACACCATCCCTGCGGTGACGCTTTGCGGCGACTGCAATAAGGAATACGAAACGGTCAGGTTCGGCAAGATATGTCCCTATTGTAACAGCAAAAACACCTGGCTGTTGCGAGGCAACGAAGTGGAAATCAATAGTATCATTGTTTAGTCATTAATCATAAAAACTTTATAATCATGTCGTGTTTTATCGTCCCTTTAACGCAAGCCATTGCTACAAGCGCTTACCGCAAAACGCATAAGCATTCCATCGAAAGTGCGGAAGCATCGGCGCTCAAACGTAATTTGCCCGCTTTGGAAAAGATGCTTTGGGGTGGCTCGGTGATGCTCATCGTGGATCATATCATCAATGGAGAGGTCACCTGGCGCTATCCTTTCTTCACCGCTCTAGAGCAAGCGGGAGGCTTTCAGGTGATGCTTCGTGAGATGCTTACTGTAGGCCTGCCCATGTCGATCGTTCTGACGGCAGTATGGGTGGGCTATGCCATCCTGAAAGAACGTAAGAATAGAATTACCGTAACAAATGTTAAATAATTAAAAATCATTGCACTATGTTTTTCCAAGTGTATGGGGCTAATGCCCTGTCTCAGTGGGGAATGATGCTCGTTGTCCTCGCTGGTCTTATCTTATTGAACGAGTTTGCCCGTCGCACCAAGTTCGGCGGCATCTTTACATTTTTGGTCGTTCCCGTCGCTTTGACGGCCTACTTCCTCGCCATCTGGCTTGGCGTCCGCAGTGGAGCACAGTGGGCGTTGGAAAATCAGACCCATGTCTATATGCAAGGCTGGTTCCATTATGCCAAGCTTTATGCAGCCACAGCTGGCTGTATCGGCTTTATGATGATCAAGTACAAATGGGGCATCGGTGCCAAGCACTGGTTCAAGCCTTTCCCGTTCATCATCGTGGCCATCAACATCCTGATTGCCTGCGTCTCCGACTTCGAAAGCGCTGTGATGGGATGGAACAAGTGGTGGCTTACCTCCGAAGGCGTTTGGCAATACGGT
>JAFYYI010000005.1 GCA_017557665.1 Muribaculaceae bacterium | reverse complement strand
TGAGGGTCCCACCTCTTCCCATTCCGAACAGAGAAGTTAAGCCTCACCACGCCGATGGTACTGCGAAAGTGGGAGAGTAGGTAACCGCCCCCTAAGAGAGGTGATGTCAGCAATGATGTCGCCTCTCGTTTTTTTATAGCCGTGGCTGGCATCACAGCCGTGGCGGAGCCCCGGCCCACGTAACCGGGCTGGCGCGGAGAAATGGACCGTGGCAGAGCCCCGGCACGATGGACCGGGAGGCGCGATCGAGAGTGGCGGATGGCTGGGACTGGGGGGCAGGATTGTGGTAATGGGGGTGGCCTTTGGGCTTTTGCTATAGAATCTTTGGAGGCTATGGGGTGTATATGGGTTGTGGTTGAGTTTTTTTTAGTAATTTAGCAACGATAATTGTTGTTATAGTAACCAAAATAAAGATAAATCAATAGAAATGAGGCATTTAGGATTTGTTTTATTGCTGTTGGCAGTGTTGATGCCTTCAAGAATGTCGGCACGGGTCGAAACTGTCTATTCGCCGAGCCGCAATATTGCAGTGAACTTTGACGTCAAGGATGGAGTCCCCTTCTATAATGTACTGTTTAATGGCCAGCAGGTCATCAAGGACAGCCGTCTGGGCTTGGAACTTGTCAGTGCAAAAGGCAATAGTGATTTCAACAACTTTGACAATAATCAGGCAGAGAATCAGAACTCACTGTACGACGGTTTCGCAGTGCTCTCGGCCAAGTATTCGTCGTTTGATGAGACATGGCAGCCGGTGTGGGGTGAGGAGAGCAGCATCCGCAACCAATACAACGAGATGTCAGTGACGCTTCACCAGAATGAGCTGAGCCGTCACATCATCGTGCGTTTCCGTGTGTATGATGATGGCGTGGGATTCCGTTACGAGTTTCCGCAGCAGCCTAACCTCACCTATTTTGTCATCAAGGAGGAGCATACGCAGTTTGCCATGCCAGGTGACCTGACGGCCTGGTGGATAGCTGGTGACTATGACACGCAGGAGTATCAATACACCTGCTCACGCCTGAGCGAGATCGGCAGCCTGTCTGCCGGTACTATCACGCCCAATGCGTCGCAGGAACAGTTCAGCAACACGGGTGTGCAGACGTCCCTCCAGCTCAAGACCGATGACGGAGTCTTTATCAACCTGCATGAGGCAGCACTGGTGGATTACCCCTGTATGCACCTGAATCTTGATGACAAGAACATGGTGTTTGAGTCGTGGCTGACCCCGGATGCTCAAGGCAACAAGGGCTACATGCAGACGCCCTGTCAGACGCCTTGGCGCACCATCATGATTGTCGATGATGCCCGCAAGATATTGGCCTCCAGACTGATACTGAACTTGAACGAGCCTTGCAAGATTAAGGATACCTCGTGGATCAAGCCCGTGAAATATATGGGCGTATGGTGGGAACTCATCACCGGTAAGAACACCTGGAATTATACCGACCAGCTGCCTTCGGTTAAGTTGGGCGAGACTGATTACAGCAAACTGCAACCCAACGGCCGTCATGGCGCGAACAACGAAAACGTGAAGCGCTACATCGATTTTGCTTCGGCAAACGGTTTTGACCAGTTGCTCATTGAGGGCTGGAACGAGGGCTGGGAAGACTGGTTCGGCAACAGCAAGGACTATGTGTTCGACTTCGTGACGCCCTATCCCGACTTTGACATCAAGATGCTTAATGAATATGCCCGCAGTAAGGGCATGCGCCTGATGATGCACCATGAGACCTCGTCGAGTGTGCGCAACTATGAGCGTCACCTCGAAGCTTCCTACCAGCTGATGGACAAGTACGGCTATAACTCAGTAAAGACCGGTTACGTGGGTAATATCATCCCACGTGGTGAGCATCACTACGGCCAGTGGATGGTTAACCACTACCAGTATTGCGTTGAAGAAGCGGCTAAACACCACATCATGGTCAACGCCCATGAGGCAGTGCGCCCCACGGGATTGTGCCGCACGTGGCCCAATCTGATCGGCAACGAGAGCGCTCTGGGAACCGAATATCAGGCCTTTGCCGGCACACAGCCTGGCCATACCGCCATTCTGCCGTTCACACGTCTGCAGGGCGGCCCGATGGACTACACACCGGGTATCTTTGAGATGGATCTGGCAAAATTTTCGCCCGAGAAACAGACGCATGTGCTGTCGACCATCTGCGGTCAACTTGGACTTTATGTGACGCTCTACAGCCCGTTGCAGATGGCGGCCGACTTGCCTGAGAACTATGCGCGGTTCATGGATGCCTTCCAGTTCATCAAGGACGTGGCCGTGGATTGGGACCGCTCGGTTTACCTTGAGGCCGCCCCGATGGAGTATGTCACCATTGCGCGCAAGGCCAAAGGCAGCGAGGAGTGGTTTGTGGGTTGCGTGACCGGAAAACAGGCCCACGACAGCGCCATCAAGCTCGACTTCCTGGATGAAGGACGCAAGTATGAGGCAACCATCTATGCCGACGGCAAGAATGCCGACTACAAGACCAATCCGCAGGCTTACACCATCACCAAGAAGAAGGTGAGTGCCAAGACAACGTTGAAGCTTCACAGTGCTGCAGGTGGCGGTTTTGCCATCAGCATCAAGCCCATGTAAAGATTCGAGTCGTGATACATAATCACGACTCGAAGTTTAGAGTTTAGGGGTGCATTCGCACCCTTTTTTATGCGTAAAAAAAGAATGGGCAACCAGCCGAAGCATGGTCACCCAAATCCTCTCTCCACTGCGGTGTGTACGTGACTCGAACACGCGACCCCCTGCGTGACAGGCAGGTATTCTAACCAACTGAACTAACACACCAACATGTGAGTG
>JAFYYI010000073.1 GCA_017557665.1 Muribaculaceae bacterium | reverse complement strand
GGGTCGCGGAAGTGCATGTTGCTCGACGCCATGTCGATCTTGGCGCGCAACACGTGGCTGCCCTCCTCAAACTCGCCGGCATTCATCCTCTGGAACAGGTCCAGGTTCTCCTCGACGGTGCGGTCGCGGTAGGGGCTGTTGGTGCCGGGCGTGGTGGGCGTGCCCTTCTGCTGGGCAATCTGCTCACTGGTCTGGTCGTCAACATAGGCCTTGCCCTCCTTGATCAGGCGGATGGCGAAGTCGTACAGTTTGGGGAAGTAGTCGCTGGCGTAGTACAGACGGTCGCCCCAGTCGTAGCCCAGCCAGTGGATGTCGCGCATGATGGCCTCGACATACTCGGTGTCCTCCTTCTGCGGGTTGGTGTCGTCGAAGCGCAGGTTGCACGTGCCGCCGAACATCTCGGCTACGCCGAAGTCCATGCAGATGGCCTTGGCATGGCCGATGTGCAGGTAGCCGTTAGGCTCCGGCGGGAAACGCGTGTTCAGCCTTCCTCCGTTCTTACCAGCCGCCAAGTCATCGGCGACAATCTGCTGTACAAAATTCAAGGGCTTCTTCTCCTCGCCCGATGCGTTGATATTCTCAATATTCTCCGCCATAATAATATATAAAGTATTTCGTTTTTTATGTCTTTTACTGCTAATCAAACCACAAAAGTACAAAAAACTCTCAACACTCTCACACATTCACTTGATTATTTCCTCGCTCTGGGACACGAGGACAGTTCTTTTGTCCTAAAATGCCCTATTTTCGGGACAAGAGAGCCATCCCTGTGCCCCACTACTGAATACCGTTGTTTTATGTAAAATTCAAACAAAAGTGGCTCAAAAACTTGCATATGTTTATATTTCTCGGTAACTTTGGGTGCTTTTATTAACATTAAATTCCATCAATTATGAAAAAAGGTTTTACTCTATTACTGGTGACCTTGATGGCCGCCAATGTGTTCGCTCAGTCGCCTTATCAGTCGATTGACGAGAAGAACAACTCCTATGTGAATGCTCGACAGGAGAGAGTCATCAACAAGAATGTGCGCTTTGCCGCCCCGGCATCCACGCCTGCCATGCAGCCCAAGCATGAGAACCCGACAGAACTTGATCCCAGCCTGTTTGTGCAGCCCGAAGGCGAACTGCAGCTGATGAGGCGCTCGGGTATTGACTACTTGCCCGTTTGGGGCAGTCCCGCCCCCGCCGAGTACAGCGAGAAAGGCACCTATGTCGTTAAGGGTACCGACGGCAACTACTATTTCAAGAACTTCATTACCAACATGTGCAACGGTGGCACATGGATTAAAGGTGAAGTGGAGGGCAACGTCATCACAGTGAGAACGGGCCAAATCAACGCCCAACTCTGGTATGACAACGGTTACACCAACCAACTCTATACCTATTACCTCCATGCCTTGAAGGCTGAAGAAGCCACAGGCGTTGATTGGCAGGGCAACGAGTACACCTACACCACCTATGTCCCCGATGAGGAAGTCACCGAGATCAAATTCAACATCGAGGCCGACGGTACAATCACCTCACAGGATCCTAACCTGCTTTACGGCGGTATGCAAGAAGAGGATGGCGTTCTCACATGGCCCGGACAGGGTGACATGGACTGCACGTTCTATCCCTTTGACGAAGTTCCTCAAACAGCCCCCGAGGGCGCTGAATTCAAGGACTATGTGTTCACCCATTACCCCTATGACGGCGATATCGCTTATGAGATGGTACCGGGTGCAATTGTCGACAACGTGTTCTATGCCAAGATTGCCAAGATTCTGCCTGATGCTGTCATCAAAGCCACTATCGAGGGCGACAAGGCTCGCATCGAGACCAACCAGTTCCTGGGTGTTGACAACACCTACAGCACGCTCGTTTACCTCAAACCTTGTGACATCGTCAAGGAAGTTGACGAATGGGGTTGGACGACAATCTACACCAATGAGGTTGAGGAGATGATCATGGACTATAATGCCGGTCAAAGTATGTTCAGCAATCTCGAGCTCGGCCTCATGGTCAATGCAGGCAAGGCAACGGTCAGCACCCACGAGGTGTATCTGCGCCCCACGCTCTATCTGTTCAACGAGAAACCCGCAACTCCCGCATCGCCTGAATTCACTTCCTTCTTGCCCTACACCGAGACGGAGTACTATGCTCACGGATATGCCGGATTCAACATCTACACGACCGATGTTGACGGCAACTATATCCTGCCCGAGAAATTGTTCTACACCTGCTATCTCGACGAGACTCCCCTTGTGTTCTCGAAGGAGGATTATCCCGAACAGGACGAAGACATGACCGTGATTCCTTATGACTTCTCCAACTATGACATCATCGGCGGTGGAACAACGACCCGCTACATCTACTTCTACACGGGTGACTTTAAATACTTTGGCGTGCAGACCATCTACCGTGGTGGCGGCAGGGAGAAGCATTCACCCATCGTTTATTATCCTGACATCACCGGCATTGACGAGATGCCTGCAAGCAATGCAACGGTTGTAGAAACCACCTACTATGACCTGCAGGGCCGTCAGCACAATGGTTTGATCAAGGGTATCAACATCGTGGTTGTGAAATACTCCGACGGCACCAGTAAATCTGCCAAGATGATGGTAAGATAACCTGACAGTCGTCATGTGTGATAAAAAGACGAGGCAAACGCCTCGTCTTTTTTTAATGGGACACGGGGACGGTTCTTTTGTCCCCAAACGCCCTTACAAAAAACTCACCCTCACCTTCGCTCGATTATTTCGTCTCGATACTGACAAACACGGTGTGAGTGTGTCCTTTGCGGTCAACGACGGTCTTTCCCTCGGGGTGAATCTAGATGGACTTGATGTTCTTGATTTTCCATATCTTTTTAATGACGCGCTCAATGTCGCTTTTTCAGGATAATACTGCCAGACCGATTCTCTTCCTCTTGGTCGTGTAAACGCCGTTGAGTTCCAGATCACGCAATCCGCTATCTTCTCGTGTTGTGATGATGATTATTTGGCCGTCGGGGTTGCCGCAACCTATCGGGATGTCTCTGTTTCGTAGCATTCGGATTTCCTTGATGTCATCCATCTTGATCAATGGGAAATCGCGTTCCAGCAATGGCTCAATGCTGTCGGTGGTAATTTCCCCGCTCGCCACGGTATTAGTGTCCATCGGGATCCCGTCGATGACCCAAAGAACAGAATGGACAGAAGGCCCTTGAGCCATCGAACAAACGGCAAGGATGGCCATTATCTAGAGAATCAATAGACGTTTCATAATCCTAATTTCTACTTTCTAATTTCTAATTTCTAACGTAGTGTGGCATCTCCTGCGGGATGACCATCGAGATCTCCACCATGCCGCACACCTTGCCGTCCTTGCGCCACGGCGTCTGGTAGATCATCTTCTTGACGCCCTGCTTGTCAATCGTATAGCAGTTGACGGTGTCGGTCTCGATCATGTGGCGGATTTTCTCCTGTGACTTCGCACTGTGGCAGGGCATCAGGTTCTGCCCGAGCATCGTGCGGCCCTCCTTGTCAAAGGTGGCACGCGAGCGCTCGTTCATGAAGATCACTTTCCCTTCCAGGTCACACACAGTGATGGCACAATGGGTGCCTTCGGCCCAAGCCAGGGCCTCTTCGATATCTTTAAAAAACTCGTTCTCCATCTCTAGAATGATTTACTAAACTCTAAACTCTAACCTCTCAACTTCAAGTTTTGCCAAAAACTTGAATTAATTTACAACATTAACAGGCTTGCCGTCGAGATAGGCGGCGACGTTGCTGGTGATGACATCCATCAGGCGCTCACGGGCCTCAAAGCTGGTCCAGCCGATGTGGGGCGTGATGTAGCAGTTGCGAGCTGTGAGCAGCGGATGATCGGCTGCAGGCGGCTCAACGGTCGTACAGTCGATGGCGGCGGCATACAGGTGGCCGCTGTTCAGCGCGTCGGCTAGGTCTTGCTCGACAATCAGGGCGCCGCGAGCCATGTTGAGTACGATGGATCCCTGCTTCATCAGTGCCAGACCCTCGGCATTGATCATGCCTGTGGTGTCGGCATTGAGCGGGCAGTGCATGGTGAGCACGTCGCTGGTGCGCAGCAGGTGCTCCAGGTTGTCGGCCTTGATGATGCCCTCGGGCAACTGCTCCTGACTCTTGCTGGTATAGGCCATCACGCGCATGTTCATCGCCAGGGCCATGCGTGCCACGGCGCTGCCGATGTTGCCCAGGCCTACGATACCCATCTGCTTGCCTGCCAACTCGATGAGTGGCGTGTTAAAATAGGCGTAACTGCCGCAGTTGGTCCACTTCAGGTCGTGGGCCTCATCGGTATAGTGCTGGGGCTGCCAGCAGATGTTCAACAGGTGGGCGATGGTGAGCTGGGCCACGCTGTCGGTGCTGTAGGCCGGCACGTTGGTCACGATGATGCCGCGACGGGCGGCCTCGGCGCTGTCCACGACATTGAATCCTGTTGCCATCACGCCGATGTACTTCAGGTCAGGCAGCTGAGCGATGGCATCGGCATCGATAGGGACTTTGTTGGTCAATACCATTTCGGCGCCCTGGCAGCGCTCGAGTACGGTATCGGCGGTGCCAAAGTCGTAGATGTCACAAGGCGCCAGGGCCTTCATCGGTTCCCAGGAGAGGTCGCCGGGATTGCCGGCATATCCGTCAAGAATAACGATTTTTCTCATAATTAATAGATTTCGGTATTTATTGTAATAATGATTCACAAAATTAAATGAAAATTACCAAATGACAAAAATTATAGTTAATTTTGCAGATTATAATTATAACAAAACCTATGGATAGCAAAAAACTGGTTGAGACCGTGGCTGAGAATTTAGGACGCTCGACCGAAGATGTGAACAAGTTGATAGAGGCGTTCGCTGGCGTGCTGGGAACGCGATGCGGCGAAATGGACAGTGTGCATATTCCCGGATTTGGCTCATTTGAGCCGGAAATGCGCCAGGAGCACGTGACGATGAATTCCTCCACGGGAAAGCGTACACTCGTGCCTCCTAAAGTGGCGTTGACGTTTAAAGTGAGCAATGTGCTCAAAACAAAACTCAAGTAATTAAGGAGGAAGTCGAGCATGAATACAGAAATCACATTAGTGGAATTGGCCCGCATGATGGCCGAGGCGACCTCGACCAGCGAGCGCGTGTGTGAATTGTTCTTGCGTGAACTCTTTGCTACCGTTTCACAGTCTCTCATCGAGGGTGAATCAGTGAAAATCAAGGGCATCGGTGACTTCAGGATTGCCAAAGTCAAGCCTCGCAGGACAAAAAACCGAAAGACTGGCACCTTCAAGGAAGTTGCCGGTTACAGCCGCTTGACCTTTATTCCCGACAAATCGCTTGCCGAGGCCGTGAACCAGCCGTTCGCCCAGTTCGAGAGTGTCGTTCTTGACGATTCGGTGACCGATGAGGACCTCGCAGCCATCGACACGCAATATCCTTCAGCCTTTGATGATGCCGCTTTAGCAGGAACGGAACAACAGCCGGCCCCTGTCAAAGCCGTAGAAGAGCCTGTTGTCAAGCCCGCAGCCGATATTATTCCCGACCTGGGGCCTGCCCCCGTTCCCGATACCGCTCCCGAATATGAACCTGGACCTGCTCCTGTTCACGAGTTTATCCCGGTGTTAGGCCCTGAACTCGAGCCGGCACCCGTGCCCGAGGACGCTCCCGAACCTGACGAGCCCAAGCCTGCCGTCGAGGTTAAACCTGAGCCCGCAGTCGAACCAGAGCCTGAGCCCGCAGTCAAACCCGAGCCCGAACCTGAACCTGCAGTCGAGCCCGAGCCCGCAGTTGAACCAGAGCCCGAGCCTGCAGTCGAGCCCGAGCCTGAACCCGCAGTTGAGCCTGTTCAAGCACCTGTTCAAGAAACCAAATCTGAACCTGTCCAAGAGGAGCCTGTCAAAGCTGTGGCATCGGATCTGCCGGAACGTAAACCGATGTTGGTTGGCATCCCCATTGATGGTCCCAGCCAGCCTGTTCCTGAGCCCGAAGAGGAAGAAGCAAATGACTCCAAGCGGCACTTCTACCGCCCCGAGCCACGCAATGTCTACACCCCGACTCCTGAACAGATTGAGGAGGCTTCACGCAAACCCAACAGGCGATGGCTGTGGTCGCTCCTTGGCCTGCTGGCGGTCGCAACCGTGGCATGGCTGCTGATGTGGAGCAATGGCAAGCAAGAGGCCGAGAAACACGAGCAAGAAATTGTCATGGCCGATACCATTACCGGAGATGCAGATGACGCTTCAGGCAAGCAACTGGCGTCGAACGATAAAGCCGACACTAAAAAGGAAATTAAGGAAGAGACTAAGGCCGAACCGAAGTCAGAGCCCAAACAGGAGGAAATCAAGCCCGTTGCGACTACCGCATCGTCTGGCCAAATCAAATCAGGCGAAGTCACCGCGGTCATCACCAGCCAGGAAGTGCTGACTACGCTTGCCCAAAAGCATTACGGCAGCCAGTGGTTCTGGGTCTATATCTACGAGGAAAACAAGAATCGTGGCATCGTCTCTAATCCCAACAACATTACGCCCGGTACCCGAGTCGTGATTCCACCTGCCGAAAAATACGGCATCAATGCCAAGGACAAAGCCAGCCTCCGCAAGGCCCAAATCAAGTCCATGGAGTACCTTAAATAGACTTTAGGCGTTAGGCTTTAGGCTTTAGACATCAGACTTTAGACATCAGACTTTAGACATTAGGCTTTAGGTGTTAGGCATTAGCTGGATGTTGCTCCTAATTTCTAACTCCTAATTCCTAATTCAATTCGAGGCTTTCAGGTAGGGTGAGGGCAGTGTCACGGTATTGTAGGCGCTGTCCATGAGTTGTGCGCACGCTTGGGCGATCAGGTGGCCATCGTCATAGTAGTAGTGCAGGTCGATGCCCATTTTGGGGTCGTGGCTGAAGTCGTGTACCCTGTCTTGCCCGAAGATGAGTTCCAGCTGATACAGGTCGCTGCTGCCGATGGCTTCATAGCCGTAGTGAGGCGGGATGATGACCTGGTAGTCGGCTCCGTGTTGCTTGAGGATGGTGGCGATGGCGTTGAGCACGGCATCGACAGGGACGGTGATTTTGGACTGGCAGGGCAATTCCTTGATTGGCAGTGCGTAACGCGCCAGATGCTCAGGAGTGTAGAATTCGCTTGGATTCACGGCAATCAGCGAGTCGGCTTGGCGGTAGTAGCCCTCATTGATGGACTCGATGCGTGTGGTGATGTCGGTGGTGGCATACCCCTCGTCGAGCATGCGCTGCGCCATCGTCCCCGGGCACAGCAGGTAGGCAATCAACTCGGGGCGGCGATAGGCGTTGAAGTAGAGCTGGTGGAATTTCCACCATGAGATGTCCTTAGTGGTTTGGGGATGCTGCACGAACAGCACGTCGTTGTCCAGCGGTTGACGCATGAGCATCTCGTCCTCCATGATGATGAGGGCATTTTTTATCGTCGCACCGTGGGCCGTGAGGTACTTGAGTTTGTTCAGGATGCCGTACAGTGTCTCGCGCGAGGCGTTGAAATGGAACGGGCGGGCATCAGCCGGCAGGTGACGCTGCCAGTCCTGGATGCGGTAGTAGCCTGACAGCGAGGAACCGAAGATGAACGAGTCGTAGTGTCCTTCAGGGTCAAAGTACTTATAGGACTCGATGGTGACATGGCCCCAATTGATGGTGAGGACCATGGTGTCGCCGGGATTATAGACCTTGCCGCTATAGGGCTTGACAACGCGGAACGGGTCCTTGACGACATACAGCGCCACCACCAGCATCACCGGCAGTAATGCCAGCAAGCTGAGCAGGACAAACCGTTTCATTCCCTTTTTCAACATGGTCTACTCGTGACAGGTGTCAGCCTTGATAACTGTTGATGACGTCGGCAATCACCCGGGCATCGTCGGGCGTGATGGGGTGGGCGATGGGCAGCGAGACGACTTCGTTGGCCAGCTGCTCGGTCATGGGCAGCGGAGCGTGTTTCAGGTCCTTGTAGCAAGGTTGGAGATGAGCCGGCACGGCATAGTGAATGTCGGTGCCCACGCAGTTCTCGGCCAGGAATTTGCGGAATCCGTCGCGGTCGCCTTCAACGCGCACCACGTACTGGTGCCACGTCTGCACCGTGCCCTCGATGAAGTTCGGCGTCTTGACGTGCGGATTGTTGATGCACTCGTGGTAGGTGCGGGCCACCTCGTTGCGGATTTCGTTCTCCTTCATCAGGTAGCGTAACTTCACGCGCAACATGGCGGCCTGTATCTCGTCGAGGCGGCAGTTGTAGCCGAGCATGATGTTGTGGTAACGGCGGTCCGAGCCATAGTTGGCCAGGGCTCTCACCGTCGCTGCCAGTTCGTCGTTGTTGGTCACTACGGCACCGCCGTCGCCCAGTGCTCCCAGGTTCTTGGTGGGGTAGAAGCTGATGCCGGCGGCATGGCCGAGCCCTGCAGTGACCGACGTGCCGTTCAGGCCAGGCACCGCGCTTCGGGCGCCGATGGCTTGGGCGTTGTCCTCGATGATGAGCAGGTTGTGTTCGCGTGCGACTTTCATCAATTGGTCATCCCAGCAGGGGGTACCATACAGGTGGACCGGCATGACGGCACGCGTGCGAGGTGTGATGAGCTCTTCCAGCAGGCTGGAGTCCAGGTTCATGGTGACCTCGCTGGGGTCACACAGCACGGGCACCAGTCCGTTCAGGCTGATGGCGAGCATGCTGGCCACGTAGGTGTTAGCCGGTACAATCACCTCGTCGCCTTCGGTCAGGAGCCCCAACTCCATGTAGGCGCGCAGGATAAGTTTGAGCGCATCCAGGCCATTGCTCACGCCGATGCAGTGCTGTGCTTGGCATAGCGCAGCGATTTCTTGCTCTAGCAACTCGGTTTGGGTGCCGTGCAGGTATCGGCCGCGTTCAATTACTTCACAGGCTGCTGCCTTGAGTTCATCCATATATGGCGCATTGGTTAAAGCCAAGTCCAGAAACGGGTATTGTCTCATGCTGTAATGTTCTAATAGTGTGGTGTTTATTGTTCTGATTGAATATCTTTTAGCTTGAGAAACTCGTCATAGTCTCTCACATAATCGTCCTCGTCAAAGTGGTGTGATGCCAGCGCCAGACAAACCGAACCCGATGAGAAATTCTTCAGCGTGCGCCAGATGCCCGGAACGACGAGCAACCCCTGGAAGGGTCGGTTGAGCGTGTAGGTGAACTGGTCGGAGCCGTCATCAACAATCACGTCAAAGCTGCCGCTGATGGCGATGATGAACTCGTGGCAGGTGTAATGACTGTGTCCCCCACGCTCGGCACCTCCGGGCACATCATAGATGTAGAACGTGCGCTGGATATCAAACGGCAGCTCCACGCCATTGTTCACGGCTGTAAGGTTGCCGTTGGCGTGGTGATGCTTGCTGAGGCTGATGATGCGGCAGTCGCTGATACGGGATTGTTTGTGAATTTGGATTTTCTCAGTACTATTCATCGGATTGGTTTTTTAGTTTTTTATATTCATCAAAGTCTTCGATATAGTCATTTGGGTCATAGAGCATGCTGGACAGCACCAGCGTGACGGCATTGGTGGAGAAATTGTGGATGTGGCGCCACATCATGTTGGGAATGTACAGGCCGATTTGGGGGTGGGAGAGATGGAACGTCTGTTCCTTTACACCGTCATTTACAACGACATCAAAACTGCCGCTCAGGGCTACCAAGAACTCCTCTTGCTTCCTGAAGGCGTGGCCATCGCGCCACATGCCGCTAGGCACATCATAGATCCAGTAGTCGCGCATCACCTCAAAGGGGATGCTGATACCGCTCTCGATGGCCGTCAGATTGCCGCGAGGGTCTTTGATTTTGGACAGCTCAATCAGTCGAACTGTCTTGATATCGTCATTTGCCATTCTGTGCCAGTCTGATCAGGTATTGTCCGTAATTGTTCTTCTGCATGGGCAAGGCAAGTGCCATCAGTTGGTCGGCGTCAATCCAGCCCTTGCGGAAAGCGATTTCCTCGAGTGCGGCCACCTGCACGCCCTGCATGTTCACGATGGTGCCGATGAAGTTGGAGGCGTCGGCCATCGACTCACTCGTGCCCGTGTCGAGCCATGCGAAGCCGCGGCCCAGAGTCTGCACATGGACGCGGTCCTGAGCCAGGAACTCCTGGTTGACCGTCGTGATTTCCAGTTCGCCACGAGCGCTGGGCTTGATGTGCTTGGCAATCTCCACCACATCATTGGGATAGAAATACAGTCCCGTCACCGCATAGTTGCTCTTGGGATGCTCGGGTTTCTCCTCCAGGCTGTTAGCCTTGCCCGTCTCGTCGAAGGCCACCACGCCGAAGCGGTTCGGGTCCTTCACGGCATAGGCCCACAGCGTGCACACGTTCTCACGCTCGGTGCGCTCCACAGCATCCATCAGCATGCGCGTGAAACTCTGGCCGTAGAAGATGTTGTCGCCAAGCACGAGGCAGGCCGAGTCGTCACCGATGAACTCCTCGCCGATGATGAATGCCTGGGCCAGGCCCTCGGGACGCGGCTGTTCGGCGTACTCAAAGCGCACACCGATATCCTTGCCGTCGCCCAGCAGCCTGCGGAACATCGGCAGGTCCTGAGGGGTAGAGATGATGAGAATCTCACGGATGCCGGCCAGCATCAGCACCGAGATGGGATAGTACACCATTGGCTTGTCATAGATGGGTATCAGCTGCTTCGAGATACCCTTGGTCACTGGATAAAGCCTTGTTCCAGAGCCGCCTGCCAATACGATTCCTTTCATATACTTATTCTGTATTTGGTCAATAATCTAACGTAAAGTTCGCTTTAAACATGCGAAATTACAATTTTTTTCAATACACACCAAGCATTCCCCCCGAAAACCGATTCCCCACCCGTAAAATAGGCCTTGTTATAATTATTTGTGTTATTAATGGGCATCCTATGGGGGGCACTCTGTTTAAGCACTATAATTGAGCCATGATAAAGATATTGTGGATGGGATTGATGGTTACGGATTGGATGGAAATGGGGGTGGTGGGGTGAGAAATCGTCGGTTTTTGGGCCGGAAGTGTCAAAAATTCTAAACTGGGCTGAATATATTAAAAATTTGTTAGGATTTTATGGTGTGGGCGTGACAAATTTGCAGTACTTTTGTGGCGGTAAAAAGATTGTTAAACCGTTTGTTAGTACAAACCAATTATTAAGAAAAATGACAGATAATAAGAGTTATTTGGAGCAAATGAGGCTTACTTACAGGCCCAAGTTGCCCGTTACATTGCGTTGCCCCGTGCGTGCGGTCGAGGGTGAGCCCACGCAGTCGGTGGCCGACCAAGAGGCTATCAAGGAACTGTTCCCCTGCACTTATGGTATGCCCGAATTGACCTTTGAACGCGACGATTCGGCGATGCCCCCCGAGAACCCCTTTAACGTGGGTGTGATTCTGAGCGGTGGCCAGGCTCCTGGCGGACACAACGTGATCTGCGGTCTCTATGACGGTATCAAGGCCTTGAACAAATATTGCCGCTTGTATGGTTTCCTGGGCGGTCCTGCCGGACTGGTGAAACATCGCTATATTGAGCTGACCGGTGACATGATCGAGCAGTACCGCAACACCGGTGGTTTTGACCTGATCGGCTCTGGCCGCACCAAGCTGGAGAAGCCCGAGCAGTTTGAGGCCGGCCTGCAGATCCTGCGCGAGCTGAAGATCTCGGCCGTGGTCATCATCGGTGGCGACGACAGCAACACCAATGCCGCCATCCTGGCCGAGTACTACAAGGCCCACGATGCTGGCGTGCAGGTCATCGGCGTGCCCAAGACCATTGATGGCGACCTCAAGAATGAGCACATCGAGATTTCCTTTGGCTTTGACACGGCAACCAAGGTTTACAGCGAGCTCATCGGCAACGTGGCCCGCGACTGTAACTCTGCCAAGAAATACTGGCATTTCATGAAGCTGATGGGACGTTCGGCGTCGCACATCGCTCTGGAGTGTGCCCTGCAGACCCGCCCCAACTACTGCATCATCAGCGAGGAGGTTGAGGCCAAGGAGATGACGCTTCACAACATCGCCGAGGAGATTGCCGACATCGTCGTGAAACGTCACAACATGGGTATGGACTACGGTACGGTCCTCGTTCCTGAGGGTATCGTTGAGTTTGTTCCCACGATGAAGAAGCTCATCGCCGAGCTCAACGAGATGATGACCAAGTATCCCGACATCTCACGCTTGCGCGATATGGAGCAGAACAACTTCGTGCGTGAGCACCTGAGCGAGGAGAATCGTGTTGTCTATGACTCGCTGCCCGACGACGTGGCTCGCCAGCTCACACTCGACCGCGACGAGCACGGCAACGTGATGGTATCGCAGATCGAGAGCGAGCGCCTGCTCAGCCGCATGGTGGGCCATGTGCTCGAGATGCGCGCCGAGGAAGGCAAGATTGAGCCCATCAAGTTCAAGACTCAGCACCACTTCTTCGGCTACGAGGGACGTTGCTCCTTCCCGTCGAACTTTGACGCTGACTATTGCTACTCGTTGGGTTACAACGCATCTCACCTCATCTATGTGGGTGCCACCGGTTACATGTCGGCCATCACTCACCTGGGACGCAAGGCTCAGGACTGGGTCGCTTGTGGTGTACCCATCACGATGATGATGAACATGGAGCGCCGCTCCGGTAAGGACAAGCCCGTGATCCGCAAGGCGCTGGTTGACCTGGATGGTGCCCCCTTCAAGCACTTTGTTGAGAACCGCGATCAGTGGGCCCTCGAGACCTGCTACATCTATCCCGGTCCCATCCAGTTCTTCGGCCCCGAGGAGTTGGTGGACAAGACGTCCTACACACTGTTCTTCGAGCAGTTCGGTAAGGAGTGATTTAGGTTTTAGGTTTTAGGTTTTAGACTTTAGACGTTAGACTTTAGACGTTAGACCTTAGACGTTAGGCATTAGGTTCTTTAACCTTTAACCTGTAACCTCTAACCTACCCGCGAGCCTTAGCGAGCAAAAAAAGGCTTATCGTCCCAAGGGCTCCCCGCCCTATAGACTTTAAGTATATAGTTTAACTTCTAAACAGCTTGCTCCCCGTCCCTGGTCAATCAGGAGGCGGGGATTTTTTTGCCTTGACAGGGCTTTGTCAAGAGAGAGCCACGCTTGTCACTCGGTGACGGTCTCGTAGAATTGTTGTGAGTAGAGATTAAAAAAGTCTTTGTTCAGTGCGATACTGATTTTCAGCAAGAGATCGGTGCTGATACTCTCCCTGATAAAGATGTTGTAGATGTTGGTTCGGTTACAGCCCAACTGCTGGGACAGCCACTGTACCGACTGGCTCTGCCTCAGTAATTCATCATGAATCTCTTTTCCGATATGAATGCTTTTTTTTCCCATCAATCCTCGCGTGTTAATGTGTTTATTCTGCAAAATTAACTATTATTCGGCAATAATACACAATTTATATGAAATTTTTTTGCAGAATAACCGAGAACCCGTCTTTTTCTTGCAATATAGAGCCTGTGCACCACCTGTCGCGCGGTGGTTTGTGGCTAGCGGCAAGAAACCCGCTGAGGAACGCAATAATCGCGCTATAGCCTCGTTTTATAGATGGCTTCAGTACCGCTTGTTGAGCGGTGCCGGCCCTAACACAAGATAATGACATTAAACGACCGATTATGTTTTCAGGAATAGTAGAAGAAGCGGCGCGTGTCGTCGCGTTGCGTAAGGACGGTGGCAACCTGCACATCACGCTCAAGTGCAGCTTCACCGACGAGTTGAAGATTGACCAGAGCGTGTCGCACAACGGCGTGTGCCTCACCGTCGTGGAGTTGCCGGGAGACGGAACCTACACCGTCACCGCCATCCAGGAGACCCTCGACCGCAGCAACCTGGGCCTGCTCAAGGTGGGTGACGAGGTGAACGTGGAGCGTTCGATGCTCATCGAGGGGCGCCTTGACGGCCACATCGTGCAAGGCCATGTTGACCAGACGGCAGTCTGCACCGATGTCAAGGAAGTGGATGGCAGCCATTACTTCACCTTCAAGTATGAGGTGGCTCCCGAGATGGCCCGCAAGGGTTATGTCACGGTCGAGAAGGGCAGCGTGACCGTCAACGGTGTGTCGCTCACCGTGTGCAACAGTGAGCGTGACAGCTTCCAGGTCGCCATCATCCCCTATACCCGTGAGATCACCAATTTCCACTGCATTGAAGTGGGCACCGTGGTCAATCTGGAGTTTGACATCATCGGCAAGTACCTTGCCCGCCTGATGGAATTCGCGCTGTAATGCTTTAAGGTCCTTAAGGTCTTTAAGGACGATTGAAGAGAATGAAGAAGATAGGTATCATCAGTGACACTCACGCGTGGTGGGACGACCGCTACGCGCAGCACTTCGCCGACTGTGACGAGGTGTGGCATGCCGGCGATATAGGCAGCGACAACCTCGCCGACCGTCTGGAGGCCATCGCGCCCGTCTTTCGTGCCGTGTGCGGCAATGTGGACGGTGCCAGCCTGCGCCGCCGCTACAAGGAGATGGAAATCTTTGAGGTCGAGGGTGTCAAGGTGGTGATGACCCACATCGGCGGCTATCCGGGCAAGTATGCTTCGGGTATCCGTCAGCGGCTGCAGCTGTCGCGCCCGAAACTCTTTGTGTGCGGCCACAGCCACATCCTCAAGGTGATGCCCGACCGCTCGCTGGGCTGCCTCGTCGTGAACCCCGGTGCGGCAGGTGTGCAGGGCTGGCAGGTGGTGCGTACGCTGGTGACGCTCACCCTGGACCAGGGCAACATCACCCATGCCCAGGTGATAGAGTTGGCTAAATAAGCGAAGCGCTCTTGGCGCTTCGCCTGATTAGAGATTAGTGAAGATGTAGAGACTATGATGAGAAAGACATTATATATTATTGCGGCTCTCGTGTTGGCGACAGTGATGATGACCTCCTGCCACAGCAACGAGAAGAACTACCGTGAGGCCTATGAGAAGGCCATTGAACGACGACAGACGGGCATCGGTGCCGAGACCTATGCCATGATTGAGGCCGAGCGCGTGAAGTACACCACCATCATCGATGGAGACAGCGTTCGTTTGCTCTATATTCACGCCAATGTCGCCATCGACACGACCGATGTCGCCAGTGATTTTAACATCGTGGTCGCCTCGTTCTCCCAGCGCATCAACGCCAAGAGTTACCGCGACCGCCTGCGCGAGGAGTGCGGACTCAAGGGCAGCTACGTCCTCTACAGCGCCTCCGAGAATCTCTTCTATGTTGTGGCCCAGGGCTACGATGACAAGGTAGAGGCCGTCCGCTTCATGCGCGACATCGACCAGCGCGTCTGCCTCAAGATTCTTGAGCCCATCCCCTGGATCCTGCGCAAACTCTGACCGTGGTATCCCCGTCCGTTCCTTCCCAAACTGCGGATTACGCCAATTTAACTAAGCAATGATATTTCTGTTGGCCCAACCCTGCGGGGCTAATGCGAATTCATCAAATTTTTGCGAATAGATTTAAAATTTTTCGTGAAATTAGTCTGATTAGCGTAATTAGCATTAAAAAAACTTTCAGGGACAACTCCTATATCGTTCCCTTTAATTAACAAGCATCCGCATGCCATTGTTGACTCATTGCGGCCTCGCCTTGGCGTGGCCCTACGTCCTGCGGCCTTGCACTGATTAATCAAAATCATCGAAAAAGAAGGAATAATGGAGAATAATGCTTAACTTTGCAGTGATATTATGCAAGACGGTATATCGTCAGTCAGGAACGGACAACGATGGAGTCCATCGATTGATGAATTCTTAAAGAAAAAATACTCAGGGTTTTATATGAAAAAATTATTGCTTCTTGTTCTGTTGATTCCGCTGTTTGTCAGTGCACAGAATCGACTTCGCGTCTCCATTTTGGGAGACTCCTACTCTACGTTTCAAGGGTATATTCCCGAGGGCAACGAGGCCTGGTACTATACCCCGGTCGACACGTCAAGAACCGATGTGGGCAATGTCACCCAGACCTGGTGGTGGCAGGTCATCAGTCAGTCGGGCTGCCTCATCGAGAAGAACGACTCCTACAGCGGTGCCACGATCAGCAACCATGGCTACAACAATGAAGATTACAGCTACAGGTCGTTTGTCACCCGATTGCCGCGCCTGGGCAGCCCTGATGTGATTTTCATCTTCGGCGGAACCAACGACGACTGGTCGGGGGCAGAATTGGGCAAGTATCAATATGATAATTTTGATCAGGCCGACTTCTACACCTATCGTCCCGCATTGGCTTACCTGCTCGAGCAGGCAAAGGAGAGGTATCCCAATGTCAAGATTTTCTTTCTCATCAATGACATGCTGGATAAAGACTTCAAGGAATCGACCAAGGTCATCTGCCGCCATTACGACATTCCATATATCGAGTTCAACGCGATTGACAAGAAGCAGAATCATCCCACGGTAGAAGGCATGAAGGCCATGGCCCGGCAGGTCCTGGAGTTCCTCGACAAGTGACACGCGTGTAGTGGCGCCTCAAGTGACTGAAGAGTGAAACGAATTGAAGAATAAACAAGATTGATAATCATTAAAATGCTTCATTATGGACGAAAACTATGAAATGAGCCAGGCGATGAGCGATGAACAGCGTTTCCAGGAACTGCGACAGCGCATCAACGAAAAAGCCCGGAATCTGATCAAATGGGGAACTACCGAAGGCCGCAAACACCGTGGGAGAATTATTGCCGTTTTGGTCGTTTCAATCGCAATTATTATTGCTGTCGAAGTATATAGTTATATCAAGAATGATTTTTGGGAAGTTAATGTTTCGCTTCTTGCCTTCATCGCCGGTTTCCTTGTTACAGACCGCATCATGGTCATGATCTTGCGGCACTATCTCACAACAATGAAAGGCTCCACCACGCCTCCACAGTATTATCGGGCGTTAAAGCGTTTAATCACAACCCATAAATTTCGCCAAATGATCCCACTCACTGCCGCTATTACATGCGGGTATTTTGTCCAGTTTGGAACAGTTAACTGGCCCGTAGAGTATTTATTTGGTTACTCATTGGTTATTGGCGCGTTTTTGGGTTCATTGTCGCGCAACTGGTTTCTTGATGACGATTTCCGTTTTGACGTTGAAGAACTTGAGGAGATGGTTCATCAAGAGAGCGCCGCTTAACCTCCTGTCCCGTCATCAGCACCACGATTGACCGTTTCTCAAAAAACACAAAACTCAGGGCGAGCGCCAGCGCCTCATGAATAATAAAATCGTGATTAAGTGAGCGCAAGGCCATGCTTGCATGAGCATTGCCGAGCGAGAACGATTTATCAAAATCACCGAAAATTTGTGAAAGCCGAAGACCATTAAGCTTGCTTTAATGGTTAAGGCGCATCCATATTTATCTAAATCTAAGAGAAAATGAGTATTTAGCGAAAATTCGCTATCTTTGCACAATACTTAATTGATTATGAGAGTATATTTGTTGATAATATCGTTAGCTGTGATGATGGTTTCTTGCAATTGGCAAAGACCATTTAACAGACAGTTGTGGGATGAGGTCGGAGATTTAGAATCAAGTCCTTTCAGGAAAGAAATGGTTAAAGACGT
>JAFYYI010000072.1 GCA_017557665.1 Muribaculaceae bacterium | reverse complement strand
GTGAGCGTGCCCATGGTGCTGAGCACCAACGGCTACGGCATCCTGTGGGACAGCTACAGCTATTGCCGCTTTGGCAACCCCGAGGACTACCTGCAGCTCAACCGTGCCTTCAACCTCTATGACAAGTACGGCAAGAAAGGCAGCCTGACGGGCACCTATACCGACAAGAACGGCCAACGCCTGGTGCGCGGCGAGGACTCCCTCTATTTTGAGTTTGACATGCCCACAGGATCGGAGCTGGGCAAGTTGACCGAGCCCGGTGGCATCAAGAACCTGCCGAAGGGTTTTGCCCTGAACGGCGCGACGGTGGTCTATGAAGGCTTCATCGAGCCCAAGGGACGCGTGAGCGAGACGCTGCGCCAGTTCATCCTCTACTATGCCGGCTACATCAAGGTGTACATTGGCGGCGAGGAAGTGGTTCCCGAGCGCTGGCGCACGGCATGGAACCCCAACGCATGGAAATTTACCGCTCAGGTGCCTTCAGGCAAAAAGACTCAGCTGCGCATTGAGTGGCAACCCGACGGCGACGTGTCTTATTGCGGACTGCGCGTGTCGACCCCCCGCAGCGCTGCCGAACGCGAGCAACTCACCGTGTGGAGCGAGATGAGCCGCGACATGGACTACTACTTCATCGCCGGTAAGAGCTTTGACGAAATCATCTCGGGTTACCGCACCCTCACGGGTAAGGCTTCGTTATATCCCAAGTGGGTGCTGGGCTTCTGGCAGAGCCGCGAGCGCTACAAGAGTTCGCAAGACATCGAGCAGACGCTTGCCGAGTTCCGCAACCGCCGCATCCCCATCGACAACATTGTGCAGGACTGGAACTACTGGAAACTGGAGAACTGGGGCGACCACACCTTTGAGGCTGCGCGCTACCCCAACCCACAGGCCATGCTCGACTCGGTACACGCCATGGGCGGCCGCTTCATGATCAGCGTCTGGCCCAAATTCTATGAGACCGTCGACAACTACAAGGCCCTCGACGCCAAAGGCTGGATTTACAAGCAGGCCATCAAGGACGACATCCACGACTGGCTGGGATTCCGCGGCTCGTTCTATGATGCCTATGACGCAGGTGCCCGCAAGTTGTTCTGGAAACAGATGGATGACAACCTGTACACCAAATACGGCCAGAGCATCGACGCCTGGTGGATGGACGCCAGCGAGCCCAACATACGCGACTGCACGCCCATGTGGTACCGCAAAGCCCTGTCAGGCCCCACGGCCCTGGGTTCATCGACCGAATATTTCAACGCCTACTCTATCGTCAACGCCGACGCCATCTATAACGGCCAGCGTGCCACGGGTAACAACAAGCGCGTGTTCCTGCTTACCCGCAGCGGCTTTGCAGGCGAACAACGCTACTCAACTGCCACATGGAGCGGCGACATCGGCACCCGTTGGGAAGACATGAGGGCCCAGATGACTGCAGGCCTCAACTTCTCAATGTCGGGCATCCCCTTCTGGGGCATGGACCAGGGCGGCTTCTGCGTCGAGAACCGCTATGTGGCCGCACAGCAGCTGTTTGACAACACGGGCCAAGAGAATAGAGACCTCACCGAGTGGCGCGAGCTGCAAGCCCGCTGGAACCAGTTCGGATGCTTCATTCCCCTGTACCGTGCCCACGGCCAATGGCCCCTGCGCGAAGTGTGGAACATCGCCCCCGAGGGTCATCCCGCCTACAACAGCATCGTCTATTATCACAAACTGCGTTACCGCATGATGCCCTACCTCTACTCAATGGCCGGTTGGGCACACTTCAATGACTACACGCTCATGCGCGCATTGGTGATGGACTTTGCCGACGACAAGAACGTGCTCGACATCCCTGACCAGTGGATGTTCGGCCCCGCCTTTATGGCCTGCCCCGTCGCCACCTACAAGGCCCGCAACCGCCAGGTCTATTTCCCCAAGCAGTGCGGCTGGTATGACCTGTACAGCGGCCAGTATATCGAAGGCGGCCAGAAGCTGGTGGTTGACGCTCCCTATGAGACGATGCCCGTGTTTGTGCGCGAAGGCAGCATCATCCCCTTCGGCCCCGAGATGCAGTGGTGTGACGAAAAGCCCGCCGAGCTCATCAACCTGTATATCTACACAGGTGCCGACGGCCAGTTCCAGCTCTACGAGGACGAGGGCACCAACTACAACTACGAGATAGGCAAATATGCCACCATCGACTTCAACTACGACGAAGCCACGCGCACGCTCACCATTGGCGAACGCAAGGGCTCGTTCAAGGGCATGCTCAAGCAGCGCCGCTTCAATGTCGTTGTCATCACCCGCGACAATCCCCGCGAGCTCGACCTCGAGAATCCCTCAGGGCAGATGGTAGAGTACAACGGCAAGCAAGTGACCGTTAAATTATAACGTGTGAGCTAATAACAAGAGACGATAACCAATAACCAAAACAAGAGATAATGAAGAGATTAATTTCGACCATTGCCATAGTTCTGATGCTGGCAACGACCACCGTCTCGGCACAAAAAACGAAGCCGATTTACCTGGATAGCAGTGCGCCCCTCGAGCAACGCGTAGAAGACGCCCTGTCGCGCATGACGCTGCATGAGAAAATCCAAGTGATTCATGCCCAGAGCAAGTTCACCAGCGCTGGCGTGCCCCGACTGGGCATCCGCCAACTCAATATGGACGACGGCCCTCACGGCGTGCGCGAGGAACTTGAATGGAACACTTGGTCGCCCGCCCAGTGGACCAACGACAGCATCGTGGCCTTCCCGTCGCTCACCTGCCTGGCAGCGACTTGGAACCGCGACCTGTCGGCCCTCTACGGCAACGCCTTGAGCGAGGAGTTTGCCTTCCGCGGCAAGGACATCTTGCTGGGCCCCGGCGTGAACATGGCCCGCCTGCCGCTCAACGGCCGCGCCTTTGAATATATGGGCGAAGACCCATATCTGGCTGGCGAAATGGTAGTGCCCTACATCAAGGCAGCCCAGGCCAACGGCGTGGCATGCTGCATCAAGCACTTCTTCTTGAACAACCAGGAGGTGGACCGCTTTGCTGCCAATGTCAACGTCAGCGAGCGTGCCATCAACGAGATCTATCTGCCCGCCTTCAAGAAAGCCGTTGAGGAGGCTCACGTGTGGAGCGTCATGGGCAGCTATAACCTGTGGCAGGGCGTCCACTGCTGCAACAACGACTCGCTGCTCAACGGCATCCTAAAGCGCCAGTGGGGATTTGACGGCGCCGTCATCAGCGACTGGGGCGGCACGACCGACACCTGGCAAGCCGCCACGGGAGGCCTTGACATCGAGATGGGCTCCTATACCGACGGCAAGACCAGAGAATCGGAATATACCTACGACGACTACTATATGGCCCGTCCACTCGAGACACTCATCAAAGAAGGCAAACTCGACGAGTCTTATCTTGACGACAAGGTTCGACGCGTGCTGCGCACCATGTTCCGCACCTGCATGAACCCCGACAAGGCCATCGGCAAGCAGTGCAGCGAGGATCACTACGAGGCCTGTCTAGCCATCGGCGAGGAAGGCATCACCCTGCTGCGCAACGAGAAGAACATCCTGCCCATCGCCCCCGAGCGTTACAAGAAGATTCTCGTCGTGGGCGAGAATGCCACTCGCAGCCTCACTCAGGGCGGCGGCTCATCGGAGCTCAAGACCCTGCGCGACATCAGTCCGCTCGAGGCCATCAAGAAACTCTATGGCGACAAGGTGGATTATGCCCAGGGTTATCTCTCGGGCCGTGCCATGTATGACCATGTCGACGAAGTCGACCCCTCTGAGCGCGTACGTCTGAGAGAAGAGGCCTTGCGCAAGGCCAAGAATGCCGACCTCATCATCTACATCGGCGGCTTGAACAAGAACCACAAGGAAGACTGCGAGAACGGCGACCGTCTGGGCTATGACCTGTCATTCGAGCAGAACGAACTCATCGAAGGCCTGGCCAAAATCCAGAAGAATATGATTGTCATCACCTTTGGCGGCAACCCCTATGCGATGCCTTGGCTCAACAAAATCAAGGGCCTGCTGCATTGCTGGTACTTGGGCTCGATGGGTGGTGACGCACTGGCTGGCGTGCTCAGCGGCAAGGTCAACCCCAGCGGCAAACTGCCCGTCACCTTCGCCAAGACCATCGAGGATTATCCCTACTATAAATACGGCACCAAGGCCTATCCCGGCGAGAACAAGCAGGTCTATTACAGCGAGGGCATCTACATCGGCTACCGCCACTTCGACACCCGCAAGATTGAGCCGCAGTTCCCGTTCGGCTACGGCCTGAGTTATACCACCTTCATGTACGGTGAGCCTACCCTCACCTCGGCCCATATCACCAACGACACCCCCATCACGCTAAGCGTGCCGGTGACCAACACGGGCAAGGTGGCAGGCAAGGAAATCGTCCAACTCTACATCAGCGACCTGGAGTGTAGCGTCGACCGTCCACGCAAGGAACTCAAGAACTTCGTCAAACTCGACCTTGCTCCTGGCGAGACCAAGACGGCCGAGTTCACCATCACGCTCGATGATCTGAAGTATTACAGTGAGACCATCCATGACTGGACCGTTGAACCCGGAAAATTCCGCGCCTATGTGAGCAGCAATTCCAGCGACGAGGACTGCCACGTTGAATTCAGTTATTAATAACCAGTTAAGCGCTAAATGAAGTTTCATCGATTGATATGGCTCGCGGCTGGCATCGTAATGGCGTTGCAGCTCACGGCACAACCTGCGGGAGCCTATCTGAATCCCGTCATACCGGGTTTCAACCCCGACCCGTCGATTTGCCGTGTGGGGAATGACTACTATGTCGTCAATTCCACATTCCAGTACTTCCCCGGCGTGCCCATCTATCACAGCACCGACTTGGTGAACTGGGAGCAAATCGGCAACGTGCTCACCCGCGAATCACAGCTGCCGCTCAATCAAGCCTCGTCATGGCTGGGCATCTATGCCACCACCATCCGCTATCACGAGGGCACCTTCTACATGATTACTACCAATGTGGGCAATGGCGGCAATTTCATGGTCACCGCCACCGACCCACACGGCCCGTGGAGTGAGCCCATCTGGCTCAAGCAACAGGGCATCGACCCGTCGCTCTATTGGGAAGACGGCCATTGCTACATGGTGAGCAACCCCGGTGACAAAATCTGGCTGTGCGAAATCGATGACAAGACGGGCGAACAGCTCACTGAGAGCGTTGCCCTGTGGTGCGGCGACGGCGGCCGTTATCCCGAGGCACCGCACATTTATAAGAAAGACGGCTACTACTATCTGCTCATCTCGGAAGGCGGCACCGAACTGGCCCACTCGCTCACCATTGCACGCAGCAAGAATATTGAGGGTCCCTACATCTCCAATCCCGACAATCCCATCATGACCAACTGCAGCCAGAAGGGCCAAGTCCTGCAGGTGCAGGGCACGGGACACGGTGACTTTGTGCAGGCCCCCGACGGCTCGTGGTGGGTGGCCTTCCTGGCCTACCGCAACTTTGGCGGCAGCTATCACCACCTGGGCCGCGAGGCCTTTCTGGCTCCCGTACAGTGGCCCGAGGGCGAATGGCCTGTTGTGAACGGCGGTGAACCCATCGACACGCTGATGCAAGCCGACCTGGGAGGCACACCTGTGCGCAGGCTGCGAACCGTCACCCACGAGGACCTCATAGCCTGGCCCGAGCGTCCCATGTGGATGCACATGCAGAGCCCCATCGAGGCCAACTATGAACGTACTGACGGCCGCCTGCGCCTGCATGCCGGGCAACCCGTGGCCAAGACCGACCATCCAACCTTCATCGGCATGCGTCAGACAAGCGAACGCATGACCGTACAGGTCGATGTGGATGCGACCCATATCAACGAGGGAGACGAAGCCGGAATCATCGTCTACCAAATTGATGACGGATGGCAATCGCTGTCCTGCACCCGCCAGAACGGCGAACTGATCGTGAAACTGGATTGCCGCCTCAAGACGATGAGCGACATCAAGACCTACAAACTAGACCAGTCTAAAGCCAGGCTGCGCATCTCCAACGACGGCCTCCTCTACCGATATGAATGCTCGACCGACGGTGGCAAGACCTGGCACGAGCTGGGCAGCCAGAGCTGCACACTGTTGAGCACCGAGATGGCCGGAGGCTTCACGGGCGTTGTCCTGGCTTTGTACGCACAGGGCTCCAAGGAATCCTACGCCGACTTCACCAACTTCGGCTACCAAGAGTATTGAAACAGGTTAAAGAACCAGAAAGGACAAGACGATGAAATCTGACACTAAAGTTCTGCACGAAATCACACCGCTGGGCGACAGGGACTTCATGTATGTCGCCGACCGTTACAAGAGCGAGTTCAACTATCCCATCCACTGTCATGACATGATGAATATGATGGAACTGAACTTTGTGGAGAATGCCGCCGGCTGCCTGCGTGTGGTAGGCGACAGCAACGAGGTGATAGGTCCCTATGACCTCGTGCTCATCACCAGTTCCGAACTGGAACACGCGTGGGAGCAGAACGGCCGCCCGGCAACCGACATCCACGAAATCACGATTCAGTTCCGCCTGGATTTTGACCGCGAGAACAGCGCATTCCTGACCAACCCGTTTGACTCCATCTACAAGATGCTGGTGCGGGCGCGCAAGGGCCTGTCGTTCCCCATGTCATCCATCATGCGGGTTTATCGCCAGCTCACCAACCTGTCGAGCATTAAAGAGGGCTTTGTGGCCGTGCTGGAGCTGCTCGACATCCTGTATGAGCTGTCCAAAGGCGAAGCCACCGAGCTCTCATCGTCGGCCTTTGCCCAAGTGCCCGTGACCAGCGACTCGCGCCGTGTGCTCAAGGTGAAGAACTACATCGACGCGCACTACATGGAGCCGTTGCGCCTCACGCAACTGTGCGACATGGTCGGCATGACGCCGAGCGCCTTCTCGCGTTTCTTCAAACTACGCACCGGCAAGACGCTCAACGATTATATCATCGACGTGCGACTGGGCTATGCCACCCGAATGCTTGTCGACACCACGAGCACCATTGCCGAAATCAGCTACAGCTGCGGCTTTAACACGTTGAGCAACTTCAACCGCCAGTTCAAGAAAGGCAAAGGCTGCAGCCCCTCGGAGTTCCGCAAGAAATACCGCAAGACCAAAATCATCATCTAGTACATAACAAGAATTCAAATAATCGACACAATGAAAAGAAACTTAAGTTTACTATTGCTGCTAGCATTATGGGCAACGGCCCAAGCGGCCATCAAGCTGCCCGAAATCATTGGTAATGACATGGTGCTGCAACAACGCACCCAGGCCCGCTTGTGGGGCAAAGCCAATGCTGATGCCACCGTGAGCGCCGATGCCGACTGGCTGGGCCAGCCGGTGACGACCCAAGCCGACAAGAACGGCAACTGGTCACTGATGCTGCCCACACCCGCTGCCGCCAAACAGGAACACCGCATCACGCTCATGGAAAACGGCCGTCAACAGGTTGTGCTGGAGCGCGTGCTCATCGGCGAGGTGTGGTTCGCCTCGGGACAATCAAACATGGAGATGCCCCTGAACGGATTTTGGAACTGTCCCGTTGAGAACTCCAACGAGGTCATCGCCACAGCGAGTGAGAACCGCTGGCTGCGCATCGCGCAAATCAAGCAAAACGGACAAACCAAGCCCGTCGAGGAAGTGCCCGGCAAGTGGCAGGTGCCCTCGCCCGAGACCGCTCCGTGGATGAGCGCAACAGGCTTCTTCTTCGGCCAGATGCTGCAACGCGTGCTCGACATCCCCGTGGGCGTGATTGCCTGCGCTTGGGGCGGCTCGAAAGTCGAAGGTTGGGTTCCCGAGGAAATCGTCAAGACCTATGATGACATCGATATCGCCAAGGAGCAAAAAGAAGGCTGGAAAGGTACCTGGTGGCACTACTACACCCCCGTCATCATGTATAACGGCATGCTGCACCCCCTGCGCCATTACACCATCCGCGGATTCATCTGGTATCAGGGTGAATCCAACGTGGGCAAGGACCAGACCTATGCCCAGCGCTTGAAAGACATGGTTGACTCCTGGCGCAAGGACTTTGGCGGCACAGCCGAAGAGCTGCCGTTCTATCAAGTGGAAATCGCACCATGGGGCGGCTATGGCGAATGGCTGAGTTCACCGCTGTTGCGTGAAGCCCAGCACACTGCTGCCCAGATTATCGAAAACTGCGGCATCGTCTCGACCAACGACCTGGTCAAGCCCTACGAGATCAACCAGATACATCCCGCACAAAAGCGTGAGGTGGGCAACCGCTTGGCCTATATGGCCCTGAACCGCACCTACGGCTACAAGAGCATCGCTTGCGAGTCGCCCGAGTATGACCACATGCAAATCAAAGGCAAAGAAGTCGAGGTATTCTTCAAGAATGCCGACGAGGGCCTCTCGCCCTGGCAGGACATCGAGGGCTTTGAGATAGCCGGTGCCGACGGTCAATTCAAGACCGCCAAGGCCACGCTCAACGGCGACCACAAGTCAATCATGGTATCCTCGAGCGAAGTGCCCGAACCAGTGGCAGTGCGCTACTGCTTCAAGTCATTCCAAATTGGAAACCTCAAGAACATGCGCGGTCTGCCCGTTGTTCCTTTCCGTACCGACAAATAATCAAACAATAATATAGCTTTATGAACAAATCGAAATTTTTAACATTCATCCTGCTGGCCGCATTGACCCTCGGTTTCTCGGCCTGCAGCGGCAGCGACGAACCTGATAAACCCACACAGGCAGCTCCTGCTGTGGTCAGCACATCGCCCGAAAAGGGCTCGACGACAGTAGAACCTGGCGCCATCAACGTGACCATCACCTACGACAAGACGATCACCATGGCGGCAAGTGACATCAGCAAGATTCAGGCTACCGGAGCCACCATCAGCAACGTGCGCACCATGAAAGCCGACCTGATGCTTACCGCCACCTGTGCCGAAGAGGGCCAGGCCGTGACCATCACCATTCCCGCCGGAGTCATCAAGAACACCGAAGGCGTGGCAGCAGCGGCCTATTCACTGAACTTCACCACCAAGAAGACCGAGTTGCCCAACCCCAATGCCCCCGACGGACACGAGTCGGCAGCCCAGGCTGTCATCAACATGGCCCCGGGCTGGAACCTGGGCAATACGCTCGACAGCTACGGCGACTGGATTGGTGACCATCAGGAACCCTACAGATATGAGACCGCATGGGGTCAGCCCATCACCGACGCCCACCTGATGCAGGCTTTCAAGGAGAAAGGTTTCAAGGGCATCCGCGTTCCCGTGACCTGGTACCAGCACATGGATGACCAGGGCAACGTGGACGAGGCTTGGATGAACCGCGTGCAGGAGGTTGTTGACTATGTCATCAACCAGGGCATGTATTGCATCCTCAACGTGCACCACGACACCGGTGCCCACAATGCCGCATGGGTTGTCGCCAGCCCGACGCTGCAACTCGACCGCTATGCCAAGCTGTGGACACAGATTGCCAATCGCTTCAAAAACTACGACCATCACCTGCTCTTTGAAGGCTATAACGAGATGCTCAACGCTGCCCAGCAGTGGAACCAGCCGAGTAATCTGTCCGATCTCGAGTACGTGAACCAGCATGCAGCCAAGTTTGTCGAAGCAGTGCGCGCCACCGGTAGCAACAACACCTACAGGAACCTGATTGTTTCGACTTATGCTGCTGCCCATGGTACCGCCGTGATGAACGGTCTTACCATCCCCACCGACCCCTGCGGCAACCAGAGCCACATCGCCGTCGAGGTTCACTCCTATGATCCTTGGGATTGGTTGCACATCTACAACATGACCTGGACCAACGAATGCCGCGAGTACCTCAAGAGCATGTTCAAGGATTTGGAAACCTACTTCATCTCAAAGGGATATCCCATTATCATCGGCGAGTTTGGCACCAACGGTGCCGGCGAAATTACCATCAACCAGAACAGCACCCCCGCACAAAAGGCCGAGGCTGGCAAGCAAGCTGGCGACATGAGCCGCCTGTGCAAGAGGTACGGTGCCGCTGCATTCCAGTGGATGTTGCTCGTTGATGGAGCCGACCGCAGCGAGGCCACCTTCAAGTGGACGATGGAACAAGTTGCCGACTCGATTGTCAACGTGTATAAATAAAGAGGAATCAGCAATTATTGATGGCGTGTCATAATTCGGACTCGGTAACTTAACCGTGCAACGGGCGGTTATATTATTATAGTTGTTTTAAGATACACCTACAAAAAAACAGGGAGGGCGTCATCGGGTGCCCTCCCTGCATTAGATTTCACTATAATGTCAAGCCATTACTTGAGATCAGGCAACTGGTCACGGTTAATGACATAGGCATTGGTCATGGCGTTCTTCCACCAAGTATCGCTGGTAAAGTTGCTGCCATACCACACCATGAACGAACCCCACTTGGCTCCAGCACCCCAGATGTCGGAAATGTTAGCAAAGCTAGTGTTACCGTTAACGCCACACTCGCCCAAGATAACCATCTTGCCGCTATAGGTAGCCTGAATTTCATCAAACTCCTGCTTGTTCTGCGCGGCGTTGCAGCCGTACAGGTCGCGGGCAATAATATCCACATATTCGTTGCCGGGATACCAATCGGTGTCCTGGTTGTAGCTAG